>NZ_SSOH01000087.1:0-42829 GCF_029873155.1 Pseudomonas sp. BN515 | reverse complement strand
GGGTGACTCCCGGTCCACCTCCAGCACAGTCCTGTAGGGGCGATTTCAATCGCCAAGCAGGACGCAGTCCTGCCCTGTGGGGGCGAATTTATTCGCGAAAATGGCAAGGCACCGTGCCAACGGGTGACCACCCTCTCCCCCAGCCCCTCTCCCAGAGGGCGAGGGGTGACTCTTGGCTCACCTCCAGCACAATCCTGTAGGGGCGAATTCATTCGCTGTGGCCCGCAATCAAACGCAGAAAGGTGCCGTGCGCGCCCGCACAGCAAAACAAAAAGCCCGCGCACCTCGAAAGGTGCGCGGGCTTCTATTCAGCCATAGCGACTCAGGGAATCTCGAAGGTCACTTCGATATTGCCGCGAGTGGCCTTGGAGTACGGGCAGAGTTGGTGGGCTGCTTCCACCAGGCGGGCTTTGACGTCGGTGGCGAGGCCAGGCAGTTCGACCGTCAGTTTCGCCGCCAGGGCGAAGCCACCGTCAGCCGTATTACCCAGGGCGATGTCGGCGGCTACCGCCACGTCATCCGGCAGGCGGATCGATTGGGCCTGGCCGGCGCGACGCAGGGCGCCAATGAAGCAGGCCGACCAGCCCACGCCCAGCAACTGCTCCGGGTTGGTGCCGGGCCGGCCAGAACCGGGTGGGCTCAGGCGCACAGCAAGTTCGCCGTCGGAGGATTTGCCCTGGCCATCACGGCCGCCGGTGGTCCGGGTCTGGCCGGTATAGAGGGTCTTTTCAAGAATCGCGGTCATCATTCAACTCCACTCGGTAGATACGCCGGCAAACACCGGCAACAGCTTGCGCCTCAGTCGCGGGTGCCAAGCACCACGCCTTGGGCTCGCAGGTTTTCCAGCAGGGCCAGGCCCTGCGGCAGGATGGTTTCAGGCTCAGCGTTAATGGCTTCGGCCAGGGCTTCCAGATGTTCCCGGCCCGAGCCGCTCCGCTCCTGCAGCAACGCCAGCAGCGCATGGGCCAGGGGCGCCAGGCGGGAGAAATGCACCTTCTGGTCGGCGCCACGGCGTGCCAGGACCAGGGTCGGCTGCTCGGGCGCTTGCCGCGGCAGGAAATCGGGGCCGATCTCGGTCACCGGCCATTGGTACGCCAGGGGCCAGGCCAGGTTTGACAGCACGGGCTCCCCTTCGAGCAGGTCGCCCTTGGGATCGTGGGCTGGCTCTGGGCTGTCGCTCAGCAGCAGCGCAGCCTCCACCCACTCGTAATGGGCCAGTTCCACCACCCAGGGCGGCAGGTCGAGGGCATCCCCTCCCCCTTCCGCGAGAAAGTCGACGAACTCTCCGGAAATTTCGGTGAACAAGGGAGTCTGGCAGCGGTATTGCGCATAGAAAATGTCGATCAGCGCCCGCCACTTCTCGGGGCCCAGGCTGGCACGGAGTACCGGGAAACCGCCCGCCAGCAGCGACTCCACATTGCCGAAGAACAACTGCCGGTACACCGCCAGGCGGCGCGCCTCGATGCCCGGCGGCGGTGCGTTGTTCTGCGGGTCGCGAACGTAGCGTGCCAGGCTCATCAGTTGGTCATGCAGCACCTCATGCACGGCGCACCTCCGGCCAGGCGATGGCGGCCTGCTGGCGCGTGCGGATCTGTTCCACCTCGCCCAGCAGCTCGGCCAGGGGCGGGAAATTGAAGTCGCGTTCCAGCAGGGTCGGCAGCGCACCGAAGCGCTGGTAGGCCTGTTCCAGCAGGGTCCAGACATCGCCCTTCACGGTGGCGCCATGGGTATCGATCTTCAGGTCCGGCGCTTCGTCGTAGTGGCCGGCCACATGCATGTACACCACTCGCTCCACCGGCAGCGCAGCCAGGTAGGCGGCGGCGTCGTAACCGTGGTTGATCGAATTGACGTAGAGGTTGTTGACGTCCAGCAGCAGGTCGCAGTCGGCCTCCTCCAGTACCGCGCGGAGGAAGTCGATCTCCTGCAGCGCCTGATAGGGCGCGGCGTAGTAGGAGATGTTCTCCACGGCGATGCGCCGCTCCAGGGCGTCCTGGGCCTGGCGGATGCGCGAGGCGACATGGCGCACCGACTCGTCGGTGAAGGGCAACGGCAACAGGTCGTAGAGCTGGCCGTCGTCCGAGCAGTAGCTCAGGTGCTCGCTGAAGAAGGCCACGTTGTGGGTGTCGAGGAATTCGCGGATGCGCTGCAGCAACTCGCGATCCAGGGGTGCCGGTCCGCCAAGGGACAACGACAGGCCGTGACAGGCCAGCGGGAAGCGTTCGGCGAGACTGGCCAGGCCATCACCCTGGCGACCGCCGACCTTGATCCAGTTGTCCGGCGTGCACTCCAGGAAATCCACCGCGCTGGCATCCATCGCCAGCAGTTCGGGCAACAGCGCGCGACGCAAGCCGAGACCTGCGCCAGAGGGGAAGGAGGCAGTACTCATGGGTCATTCTCCTGGCTGTGGAACCCCTCCCCGGCCAGCGGCACAGGGAGGGTGGGATGAAGCGGATCAGCTCTTGGCCTTGCTCATCTGCACGAACAGCTCGGTGGGGACCTTCTTGCCGTTGGAGATGTACTGGTTGGTGCGGAACTTGTAGACCTCGCCTTCGGAGAGGAAGCCGTCCTTGTTGGTGTCCATGGCGATGAACTCCGCTTCGCCCTGAGGCGCCACGGTCAGCAGTTCCTTGCGGGAAACCAGACCGTCGTCGTCGGTGTCGGTACGGGCGAAGGAGGCGTCGCCGCACTTGCCTTCACCACATTTGCCTTCGGCTGCCTTGGCTTGGGTGTTGCTGGCTTCGGCGGCGCCGCATTTGCCTTCACCACACTTGCCTTCGGCTGCCTTGTCGGCGGCGGCCAGCTGGTAGCCCTGGGGCAGCGCCTCCACGGCGAAGGCGGTGGAAGTGGCGAGGTTCAGGCCGCCAGCCAGGGCGACAGCGATCAGGCCAATGCGGGTTTTGTTCGAGATCTGGGTACGGGACATGGTGTTTCTCCGGGTATGGGTAGCGGGTTGGTAACCCTGGAGCGAGGCGTTTGGACTGACCTCGTTCGGGTGTGGCCATTTCGCCTCAGCCATGTATCCGCGACGTATCTGCGGCCGGAAGCATTTGTAAGCGAGTCAACGGAGAAAGAGGCCGGATACAAAGGGATACAGGGCGCCCAAGCCCTTGCACGGTGCCGGATTGAAGCCTCCGAGGAATCCTTTGTGCCAACCCGGCGGTGGAATGCGGCTAAACTTCGCCGTTCATTTATGTGAAACGCTTCGCATCTAGGGTTCGCTGATGGACTCCATCCGCGTAACCCCTGATCCCTGTCGCCAGACCGAACGGCCTCTGCGCCGCCCGAGCTGCGACTCGCAATCTGTACGAGTGCCTTGCCTTATGGAAGAAACCCCAACGACCCTGGTCCTGTTGCCGGGCCTGCTGAACGACGAGCGCCTCTGGGCGCACCAGGCCGCCGCCCTCGCCGACGAGGTAGACATCCATATTCCCGACCTCACCCGTGATGACAGCATTTCCGCCATGGCCCGGCGCGTGCTGGACGAAGCCCCGGAGCAGTTCGCCCTGGCGGCGCTATCGATGGGTGGTTACGTTGCCTTCGAAATCATGCGCCAGGCCCCGGAAAGGGTTCTGCGCCTTGCGCTGTTCGACACCATGGCCAGCCTTGACTCGCCCGAGCGCGCCGCAACCCGCAAGGGATTGCTGGAACTTGCCGAGCGCGGTCGCTTCGTCGGTGTCAGCCCGCAACTGATGCCGCGTCTGATCCACCCTCGCTGGCTGGACTCCCAGGTATCCGCCACCGTGCAGCAAATGGCTTCGGCCGTGGGCAAGGACGGTTTCGTGCGCCAGCAGCAGGCGATCATCAAGCGAGACGATTCCCTGCCCATGCTGGGCGACATCCAAGTGCCCACCCTGATCGTGGTCGGTGCCGACGACCAGCTCACGCCGGTGTCCGAAGCCTGGCTGATGCATGAACGCATCACCGGCTCGCGATTGGAGATCCTCGAACATTGCGGCCACCTGCCGCCGCTGGAAGAGCCCGAACTGACCACCATCCTGCTGAGGGAATGGCTGGCGGTGGAGTTCGATGGCCGGGGTGTGCGGGACTTCGTCTACACCTACTGACGATGTGCGATCCCGCCCTTGCGGCGGGGTCACCATTCGGTGCCGTGCAGGGACGGGAGCGATTCGCTTGGCTATGTCTGCGTTAGCTGTTGCCAGAGATCGACCATCGGTCCAGGAGCCTTGTAGGAGCTAGCTTGCTAGCGAAACGGGGCCATTCGCTGGCAAGCCAGCTCCTACGGGCAATGCAGCTACTTGCAACACTTGATGCAGACATAGCCATCAGCGTCGCCCCGCCTCTGTGCCGACTCAGGCCTTGGCGGTAGCCAGGAAGGCCCCCACGCGCCGACCCATTTCTTCGCCCAGGGCCTGCAGGCCGCTCATGGGACGAACCATCACTTCGAAGTCGACGATCTTGCCCTGCTCATCGAAGCGGATCATGTCGATGCCCTTCAGCTCACGCCCATCGACGTTGGCACTGAACTCCAGCACCACGCTGCTGCCGTCGGCCGTGGCCAAGTGGCGGTGATAGGTGAAGTCGACGAAGACCTTGAGCACGGTGTTGAGGATGGTGGAAACCACCTTCACCCCCGGATAAGGCGTGTGGGCCATGGGCGAGCGGAACACCACGTTCGCCGCGAGCAGTTCAGGCAGTTCGCTGAGGTCTTTCTGCGCGACCATTTCGTGCCAGCGCGCCAGCGAGGCGGCGGCCTGGGGATGCAGGTTCAGTTCGGACATGCTGTGTTCCTCCCAATCGTTCTTCTTGTGACGGCCTACCCGCCACGGGGGCGGCGGACAGCCTGGTGAGGAAGGACGATACGAGCCGGCATACCCCGGCTCAATGATCGAAAATGACAGTCGAATGATCCTGCTGCACAACTTGTGCAGCCCCTTCAGTGGCGCGCGCGGGTCACCAGGAAGTTCTGCAGTTGCGGGTCATCATCCACTTCGATGGCATGCACCGGACGCGGCAGCTGGTCCAGCACCGTCCGCCAGAAGGCGGCCGCCGTCTCATCCTGGCCATAAAAACGCACCAGCCAATTCCCCTCCCCGCTCGTCAGCACCTGGCTGGCCAGGGCGCGGCCGATGCCCATGCGGCGGTACTTCTTCAGGACGAACAGGTCGGCCAGTTCCAGGGCATCGATCCCCGGCAACTCGCTGCGTTCGATCAGCAGGAACCCGGCAATGAAACCGTCCACCAGGATCAGGTTGGCGCTCCACTGCGGCGCCTGCCAGTAACGCGCCAGGTGCTCATCGTGGATGTAGAAGCGGCCGTCCACTTCCACGTCTTCCTGCTCCCAGTCCGAAGACTCGTAGGCATAGAACTGGTACAGGTTGCGGATCAGCTCGGCGTGCTCCGGGCCGGTTTCCACCAGCTCCACGGTGGCGCCGCTCATGGCCGGGCCTCACCGAAGCGGTGGCGGAGAACGCAGTGGCGGATCGAAGGCATGGGCATCTCGTTGGACAGGCATCTGGGCGGGGCGGTCATTCTAACGGACCGGAAGGATGCCTGTGATCACCAGGCCCGGTGGCAGGAGGCTCATTGGCCCCCTGCCCCGCAGCCCCCTCAAACCAGCGGCAGGTGCTTGGTCACGCAGTGGATCCCGCCACCGCCGGCGGCGATCGGGTCGATGTTGAGCTGTTCCACCACCCGCCCCGGATAGAGCGTCGTCAGCAGGTCCTTGCAGTACTTGTCCGCTGCCGCATCGCCGAACTGCGGGGCGATGACGGCACCATTGATCGGCAGGTAGTTGATGTAGCCCGGCGCGAAATCCGGGTTGTTGCTGGTGTACTGGTTGCTGCGCACCTTCAGGGGCGGCGGCAGGGTGTGCACCACCAGCTTGCGGCCATCGGCATCGGTGGCGGCGTTGAGGATTTCCAGGTGCTTGCGGGTGACCGCGTAGTCGTAGGACTTGGGGTCGTTGTCCAGGTTGGCGATCACCACGCCCGGCTTGACGAAGCGCGCGTAGAAGTCGACGTGGGCGTCGGTGATGTCCTTGTCCTTGATGCCGGGCAGCCAGATGATTTTGCGCAGGCCGAGATTGGCCTTCAGCTCGGCCTCGATCTGCGCCTTGCTCATGCCCGGATTGCGGTTGCTGTTCACCCAGCAGCTCTCGGTCATGATCGCGGTGCCGTGGCCGTCCACCTCGATGCCACCGCCCTCGCCCACCAGCGCGCTGCGAATGTAGTTGGCCTCCATTTCGTAGCTGAGGGTGTCGGCCACGCGGGTATCGTTGGCCGCCGTCTGCTTGCTGCCCCAGCCGTTGAAGTTGAAGTCCACCAGGCCCAGACCACCCGCCCCGTCCACCACGAAGCAGCCGCCGTAGTCCCGGACCCAGACATCATCCAGCGCCATGGTGATGAATTCGATATTGGTGGTGCCGCATTTGCTCTTGGCCTGGGCCAGTTGGCTGGCGCGGCACAGCACGGTGACCGGCTGGT
The DNA here is from genome assembly GCF_029873155.1 of Pseudomonas sp. BN515. NCBI lineage: Bacteria > Pseudomonadati > Pseudomonadota > Gammaproteobacteria > Pseudomonadales > Pseudomonadaceae > Pseudomonas > Pseudomonas sp. BN515. The sequence goes on along the minus strand of NZ_SSOH01000087.1, from coordinate 36,386 downwards.
ACTGGGCAATGGTCTTGGCCAGTTGGGCGATGGTGTTGTTCACCGCCGTCTCCCAGCCCTGCCAGACGCGGGAAGATGCCGCGAACGCCAGGATCACCCGTTCCTGCCGGGCGTGTTCGTCGGGCATGAACCAACTGCTGGCCAGCGCCGCGGAAATGCGGGCCGCATCCAGGCCAAGGCCCAGGGAGGCGACGGCGCCAATTCCGCTGGCAGCCATCATCTGCTTGATGAAGTCACGGCGAGTAGACATGCAAAGTCCTCGGTTGAGTGGGATTGCGGGGCGCAGCATTACCCTGCCCGGGTGGCGCCCCGCGCGCTCGACAGTTGGCGGTTTCAGTGGTGGATGGAGGTCTTGAAGGTGGTCCAGGCGCGCATTCGCGCACGCATGTCACGCTGCGGGATGTCCTTGCCGGGTATCAGCCGCGCGTAGGTCGCCTCGTCCACGTAGATATCCGGGTTGTTGCGCATGTCGTCGGCCACCATGGGCCGCGCCTTGGCACTGGAGGTGGGATAGCCGGTGGCATTGCTGATCGCCGCCATGTTCTCGGGGCGCATGATGAAGTTGATCAAGGCGTAAGCGTACTCAGGGTGTTTGGCATCGGCGGGGATGGCCATGGTGTCCATCCAGACCGTGGTGCCTTCGACCGGTATGCGGTACTGGAAGTTCGTCGCCTTGCCCGCCTCGTCCGAGGCGCGCTGGGCCTGGGTCATGTCGCCGCTGTAGCCAAGGGACAGGCAGATATCGCCATTGACCAACTGGGTAACCGGCTGCGACTGGAACTTGCGGATGTACGGCTTGATGGAGCCGAGCAACGCCACCGCCTCGGCCAGTTCGGCCGGCTTGCTGCTGCGCGGGTTATGACCAAGGTAATTCAGCACCACGGCCAGCACTTCGTCGGGCGAGTCGATCATCGAGATACCGCAGTCGGCGAACTTCGCCGCCAGCTCGGGCTTGAAGATCAGGTCCAGGCTGTTGACCGGCGCGCCGGCCAGGCGCTTGTCGATCATTTGCTGGTTGTACGTCAGGCCGATGGTGCCCCAGGTATAGGGCACCGTTGCGTGGCGTGAGTACGGGTAGCGGGTTTGCAGCGTGCGCAGGCCGGGCTCGATGTCATCCAGGTGTTCGAGCTTGCCCGGATCCAGCTTCTGCAGGGCGCCGGCACGCATCAGCCGTTCGGCCACGGTGTCACCGGGGAAGATCAGGTCATAGCCGCTGTGGCCGGACATCATCTTCGCTTCCAGGGTCTCGCTACTGTCCATCACGTCGTAGATGACCTGGATGCCGGTTTCCTTGGTGAAGGCGCTCAAGGTGTCCGGCGCGAAGTAATCCGCCCAGTTGTACAGACGCAGGATCTTCTCCTCGGCCTGGGCGGCGAATTGCGCGCAGCCCAGGCCGAGGCCCAACGAGACGATCAACAGCTTTTTGATGGCATTCATCTTCAGGCTCCCTGGCGCTGCCAGCGTTCATGGGTTTGACGTCCATCCAGCCCCAGCAGTGGGCCGTACATTTCCGGGCGACGGTCTCGGTAGACGCCCCAGTTGAGGCGCTCCTCACGCATGGCGGCGAGGTCGAGCCGCTGGACCAGCACGCCGGTGCTGTCGCGGTCGGCTTCGGCCAGCAGCTTGCCCTTGTGATCGGTGATGAAGGACGAGCCGTAGAAACGCATCCGCAGTTGCGCGTCTGTGGTCGCCACTTCTTCGCCCACGCGATTGGCAGCGATCACCGGGAGGATGTTGGCGGCGGCATGGCCGCGCTGGGCCAGCTGCCAGTGATCGCGGGAATCCAGCGCCGCCGCGCCCGGCTCGGAGCCAATGGCGGTTGGATACAGCAGCACTTCAGCGCCCATCAGCGACAGGCAGCGGGCCGTTTCGGGGAACCACTGGTCCCAGCAGATGCCGACTCCGATCCGGCCGTAGGCGGTATCCCAGACGCGGAAACCGGTATCGCCGGGGCTGAAATACTCCTTCTCCTGGTAGCCGATGGCATTGGGGATGTGCGTCTTGCGATACACGCCAAGCAGGCGGCCATCGGCATCGGCCACCGCCAGGGAGTTGAAGAAGGCGTTGCCGGCGCGCTCGAACCAGCTCAGCGGCAGCACCACGCCCAGCTCCCGGGCGAGGTCGGCAAAGCGCTGGAGTATGGGGCTGCTGCCATATTCCTGGGCCAGGGCGAGGTGCTTGTGGTCCTGCTCGATGCAGAAGTACGGGGTGGCGAACAGCTCCTGCAGGAGGATCAGTTGCGCTCCCTTGGCGGCGGCCTCCCGTACCAGACGCTCGGCCTGGTCGAGGTTGCTTTCAAGGTCCCAACTGCACGCGAACTGGGTGGTGGCGACGGTCAGCATGCTCATCGGTCACCCCTTCAGCGGCCAGGCCGGCTGTTGCTGGGTGATGCAGTGCACACCGCCGCCGCCGTGGGCCAGGGTATTGATCTGCACCGGCACCACTTCACGGCCCGGGAACGCCATGCGCAGGGTTGCCGCGGCTTCGTCGTCGGCGGCAATACCGTAGGCCGGCATGATGATCGCGCCGTTGGCGATGTAGAAGTTGGTGTAGGAAGCGCAGAACACTTCGGCGTCCTGATCCACCGCTTCGCTGGCTTCGAAGAGTTCGAGCATCTCGAAGCGGCGCCCCTGGGCGTCGGTGGAAAGCTCCAGCGCACGACGGTTCTCGCGCGCCACCTGGGCGTAGGTCGAGTTCGGATCGCGGGTCGCGTCCACCAGCAGTGCGCCGGGACGAGCGAAGGCGCACACGCCATCGACATGGCCATCGGTCATGTCGCCGGTGACGTAGTCGGGATCGCCCGGCAGCCAGATGGTTTTCTTCACCCCCAGCAGGCGAGCGAAGATTTCTTCCATCTCCACCTTGCTCATACCGGGGTTGCGGTTGGGGTTGAGCAGCACGGATTCGGTGGTGATCAGCGTGCCCTGCCCGTCCACATGGATGGCACCGCCCTCGTTGGTCAGGAAGGTATCAAGGCACTCCAGGCCCAGATGGCCGAGGATGCGCTGGGCGAGGCTTTCATCGAGATCGAAGGACGATTTGCCACCCCAGGCGTTGAAGCGCCAGTTGACACCGGCAGTGCCCAGGCGCGGATGGCAGACGAAGCTCGGACCGGAGTCGCGGCACCAGCTGTCGTTGATCGGCAATTCCACCAGTTCGATATTGGCGCCGCAGAGCTCGCGGGCACGGTCCGCGGCGGATGGGTCAACCACCATCTTCACCGGCTCGAAGCGGGCAATGGCATTGGCCACGCGGGCGAAATCGACCTGTACGTCGGCGAGGGTGACCCCCCAGCCGTTTTCCCAGAGTGCCTGGTTGTGGGGGAAGGCCATCCAGGTGGCCGCGTGCGGAACCCATTCAGCGGGCATTACCCAGCCGTTCTGCGAATCGTTGATTTGCATACAAATGCCTTGGTTAAGTTTTTGTTATCACGAAGAAACCACGGCCGTGGTAATGGGTTGCATGCTAGGCCTGTAAAAACGCCGCAACAAACGATAGATTTTGCGGATTACTGATTAGTAGGTCTTATCGCTCATGCTGAAACACTGGCCACCGCTGAACGCCCTGCGCGGCTTCGAAGCCGCCGCCCGCCTGGGCAGCTTCCACAAGGCCGCCGAAGAACTGCACCTCACCCAGTCGGCCATCAGCCAGCAGATCCGCAGCCTGGAAAGCTTCCTCGAACAGCCGCTGTTCTTCCGCAACGGCCGCAGCGTGGCGCTGACTGATGCCGGCTTCGACCTGCTCAGCACCACCCAGTCGCTGCTGCAACACCTGGCCGTGGGCATCCGCCGCCTGGACCAGTACCGCAAGCCCAACCAGTTGGTGGTCAACACCACGCCGGCCTTCGCCCATCACTGGCTGGTGCCGCGCCTTGCGGACTTCCACCAGCGCCACCCGCAGGTCGACCTCTGGTTGCTGACCACCGACGAAACCCCGGACATGGCCACCCAGACCATCAACATCGCCGTGCGCGACGACCTCAGCGCCCAGGCCGAATGCAGCTTTCGCGTGCTGCTGGAGGACCGCCTGTACCCGGCCTGCCACCCCAGCCTGCTGGAGCTGGCAGCAGATGCCCGCACCACCCTGCACGGCGAACGTGAAATGGACTGGAGCCACTGGCAGGTACAGGGCGGCGCCTACGTCGGCCAGCAAAGCCAGGGGCTGAACTTCTCCGATCCGGGCCTGCTGCTGGATGCGGCCAGCCAGGGGCTCGGCATCGCCCTGGTCAGCCACCTCCTCGCCGGCCGCGCGCGGGATCAGGGCCTGCTCGTGCCCATGTCGGAACAGACCGTGCGCGGCCCGAACTGGAGCTGGCTGGTACGTCGCGAAAACGAGGGCGACCCACTCACCCGCAGCTTCTGCGACTGGTTGATCGAGGCTCTGGAGAGGGAGTGAGGGCTTTGACGAGCGAAGCCGTGCAGGTCCACAGGGCGCGTTCCACAGCGCCATAAGGCCGTACCTGACAGGGGCAGGCGGCGGCGGGTACAATTCGCGCCTTACCTCATCCCTCTGTTGCTTCCTTTGCCGGATTCACCGGCCAGGATTACCGCCATGATTCGCATCAACGAACTGTCTCTTCCTCTCGATCATTCCGCCGATGAACTGCGCAAGGCCATCGTCAAACGCCTGGGTATCAGCGACGCCGATCTGCTGAACTTCACCGTCTTCAAGCGCAGCTACGACGCCCGCAAGAAGAGCAGCGTCATTCTGTTCATCTACATCATCGATCTGGAGGCCCGCGACGAGGCGGCGATTCTGGCGAGCTTTGCCGGTGACAACAATATCCGTCCAGCCCCGGATACCCACTACTACCCGGTAGGACAGGCACCGGCCGATCTGAGCGAGCGGCCGCTGGTGGTGGGATTTGGTCCCTGCGGCCTGTTCGCGGCGCTGTTGCTCGCACAGATGGGGTTCAAACCCATCGTGCTGGAGCGCGGCAAGGATGTGCGCAGCCGCACCAAGGACACCTGGGCGTTGTGGCGCAAGAAGGTCCTGACCCCGGAATCCAACGTGCAATTCGGTGAGGGCGGTGCCGGCCTGTTCTCGGACGGCAAGCTCTACAGCCAGATCAAGGACCCGAAGTTCTACGCCCGCAAGGTCATGCACGAGTTCGTCCGGGCTGGTGCGCCGGAAGAGATCATGTACGTGAGCAAGCCGCACATCGGCACCTTCCGCCTCACCGGCGTGGTATCCACCATGCGCGAGGAGATCATCGCCCTCGGTGGCGAAGTGCGATTTGAAAGCAAAGTCACCGATCTGGTGATCAACGACGGCCAGCTCGAGGGTGTGGTGCTGGCCAGCGGCGAAACGATCCGCAGCCGCCATGTCGTCCTGGCGCTGGGCCACAGTTCCCGCGATACCTTCCGCATGCTGCATCGCCAGGGTGTGTTCATCGAAGCCAAGCCCTTTGCCGTGGGTTTCCGCATCGAACACCCCCAAGGCATGATCGACCAGGCCCGCCTGGGCAAATACGCTGGCCATCCGGAACTTGGCGCCGCCGACTACAAACTGGTGCACCACGCCAAGAACGGCCGCGCCGTTTACAGCTTCTGCATGTGCCCCGGCGGCACTGTAGTGGCGGCCACGTCCGAGCCGGAGCGCGTCGTTACCAACGGCATGAGCCAGTATTCGCGCAACGAACGCAATGCGAATGCCGGCATCGTCGTCGGCATCAGCCCGGAGCAGGATTTCCCAGGCGGCCCGCTGGCCGGTGTGGAGCTGCAGGAACGACTGGAATCCCGCGCCTATGAACTGGGCGGCAGCGACTACTGTGCGCCTGCGCAGTTGGTGGGCGACTTCATTCGCGGCGTGCCGTCGAACGAATTCGGCGAGGTGGAACCCTCCTACAAACCCGGCGTGCGCCTGGGCGATCTGGCACCCTCGCTGCCGGAGTATGCGATCGAGGCCATCCGTGAGGCACTGCCGGCATTCGGCAAGCAGATTCGCGGCTTTGATCGCGATGACGCGGTACTCACCGGCATCGAAACCCGCACCTCCTCTCCGGTCCGAATCACCCGTGATCACGAGACACTGCAAAGCCTGAACCTGCGAGGCCTGTATCCGGCCGGTGAAGGCGCCGGTTATGCCGGCGGCATTCTCTCGGCGGGCGTGGACGGCATCAAGGTCGCTGAAGCGGTGGTCAAATCGATGCTCTCCGAGCAGAGCCACTGAGCGCCGCATCGATGAAATTCGACGACATCAAGAAACTCCACCAGAAGAAATACCGGGCCGAGTTCGGTCATTTCCTGGTGGAGGGCGAGCACCTGTTGCTGGAGCTGCAGAAGGCAGCCCAGCAGAATCCGCTGCTGCAGCGCAGTCAGCTGTATGTAAGCGGCGCCTACGAACAGTGGCAAAGCCCGTTTGAAACCCATGTGATCAGCGACCGCCAAATGGCGCATATCGCGGACACCAAGACACCGCAGGGAATCATCGCCCTGGTGCCCATGTCGGCGATGGACGCGCCGGTTTCTGCACCCGCCCAAAACGAGCGCGCCATTTACCTGCATGAAATCCAGGACCCGGGCAACCTCGGCACCATCCTGCGTACCTTGGCTTGGTTCGGTAATTTTCGCTGCCTGCTCAGTCCCGGCAGCGTCGATCCGTATAACCCCAAGGTCGTGCGGTCCAGCATGGGCGCCATTTTTCATGCGCCGATGGAACTGGATGTGGAGCTGGATTCCTTGCGCACGCGCTTCGAGCGCATTGCCTGTCTGGATATGAATGGCGAGCGCTTGCAGTCCGCCAGCTTCAAGACGTTCGATTGCTACCTGTTCGGCAACGAGGCCCGCGGCGTGCCCCGCGAGCAGTTGGTCGCACTCAACGCCCAGCCGTTCACGATCCCCGGCTGTGGCGCCATCGAATCGCTGAACCTGGCTACGACGGTCAACATGTGCGCTTACGAACTGAACAGATAGCGGCTCGGGGAGCCGCTATCTCGTTTGGAAAGCCTGAATAGTCGCCTATTGCCTGCTTTGGCGATTCAACCGCAGAGCATCGACCACCAGGGAGAAAGCGGGCGAAGGTTGCCTTCGACTTGGGTAGTACAGGTGATACCCGGAGAAATGCGGACACCAGTCTTCCAGCACTCGCACCAGGCGCCCTTCAGCGATATGCGGGGAAAACTCTTCTTCCGGGAGATAGGCGATACCCATTCCGCCGACGGCGGCATCCACGATGTGGGGGGTGGTGTTGAACACTACCCTGCCGTCGACTCGCACCTTGAGCTTCTTGCCTCGGCGCTCGAACTCCCAGGCATCGATGCCGCCGTGGGTCGGGAAGCGAATGTCGATGCAGCGATGCGTCACCAGATCGCGCGGATTCCTTGGGATGGGATGCTCGGTGAAATAGTCCGGCGACGCGACGACCGCCATGCGCACTAACGGACCGATGGGAATGGCGATCATGTCCTGGTCCAGGGTTTCACCGAAGCGCACACCTGCATCGAATCGATCGGCCACGATATCGCGGAATCCATAGTTGACGTCGAACTCCAGTCGGATGTCGGGGTATGTCTTGAGTACTGGCATCAGCTTCGGCAGGAGGGTCGACTTGATGATGTGGTCGCCGCAGGTGATACGCACCGTACCGGCCGGTTTGTCGCGCAGCTCGGTCAGCGCATCCAGCTCGGCCTCGATTTCGTCGAAGCGATGACCAATCGCATGCAGCAGCCGTTCGCCCGCAGCCGTCAGTGCAACGCTGCGCGTGGTGCGGGTGAGCAAACGAATCTCCAGGCGCGCCTCCAGCGTCGATACCACCTGGCTGATGGCCGACTGAGTGACGCCCAACTGAGACGCCGCGCGGGTAAAGCTGCCTTCTCGCGCCACCGTCACAAAGGCCATCAGTTCGTTGAAGTTGTGTCTCGGCATGGCGACGAACCTAACGGGGAATTGATTAGCCTAACTTATAACCTCGTTAAGTATTCATTAGCTAATCAAAAGCCAGTCGCTTAGCAACAATAACGCCTCCCTGACCTGACTCGTCCTGCTGCGGCGCCGCCGGCTGACGCCTCCGAGACAGGCCACTCACCCGAAAAGGACGATCCAATGAAAAGATTCCTCGTACTGCTTGGACTTCTGCTCAGTTCGTTCACTGCCATGGGAGCCGATATGTCCAACGGTGCAGACAACTTCTACAAGAGCGACAAGGTGGCCCTGCGCAAGGTCGCCTTCAAGAACCAATACCAGATGAAGGTGGTGGGGAATCTCTTCGTTCCCAACGGCCTGGACAAGACGGCAAGAAGTCCGGCGATCATCGTCGGGCACCCCATGGGCGCAGTGAAGGAGCAAAGCTCGAACCTGTACGCCCAGAAGCTGGCGGAGCAGGGTTTCGTGACCCTGACACTGGACCTGTCGTTCTGGGGCGAGAGCGAAGGCCAACCACGCAATGCGGTGCTGCCCGATTTGTACGCCGAAGACTTCAGTGCCGCCGTGGACTATCTCGGCACCCAGCCTTTCATTGATCGACAGCGCATCGGTGTATTGGGCATCTGCGGCAGCGGCAGCTTCGCCATCAGCGCGGCCAAGATCGACCCACGCATGAAGGCGATCGCGACCGTCAGCATGTACGACATGGGCGCCGCCAACCGCAATGGGCTCAGGCATGCGCAGACACTGGAGCAACGCAAGCAGCTCATCGCAGCGGCAGCGGAACAGCGCTATGCGGAGTTCACCGGCGGCAAGACCCAGTACACCAGCGGTACCGTCCACGAACTGAGTGCCGATACCCACCCTATCCAGCGGGAGTTCTACGACTTCTACCGCACTGCGCGGGGTGAGTTCACCCCGGCCGGGTCGTCACCGGAGCTGACTACACACCCGACGCTGACCAGCGACATCAAGTTCATGAACTTCTACCCGTTCGAAGACATCGAGAGCATTTCTCCAAGGCCGATGCTGTTCATCGCTGGTGAGAACGCGCACTCGAGGGAGTTCAGCGAAGAGGCCTTTCGGCTGGCCGGCGAGCCCAAGGAACTTCATATCGTGCCCAACGCCGGACACGTTGACTTGTACGACCGGGTAAATCTGATTCCTTTCGACAAGTTGACCCGGTTCTTCCAGGACAACCTGCAGTGACCCGAACACGGCGAAGCGCTTCATGAAAACCCAGGCAAGTCACGCCCCGATGGACACCGTTTCCATCTCCCAGGCCAAGACGCAGCCCGCCCACTGGAGCGGCGTGCTTGCGATGACGCTGTGCGTCTTCGCGCTGATCGCCTCGGAGTTCATGCCCGTCAGCCTGCTGACGCCATTGGCGGCCGATCTCCAGGTCGACGAAGGCGTTGCCGGCCAAGGCATCGCGATCTCCGGCGCATTGGCGGTACTGACCAGCCTGTCGATTGCGCGGCTCGCCGGCAGCATGGACCGCAAGACATTGCTACTGGCCCTGACCGCTCTGATGGCGGTCTCTGGCACGGTAGTCGCGCTGGCGCCGAACTACCTGACGTACATGGTGGGCCGTGCGCTCATCGGAGTGGTCATCGGCGGCTTCTGGTCCATGTCGGCGGCAACCGCCATGCGACTGGTCCCGACCGACCGCGTACCCCGGGCCCTGGCCATCTTCAATGGCGGTAACGCCTTGGCCACCATCGTGGCTGCGCCGTTGGGCAGCTATCTGGGGTCGATCATTGGTTGGCGCGGCGCCTTCCTCTGCCTGGTACCGGTGGCGGCGGTGGCACTGGTCTGGCAATGGGTCAGTCTGCCAGCCATGAAGCCTCGGGAATGCGCGCGGGCTTCCGGCAGTGTCTTCAAGTTGCTCAAGGATCGATCCGTGGCGCTGGGCATGGCCAGCTGCGGGGCCTTCTTCATGGGGCAGTTCGCTCTGTTCACCTATGTACGGCCGTTTCTCGAAAACGTGACGCGGGTCGACGTGTCCGCGCTGTCATTCGTCCTCCTCGTGATCGGTGTAGCCGGTTTCGCTGGCACCCTGATCATCAGCACGTTCCTCAGGCGCAGCCTGTACGGGACGTTGAGCGCCATCCCTATCCTGATGGCGCTGATCGCGGTGGCGCTGATTCCCTTCGGCACCTGGACCGCTGCCGTTGCGGCGCTGCTCGGTCTCTGGGGACTGATGGCCACCGCCGCCCCGGTAGGCTGGTGGAGCTGGGTTGCCCAAGCCCTGCCCAGGGATGCCGAAGCCGGTGGTGGACTGATGGTGGCCGTGATCCAGTTGGCCATCGCCCTGGGCTCGACGGTGGGTGGTTTGCTGTTCGACAGCAGTGGTTACCGCAGCACCTTCGTCGCGAGCGCAACCCTACTGCTGTTTGCTGCCCTCCTGACGTTCGTCACCTCACGCGGGCAAGCAGCGCGGCGCGCCTGAGCGCAGAACAGGGAAAAGGTCATGAACATGGGCGATTTCAATGTCGCTGGCGGCGACCATCACCGGTTCGCCAGCGGTACCGAACAGCGCCGAGCCCCACGCCGGTGTGGCGCACGCCTGCTCCTGGGGCTGCTCATGCTGGGTGAGTGCGAGGCCGGCCAGCTACCGGCACCCGGTTCACTCACTGCAACTACCGCGGAAGATGAATCGATCCTCGTTCCGTGCCCCCGCTAACTCGGCATCTCATTGCGTGCAGTCGATCGACAACCACCACCGCTCGCCTATGAACCACCATTCACTGTTCCAATAGGACCGCAAGAAAGCTGACCGAATCGCCGCTTGGGCCTAGCTTATCTAGACCAGTCTATATAGCCACGGAGATCGCTTCCCATGCCCACGACTTCCCACATCACACGCCAGCAATTGGAACAGGTCATCGCGGTTACCCCGTTCGCGCAGCTGATGGGCGCCACGATTCGGGAGTTCGGCAATGGCGTCGCCGAGTTCGAAATCGAGGTCAAACCCGAATTGATGCATCAGCATCACGGTTTCGTGCACGGCGCCATCGTCGGCTTCATGGCCGACAGCGCCTGTGCCTGGGCGGCGGCTTCCCTGGCCGGCGATGTCGTCACCGCGGAATACAAGCTCAACCTGCTGGCACCGGCCAGGGGCGAGCGTCTGCGGGCACTGGGTCGGGTGCTGAAAGCCGGCGGCAGGACGCTGGTGGTGCAGGCCGATGTGTTCGCCCTGGAACAGGGGAACGAGAAACAGGTGGCCGTGGCCCTTGCCAGCATTGCCAGGGTTGGTGCCGCATGAACGTGCCCGAGGGATTCCAGCCGCTGCTTCGCAGCAGTCCATTGCTCGATCTGCTCGGGCCCTTCTACTTTCGGCGCGACGCGCAGCATCGCCTGGTAGTCGCGCTGCGGGTCGAAGACAAGCATTGCAACCACGGCGGAACAGCGCACGGCGGGCTGCTGGGCACGCTTGCCGACGTTGGTCTCGGCTATGCCATGGCGTTCTCCCGCGAACCGCCACAACCGATGGTGACGGTGGGACTGCGTCTCGACTTCTGCGCCGTCGCACGGGTCGGCGACTGGCTTGAAGTGCACACCGAAATCGACAAGCTCGGACAGCGCATGGCCTTCGCCTCGGCGCGGATCCGCACCGGCGAGCGACTGGTAGCCAGTGCCAGCGGTGTGTTCCATCTTCCCTGAGGCTCGGGCAAGCTAACCCGCCGTCGCCGCTACCTGGAGAGTCACGTTTGCCGAAGAAGTCCAACGCCGCCGAGCGCATCGTCCGTGCCACTGCTGCGCTGCTGGCCAGCCGGGGTTATGCCGGTACGGGCCTGAACGACATCATCGCCCGCGCCGAGGCCCCGAAAGGCTCGCTGTACCACTACTTTCCCGACGGCAAGCCGCAGATAGCCAGCGCGGCAATCGGCTTCGTCGGGCGTGAGGTCTGCGACTTTCTCGACCAGGCCGGTGGACGGGCACCCCATGCGCGGAATGTGCTGCGCTGTTTCACCGCAACCCTGCGAGGCTGGCTTGAGGATTCGCAATTCGCCGAGGCCTGCCCGGTGTTCTCCACCACCCTCAGCATCGACACCGAGCTGGCGCCGGTGCATGCCGAGTGCCGGCAGGTGCTACAGGCTTGGCATGCCAGCATCGAACGCGCGCTGTGCGCCGATGGCCTGAAAAAGGAGGCCGCCGCCTCGCGCGCGTGGCTCGTCCTTGCCGCGCTCGAAGGGGCGGTCGCGATCGCTCGTGCCGAACAGTCACTCCGGGCACTGCATGCGACAGAGCGTGAACTCCGGGAGCTGCTGCCGGCGTAGCCGTAGCCCGGCGCAGAGCGTGTGTATCGCGCAGGAGGGACGCCTGAGCTCCGGCAGACCTTAGCCCCCTGCCCCGTTCGAACGTTCTAGAAAGGACTGAACGTTTTCCCGGCGCGGCATCTAACGACTCTGTATTCAATCGATTCATTCCACCGCCAATAGTAAAGCGTTATGGACGCTGCTCTCAGGTCGGCAGGCTGATTGGATTGGGTGCCTATACTGCTCTGACCGCCCGGGTTTGCCATCCGTGTCGTCCCTCTCGTCGAACCCTGACGCAAAACCAGCAGTTACTCCCCACTGTTTCTGCCCCTCAGAAGACCAACAATGAAAAACTCAATCATCGTGCCAGCGGCGCTGGTCGTCGTTCTTGCAGGCTGTACTTCTTACTCATCGACTTCCGGCTCCGGCACTGGACGCACGGAAGAATGCAAGGCAACCAGCGAACAAGAAATCTCGGCGTTGTTCGATCGATGGAATCGGTCACTGCAAACCGGCGACCCACTCAAGGTTGTCGCCAACTATGCCGAGCGCTCCGTACTACTTGCGACCGTATCGAACAAACCGCGAACGACCCCGTCCGAAAAGGAGGATTACTTCCAGCACTTCCTGGAAAACAAGCCGGTGGGCAAGATCGACTGGAGAATGATAGAGATCGACTGCAATTCAGCAGTCGATGCCGGGCTTTACACCTTCACGTTCGGCGCTTCCGGCACCCAGGTGAAAGCTCGCTATACATACACCTACAAATGGGACGGACAGCAGTGGCTGATCACCAGCCATCACTCGTCCGCAATGCCCGAGAAAAATTGAGGCGCCAAGGGCGCAATGCACCTCGACCAGGACGACTGCTTCTGGCCGATTTGGCAGCTTTGGGTCGGCTCCGTCCGGTCGTAACCGGCAGCGCCGCCCATGGCTGCCCCCTAGGCAAAATCCGCGGGATCGAAGCGCTCGGTGGTGTCCATCCGAATTCCTCGCAGGCCGGCCGTCTCCAAGTGAGATGCGTATAGAAGTTCGGAGAAATAGCTGATCAGGATCGAGCGACGCCTTGCGCCGGTTGAGTTCAGACTGCCCGCATGCACCAGATCGACATCGAACACCAGGATGTCACCAGCGGATCCCGATAGCTGCACGGAGCGGGACTCGTCATTGAAGTCGAATGGCGGCTCCCCCTGCTCAGGGCGATGGCTGCCGGGGACGATACGTGTCGCTCCGTTCTCGGGGCCATAGTCGTCGAAATAAGCCAGGGCGTTCACCATGTCGCCTGGCCGTTGGGCCGACAAGTCGCGGTGCAGTCGCTGATGACCACCCTGTGCCCGAGGCTCGCGACCCTCCACCTGCGAAAGGAAGAACCTTTCCCCGATCAACTCACCAACCACTGCCAACACCTCAGGCAGACGACACACAGCCTGAACCCTCGAATCAACTTCCAACAGCGAATGGCGCCAGTCCATGCCACGCGGCACCGGCCATTGGCTCGACGGCTTCACGCCTGCATCGAACACAGCGCGAAGCTCATCCAGCCACTCCGCCGGGATCGCGCGACGAAGCAGCACGTAGCCATCTCGATGAAGTTGCTCACGGTCAGTCATGGCTTCCTCAATTCCCTTTTCACCAATGCGTCTTGCAGAACCGCCCGGAGCCAGACTAGAGCATCGGGTGTTAGTCAGGCGAATGATGCAAAAAACGCTGCCTTTGGCAAAAGCGGCCGGTCACAAGTAACCCGAACCGAATCAAGCAGTGCAGTGGATACATGCGGGAATGATCAATGGAGCCTTGGCTGAGCCGCCAAGGCGGAGACGTCAGGCACTGGCAAAACCATGAAGGAGGTTATTGGCCAGCTTCATGGGTCTGGATGGATTTATGGATGGCGAAGTAACTGGATGTTGTTATTGATGAGGGTTTGTACGATTTCTATCGATCCATTGATGGCAAATTGAACCCCCATGCACACGAGCAAAAAGCCCATCATGCGTGAAACCGCATCAACTCCTGATGGGCCAGTTACCTTCATTATCAGATCTGAAGCTCGCAAACAGCCCCAGAGTATCAGTGCGGTTGAAAGGAAGATTAATGGTGGCGCTATCAGTATCACCCACGATGGAAAAGTCGTGTTGTGCTTGATGGTGGCGGAGGCACTGATGATCAGCGCAATAGTACCCGGCCCGGCCGTACTGGGCATGGCCAGCGGGATGAATGCAAAACTGGCTCGCTCCTCCTTGCTGCTGTGAGAGGTAGAAGGCTGGGAAGGTTGAGGGAATAGCATTTTTGCGCCAATTATTATCAGAATTCCGCCACCAGCAATTCGTAAACCCGGTATGGATATATTGAAAGCATCCATGATCAATTCACCTAAATAGTAGGTGAGTATCATGATGAGAAATACGTTAAGTGCCGTCAGGAACGCCTGTTTGTTCTTTTCTTCGCGACTAAGTCCTTGGGAGAAAGCCAGGAAAAGCGCCACTGTCGTTGGTGGATTTATCAATGGCAGCAATGCCAGCAGCCCCAGCAAAACGGCGTCTAATAAGTCACCCATGCCCAGCCATCCTGAAAGTTTTCTAGTGATTCTCCACAAGTACCTGCCTGCGGAGATCAATCTGCACCGGCATCGTCGTCTCAATATAGACGTAGAACTCACTGCATCCCCAGGTAGCACTCAACGACCTATCGGCACAGATCAATTTCGGCCCAATTGCTGCTCAGCGTGAACCAATACGATCCAGTTCGCGCGGGAGTCCGTCGCGGCTCAGGGTGTCAAAGGGCAGCAAGAGCAACACCCGGCAGCACGGTCGGACGCCGAGGCCAGTGCCGATATCGCACTGCCGACCTGGGATCTGCTTACCGCCGAAAGCCTCGGAGCACGACAAGGCTTCCTTCACTTGCCATAACCCGGGTCCATATAGAACGGCACCTTGGCATTTTCCTGGTACTCGTCCCAAAAGGCGCAGGTCCGGAAGTCCTTATGGTCAACGTTGTCATTGGCATCAAAGCTGACCATATACGGCTGCCGTTCGCCCGCATGGGTGAACAGGTATTCATAGCAGGAGCCTGGTTGCGCCTTGCGCGTCAGGGTCATGGCAGGCTCACCACCGATTTCAATGACCTGCTGCTTGGTCATACCCGTCTGGACTTTCGCCACCAGCGGTTGGTCTCGATAGGTCACGGGGTTGCCGAAACAGCCGCCGACCGCCGCTAGCGCCACGATCATTACGAAATGCAGTTTTTTCATGGCCGCTCTCCTGATACGAATGCGCGAGGAGAACTTCGAATGTGAGGGTGCTCTTAAAATTAAAGTCTCTTTCTCCATGACCGAGCGGCCTGCGGCAGACGCTAGGGGCCGCTTGCCAATAGCAACCCTTCATAAAATCCGTCCCCCTTTTGGACTATGTCCCGCTTTTTTGCCCCGACTACTATCCGCCAGTTGGCCGACCAGCTTGCCGCTTGAGCAGGAGTCCTGGTGCCCTGATATCGCAGCCCCTGATCGACTGCATGGTTTTGCACTGTGGCCCGACATAACAACAAGAATTGAGGATGTGGATCATGCGAATGAAGTCGCTGCTGTTGCTGTTGTGCCTGATTGGCCCATTGGCCTGGGGAGATGGACGAAGCGCCGCGCAGTTGAGTGAAATCCTCAGTCGCAGCCAACTGATGTGTGCCAGCGCGATGGTCTACTTCAATCCGGCCGAACGCATGCCCGACCCACGAGCCTTGAACGCTACCTACGAGCACCTCAATGCGATGGAAACCTACGTGGTACAGCTGGGACAGCCCGAGTCGTTGTTGCAGCCGCTGCGCGCAATGAAAGAAGATTTCGACGCCCTCGAGCGACTGCCTCGGACCGAGCGCGAGCGTTACCCGGAGCTGGTCCAGCAACTGCTCGGCCATCAGCAACAGCTGCAGCGGGCGACCTCCACTGCTTACACCAACGCCGGGCCCGACATGGCCGCCGCCGACATCTGGGCGCAAAGCCAGGCCCTGGCCACACTGTTGCTGGACTACCAGGTTCGTCTCTACCCGCTGTCGCACAAAGGCGGCCTGACGCTCACACCAGATCAGGCAAAGGAGCTCGACCAGATGATCGAGCAGCGTTTCGAGACGCTGCTGGCACGCCATACCGAGCATGCCGAAGTGCTGTCCAAGGCCAGGGCCAGCTATCTGTTCGTACGTCCGCAACTCCAGCAGATGACGAAGGGCGGCAGCGCTGGCAGCGGTGGTCCCGAGTTTTATCTCAATCGCGCCTCCATCGATCTGGACGAGCTGGCGGTTGCAGTACTGCCCCCCGCCCCCTGAATCGCGTGTCGCTTCCCCCTCCCCTTGCAGCCGCTGATGCGGCTGCCTCCCAACTACCTGCAGCGCAATAGGCGACGGGCAATCAGTCCGCCTCTGACGAATCAGCCCGTTGGGCGTCT
Source organism: Pseudomonas sp. BN515 (assembly GCF_029873155.1). Taxonomy (NCBI): domain Bacteria; kingdom Pseudomonadati; phylum Pseudomonadota; class Gammaproteobacteria; order Pseudomonadales; family Pseudomonadaceae; genus Pseudomonas; species Pseudomonas sp. BN515. The sequence continues at coordinate 19,835 of NZ_SSOH01000087.1, read as the reverse complement.
GTCGCGAAATGAAAAGTACCTGACAGCCAAAGCGAAGCCGGGAAGAACCGTCATTCCTAGGATCTTGAGCACCGGGCCGGGGCTGCGTCACGCCACAACGTTCCCCAGCACACCGGTATTCCCTGGCCCGTCCAGGCTGGAACTCCCCGGCTCCCATACCCATCCGCAGCGTTGCTATCAGCAGGAATACAGATGCGCAAGAACATGCCGACCACCCAACGGGAGCGCAACATCCCGGCCCAACAGCATCTGACCTCGGTCACCGACTGCAACGGCGTCATCACCTACTGCAATGACGAGTTTGTCGCTGTCAGCGGCTTCAGCCGGGAGCAGTTGCTCGGCAGCCCGCATAACCTGGTGCGCCACCCGGACATGCCAGAGCAGGTGTTCGAGCAAATGTGGGACTACCTCAAGGCCGGCAAAAGCTGGATGGGCATCGTCAAGAACCGCTGCAGCAATGGCGACTTCTACTGGGTCAACGCCTATATCACGCCGATTCTCGAGGCGGGACGGGTGGTGGGCTACGAGTCGGTGAGGACCCGTCCCGACGCCAGGCAAGTACATCGCGCCGAACGGCTCTACGCGCGACTCAACAGTGGCCGGGCGGCAAATTCCATGGGGGAGCGTCTGGGCGTGGCTGCGCGCTTCCTGTTGCTGCCACTGCTCGGCGCCCTGCTGGGCGTGACCTTGTACGCCGAAGGGCATGCGGGGTTTGGCATCGCCAGTGCTCTCTTGCTCACTTTCGGGCAAACCCTGGCCACCCTGGGTTTCGTGAAGCGTGCTCTGTCTCGGGTGGCACAAGCCGCGCCCAAGGCATTCGCCAGTGAATTGGTGGCGCGCACCTATACCGACGACACCGGAGCGGTGGCCAGCCTCCAGCTGGCGCTGATCAGCGAGGGGGCACGCATCCGTACCGCGCTTTGCCGGCTTGGCGATTTCGCCGACCTGACCGCCAGCCAAGCCTCGCAGAATGGCCAGTTGGTGCAACAAGCCGAGCAGGCCCTGCAAGCGCAACAGGTCGAGGCGGAAATGGCGGCCACTGCCATGCACGAGATGGCGACATCGATCGCCCAGGTGTCCAGCCACGTGCAGCAGACTGCCCAGGAAGCCCGACAAGTCAGCCAACTTTCACTGGAGGGTTCGCGACAGGCGCAGCAGAGCCGGCTGGTGGTGGAAAAACTGGCACAAACCGTGGACCAGATCAGCACGTCGGTGACCGGCCTGGCCACCGAAGCCGAGTCGATCCAGCAGGCGGCAGACATGATTCGCGCCATCGCCGAACAGACCAACCTGTTGGCCTTGAATGCCGCCATCGAAGCCGCACGCGCGGGCGAACAGGGACGTGGCTTCGCCGTGGTTGCCGATGAGGTGCGCGCCCTGGCGTCCAAGACCCAGGAGTCCACCGAGGCGATCCAGCGCATCATTGCCAACCTGCAGGGCGTGGCCGGTCAGGCCGTGACCATTGCACAGCAAGGCAGCAGTGAGGCGCGCAGTGGGGTGGAACGGGTGGTCGAGACCGAAGCCGCCCTCGGCGGCATCACCGTCGCCGTCGAACGCATCCACCTGATGGCCGAACAGATGGCCAGCGCAGCCGGGGAGCAAAGCCGGGTGGCCGAAGATATCTCGCGGCAGATCGGCACCATCTCCGAGGCTGCCGAGCACAATGCCGCGATCACCTCGCGCTCCTCCCAGCTGGGCAGCGAGCTGGCAACCACCGCGCATTCCCTGCATGCGCTGGTCGCGCGCTTCAACACCTGAAGCGTTGGATCATGCGTGGGTGCCAGGCCGTATAGGGCTGCTCCCACGGGCGCTTGTAGCGCTTGCGGCGGGAGAGTCGCGTTACAGCGTCGTGTTTTGGGTAGAGGCACGAAACCCAATGATGCTGTGTCTCGATCGGGCTCCGACCTTGTACCTCGGCGCCAATCCACCGGGAAGTCGGCCGGATACGGTCGAGTGTTTCCACTCTGGACGTCCGTTTCCGGCCGATGCTGTTGAAAAAGTCGGTGTTGGCCAGATTCACCTGTCCATAGCCCCAAAAGCAGCTGATTTGCGCGTAGCTACGTGAAATCCAAGGTAGTTCTGCCCCGGAAATGGCTCAGATTTCAGCGTACGCAATGCACTTTTGCGGGCAGAAATCTCGAAGGGAGTTTTTCAACAGAATCTGCCAGTAGCGGACTGTTGGAGCCGGCTGAAAACGACCCGAAGCTGCCGGTGGCGGCAGGCAACAATTGGTCAAATTGGAATGGAACCCTCCAATGGTGTAGGCCTCATTGGGAGGCAGGAAGGTCTCTAGCGATTCCGGGGTTATTCAGGGGTGGACGAACCACTGGTCGCGTGGGTCGTTAGTAGCTACGAGGTGTTCGTGATCAGGCCGAAGAGCCCTCAATCACCAACTGATAATCGGGGGGATAATTCAGGAGGCGGTCGTGAAGCTTGAAAAGCGAAGTATCGAGTTTGTCCCTCACGCTGAGCGCTATGGCACACCCAGACGGTTGTTCACTATCTGGTTCAGCTCCAATTTCCAAGTGACTGCTCTGATGGTCGGCACGTTGGGTATCGCCTCAGGATTGAGCTTCGCCTGGACATTGCTCGGCCTGCTGATCGGCAATCTCGTCGGCACCATCTTCATGGCTGCACACTCCGCCCAGGGCCCTCATTTGGGCGTCCCACAGATGATTCAGAGCCGCGCACAATTCGGTGTCTATGGCGCTGCGATTCCCTTACTGGTGATGGTCACGGCGGCGGTGCTATTTCTGGCCGCCAGTGGCGTCCTGATGCGCGATGCCTTGAAGGCGCTGGTGCCCATCAGCGATGACCAGGCCATCGTGGCGGTGGGCATTCTGACCTTCATTATTGGTTTCGTAGGCTATGAGCTGATCCACCGTCTAGGGGCGTGGATGAGCCTGATGTCAACGCTGGTATTTGCCAGCGCGCTGGCCTTGATCCTGCTGCACCCCAGTGACGCGATATCGACAACTGCAATAACCAAGGGCTTTTCACTGACGGCCTTTAACCTGGTCGTCGCGCAGGCGGCGTCCTGGACATTAGGTTACGGCCCCTACGTGGCCGATTACTCGCGTTACCTTCCGGCCCAGGTCAGCACACGCGCCACGTTCTGGACAACTTACTGCGGCTGCGCGTTAGGCTCTTTCGCCATGATGGCCTTGGGCGCTCTACTGGCCGTTGCGATCCCCGCAGTGATTGGGCATGACCCAGCAACCGCAATTGCCACGCTGTTCGGCCCCTGGGCGCCATTGGCGTTGGGCGTGATTGCGCTCGGGGTGATCCAGTACAACGTGCTCTGCCTGTACAGCGCCTACATGTCTTCGGTGACGATCTTCGGAGCCTTTGGTGGGCTGCGACACGTCACAGCTTCTGCAAAAGCGTTGGTGATGGCAGTGCTGACCGTAGCCGCCACCCTGATCGCCATCGCTACCCAGTATCGTTTTGACACCTTCTTTGCAGACATTTTGATTGGACAGCTCTATCTGCTGATCCCCTGGAGTGCGATCAACCTGGCTGACTACTACTGGGTGTGTCGCGGTCACTATGAGGTGGGCGAGTTGTACGACCCCAAAGGTCGGTACGGGCGCTTCAATCGACGAACGCTAGTGGTGTATGCCGTCTCGATCATTGGCACGATCCCGTTCATGAAGCTTTCGTTCTACACCGGCTTTGTAGCGAACTGGCTAGGGGCGGACATTAGTTGGGCTGTGGGCCTGGTACTGGCAGGGGCACTGTACTGCATGGTGAACAGCCAGCCCTCAATCAGGCAACGTCAATGCCAATCTCCTGTTCCTGACTGATTCCTTAGCGACGTGGGCTATACGGGGATTATGAAGTCGTTCGCAGCTTGTCCATGGTCTGCTGTTGGCCGGTTAGCGCCCCTTGCACTGGCTGGCCATCCTTGTCTTCCCTCACATGGAGGAAAAGCCATGAACACTATTGCTACCTGCGGCCATCAACCGTGGAACAAAGGAAAATTGGTTGGGCAGAAAGCCCCGCTCTGACTTAGAGATATCTGGGCCATCCGAGTAAGGCTTCAAATCGCGGAGAGAGCCCGGGATCTGGCTCTCTTCGATCTGGCCATCGACAGCAAGCTGCGAGCCTGCGACTTAACCAAGCTCCCTGTGCGCGACGTTGCCCATGGTGAGCATGTGTCATCACGAGCCATCGTGATGCAGCCGAAAACTCAGCGACCTGTGCAGTTTGAGATTACAGAGCAGACACGGTCGGCTCTGGAGGCCTGGATACGTCAAGCCCAGCTCAGTCGCCAGGACTGTCTTTTTCCGAGCCGGCTGCATGCCTCAAACCATCTCTCCACCCGGCAATACGCTCGAATCGTCAAAGCTTGGGTGAAAGCCATTGGCCTTGATCCGGCCATGTATGGAACCCATACGATGAGACGAACTAAGGCAACGCTGATCTATCGCAGAACAAAGAACCTGCGGGCAGTCCAACTCCTGCTCGGCCATACGAAGTTTGAGAGCACCGTTCGATACCGCGGGATTGAGGTCGATGACGCCTTGGAGATGGCGGAGCAGACCGAGGTCTAACCATGCATAGCGGCGGTCGGAGTCAGACCGTCGCTAACCGGCAAGCCACTCCTTAATTCGATTGACGCAGTCCGATTAACCATTCCAGTCCAGGCCCTATCGTCCAAACCGCTAACATCGCTCTGGCGCTAACCCGCAGAGATCATGTTGGCTGCTTGCTGCGTTGCTTCGCTCGTACGAGTTGCCAACTTGCGCACTTCGTCGGCGACCACTGCGAAGCCGCGCCCCGCATCGCCGGCCCGTGCCGCCTCGATGGCGGCGTTCAGCGCCAGCAGGTTCGTCTGGCTGGCTATGCCCTGAATTGTCGCGACGATGTTGGTCAACTTGGCGAGATTGTCCTGAATCGTCTGATGCTGCAGTTCTTGGGCTTCACGCAAAAGACGTTCTTCATGACTGAAATGGATGTCAGAAATTGCGCCCACTGTCCGCAACGCCGTTCCATTGGCCGCGCGCTGAGTTTGTCCACGCCCACGAAACCAACGGTACTCACCGTTCCTGTGCCTTAGCCGATAGACGACGTCGAAGGGAGTATTTCCCGAACGGTCGCCAACATGATCGATAAAAGCCTTCACAGCGCGCTGGCTATCCTCAGGGTGCAGGCGAGATAGCCAACTGTCGAACAGGTCGGGAAAGTCCTCGACGGTTTCGTAGCCAAGCAGTCGGCGCATTTGTGACGAGAACCAAATGGCGTTAGCCGGGTTTGCCGGATCGCCGGCGACGATGTCAACGTCCCACAGCGCATCGTGGATGCACTCGCGGGAGATGTCGAAACGAGTGGCGACCAACGCCAGTTCGTCGTCTCGAAGACGCTGGTCGTGGATGTCGCGCAGTACGCCGGCGATGACCTTTGGCGTGCCATGCGCGCCGCGTTGGCAGAAACCGGCAATGTAGAACCAGCGGTAATCACCGTTGCCCACTGACATCCGCGCCTCCTCTGCGTAAGGCATCTGTCCGGATCGATCGGCCAGGTGCCCGGCCATAGCATCCAGGACGCGAGCGTGGTCGTCAGGGTGTATGCGCTCACTCCACATGCCGAATCTTGCTGGCATCCGTGCCGCTTGCGGGCCGGTCCAGCGGATCGGTGTACTGGGCTGTGGGCCAGCGTCGTCGAGGGGCATGGCCCAGAGCCGTTCGCCGGCACCCAGAGCTGCCAACTCCCAATCTTCCATTTGGGATTTCGACTGACGCAGCTCAGCTTCGAGCTCAGCGCAACGGCCTGCCACGACTTCCAGTTTGCGATTGAGTTCGGCCAGTTGCGCCGCCGCTTCCTTGCGCTCGACGAGCAAACGCTCGCTGCCCTCCAGGAGCCGATGCATCAATGGAGAAGCAACTACCATCGGCATGTGATCATCGTCGGGATGTTCCATCCTGTCGGCAAGCAGGGCCAATGCCTTGCGGTCAACACTTCGAAAGATGGAGATCATAGAGACACCTGCCGTTCTTTTTTGAGGAAATTCCAAGGTGCTGCCGCCATTTCTCTCCGAACAAAAGCACTCAAGGTAAGCTCTGCGATCATGGGCTTTCTCGAACTTGGCCTGCGCGAGGCCCCGGGGAGTTGTCGGGCCTCGCCTATGGGGCATCGCCGGCAGGGACGAAAGGTGGATGACGGTGCCAGAACGTCACCTTTTTGGGGGCGCAACTGTCTGGTGCTGAGTGCTCGGCGCCACCCTGCGCTCAGCCGGCCTGGTGCAGGCGCCGCTCGAACAGCAGGCCACCATTGGCCAGCTTGGCAAGGGCGAGTACACCCAGGTCCACTAGCGGCTCGACGACGATGACCGTCATATAAGCGCCACCAAAGGTCATCACCTTCGCCACACTCTCGAGCGTGAGCCCCTGACCGTAGAACGCCCAGAAAGCGACCCAGGTGACGATACCGGCCTGGTAGGTGGTGGACAGCATCAGTACTTGGCGGTAGCTCAACTCCACGTAGGGAGTTTTTGAAGCGATGATGCGTTTAGCCAGTACGGTGACAACGAACAACGGTGCCAGCAGGGTGGTGACGTTCATGCCGTACTGGGGTAAGTCCATGGGGGCGAAGAACATGCCTTGGAGCAGCAGGCCCAGTGCCAGGCCAGCGGCCGCTGGTGCAGCGCCGAACAGCAGGAACAACATCGAACCGAGGATCAAATGTACCTCGGAGACACCAACTGGATGGTGCGGCAGCACCTCGAAGAAGCTGAAGACCAGCGCCGTCGTCGCCGCGATGCGCGCCAGCAACGAGACAGCGCCCCGCTCGTGAAGGTCTTGGCCGATAAGCTTCAGGCCATATGCGCCAACTCCTGCGGTGGTCAGGTAGCTCAGGCCGATCTTTCCGGCCTCAACCAGACCAGGTTCGATATGCATGACTCTCTCCTTGGCCGTCCTATCGACGGCGAAAAGTGATGAAGGTATTTCCAGACGGCGTACGTTTGGTCCCGGAAGACGCTATGTCGCTCAGACCTGGGCTGGACTGACGGCCACCGGCGAGCGCTTGGGCGACAGGTGGGCATGGTCATGAGTCGGCGGACAGTAAGCATTTGCCAGCATCACGGGCTGACCATGGGGAGTGTTCAGGTAGGCCCGCCGCCACTCCGCAGCCCGCTGGGCGATGTCGTCCGCACCGGCCAGGCCGAGGTAGGTGACCATCCGTTCCATGGCTACGATCCACTGCCGGAAGTAGGCGTCGTTGACGCTTTGACCGCTACGCCGACAATGAACCGCTGACCACCCAGACCGAGGGCCTGACCTCCTACGTGATGCGCCCGGACGGCAGCGGCAAGCCGCTGACCGCTGGCGAGGTGCGCCAGCGCTTCGCCCGGGTAACCCGTGGCAGCGACCTGATCCTGGTAGGCACGCCGGCGCAGATCGCCGACCGCATCGAAGAGCACGCGCGAATTTCCGGTACCGACGGCTACATGCTCAACCCGCTGGTGAGTCCCGGTACCCTGGAGGATTTTGCCGAACTGGTGGTGCCGGAGCTGATCAAGCGTGGTCTGTATCGCACCGAGGCGCCGCAAGGGTCGTTCCGTTCGCGACTGCGAGAGGACAGTGCCGACCGCCTGCCGGACAGCGCTTACGGCGCGACCTTCCGCTTTGATCGCTGAGATTGTCCGCGGGGGCGACATAGGCCAGCCGAAGCGTTTCGGTCATAGGGAAACGCGTTGTTTCACAAACATCCAGTCCAGCCATACCCACCGCCCAGTCTGAAGCTCTTGCCCACACCTGCCCGGTTTTCAGGGCCGGGCCGGACGAGCGAAGGCGAGGTGCGTTTGGCTGCATCGTCGAGCCTGACCGAGTTCGAGAAGCCCGGATTTGAGCCGTTCCCCGGGCTACGTCCAGTGGAGCCAGGGCAAAGAATCAATGTGCAAATGCGTGGGAATAACTAATTCCATGTTCGTTTAAGCCAGGACTTGAAAAGCTCGAGATCGCTTACATATTTCCCGTCGTCAGGGGCCGGAGCTGGGTGCTTCGAGCCTCCTGTCCGAGATCATGTCAGTCAGCCGGAAGGAGGTTTGTCATGTACGAGTCCCTTCTTAATCTGTCGAGCGATCCCATTGCCGAGTTCGAAAGGCTGCAGCGCGAACTGCAACAGGTCCTGGGGCCTGGCCTCGGGCGTCCGGGCAGCATTCGTGCCTTGGCCAGTGGTGCTTTTCCTGCGATCAACGTGGGTAGCACGCCGTCCAGCATGGAAGTCTACGCCTTCGTTCCCGGCGTCGATCCGAACGACCTCGATGTGCAGATTCACCGAGGGTTGTTATCGATATCCGGCGAGCGCCGGCCGGCGCGAAACACGGAGGAAGACAACTGCTCCGTGTATGCCAACGAGCGCTATTCCGGACGCTTCAAGCGCACCGTGAGCCTCAACGATGAGGTCGATACCGACAAGGTCGAGGCTCAGTATTGCGACGGCGTTCTCCGCATCTCGCTGCCTCGGCGCGAGGCTGCGCAGCCCAGGCGCATAGCCATTCAGTAACAGCATCGGTTTGACGGAGGAGTCACCATGAACGACAAGCAAGCGGTCGTGCGCGGCGAGACTGAAACCCAAACACTGCTGCCGCGTATCGATGTCTTCGAGGATGACAACGGAATCCAGGTGTTCGCGGACCTTCCGGGGGTGCCCAAAGAGCGTCTCGTGGTCAACGTGGAAGGTGACACGCTTGTGCTGGAAGGGGAGATCATGCCGGCGATGTCCGAACAGCTGGAGGCCGTCTATGCCGAAGTCCAGCTCTCGCGCTTCCGGCGAGCCTTCACCTTGAGCTCCGAGCTGGATACGACGCAGATCGACGCTCAACTGCGGGACGGCGTGCTGGATTTGCGTATTCCCAAACACGCGCATGCCCAACCGCGGAAGATCGCCGTGAGAAGCGAGTAGGCGCCTGAGCTCGAGGAGGTCGATCCCATGGATAAATTAGCTGAGTTCAAGCATGGCCTGGAGGAAACCTGGCATTCGCTGGGTGAGGGTTGGCGCCAGCTCCGCGATCGTGCCAGCGAGGCGCTGACGCGTTTCACGCCCGTCAATCGGAGCAGGAGCGCCTTGGAAGATGCCTCCTCACCACCAGCACTTGCCTCGAACTGGGGCTTGCTGGCAGGCGATCTCTATGAGGATGGCGAACAAATCGTCGTCCGGCTGGAGGTCCCGGGAATGGTTAAGGAGGATCTTGAGCTGGAAGTGCGGGGAGATGTTCTGTTCATTCGCGGCGAAAAGCGTGTCGACCAGGAACGGGGGAATGGGCGCTACCGCGTCCGCCAGTGCACGTTCGGCAGTTTCCGGCGCCGCTTCCAGCTTCCCGCGCCAGTCATTGCCGAGAAGGCCAGGGCCAAGTGCAGCAACGGCGTGCTGCGTATTGAACTGCCCAAGGAAGCGTCTGCGCGTGGCCGGCGCATTGAGGTTCGCCAGGGCTGACACCACGATGCCTGGCGATCGTCCTGCCGGTTACAGGCAAGGGAAATTGCCTCGTCACCGCGGTAGCCCGCCCGCGACAAACTTGCGGGCGGGCAGTTTTCAACCGAGGAAGTAGAAGGCGCCAGAACTCACCACTCCGAATTACCGCAGCGTGATATCGTCGTCAGATAACGCTAAACCACCAGTGAGTGGTCAAGAAGCCAGCGTGTACGCAAGGGAGTGACGAGTATCTGGCTGGGAAGGCGCCGTTTATTGATGGTGTGCTGGGGTGACTGATTTTCCGGCGCTCACCAGTGTTTGGGGCGCTGGAAACGGTTCCTTTTTAGGGGCAACGCCGACCACAAGCAGTCATTCGAAAGAAGCCGCGTTCAGCGCCCTTTCTGCCCGGGTAGTGATGGCCTGCCAGAGGGACCAAACACGGCCTCCTCTAGCAGCGCCAAGCACAAGGCGTTCCTGGTTACGCACCCAACAGCCTGGCCTTTGCCTCCGCGTATTCGCGCTTCAACTGCGAGACGTACTGGGCCACTCCCTGAACCTTGGTGACCGGGGCGATACCCTGGCCACAGCCCCATATGTCCTTCCAGGCTTTCTTGGCGTCGCCGCCGAAGTTCATCTGGCTGGGATCGCTCTGCGCAAGATCGTTGGGGTCCAGGCCCGCCGCGATGATCGACGGCTTCAGGTAGTTGCCATGCACACCAGTGAAGAGGTTGCTGTAAACGATATCGTCGGATGAGCACTCGACGATGGCCTCTTTGTAAGACTCGGCAGCATTGGCTTCTTCGGTGGCAATGAAGGCAGAGCCGATGTAGGCAAAGTCAGCGCCCATGGCCTGTGCGGCAAGAACCGCACCTCCGGTGGAAATGGAGCCGGACAACGCCAGCGGACCATCGAACCACTGGCGAATCTCCTGGATCAGCGCGAATGGGCTCTTCTCACCTGCGTGGCCGCCTGCGCCCGCGGCGACCGCGATCAAACCATCCGCTCCTTTCTCGATGGCCTTGCGAGCAAAGGTGTTGTTGATCACGTCATGCAGCACCACACCGCCGTAGGAATGCGCGGCCGCGTAGATGTCTTCCCGGGCGCCAAGCGAGGTGATGATGATGGGCACCCGGTATTTCACGCAGAGCTCCATGTCGTGCTCCAGACGATCATTGCTCTTGTGCACTATCTGGTTGATGGCGAACGGTGCCGCAGGGCTGTCGGGATTTTCCCGGTTGTAAGCATCCAGGGTCTCGGTGATCTCGGCCAGCCAGTCATTCAGTAATGAGGCGGGTCGAGCGTTGAGCGCCGGCATGGAGCCGACGATTCCAGCCTTGCACTGTTCGATCAGCATCCTGGGGTTGCTGATGATGAACAGCGGGGAACCAATCACCGGGAATGGCAAGCGATCCAGCGGTGCGGGCAGTCTAGACATGATGAACTCCTGTTTTGTGCGCATGGTGACGCTTGCTCAAGCTACGGGGCCCCACCGGGAGCCAGCCTTGCGCAAGCTACATGAATGCCGCGCAGGCCGGCCAGCCCCACAAGAGCCAGGCGCTGGCCATCCCGGCACAGATCTGGTCCACCGCGGTCAATTACTGATCACGGCTCTGGATCGGCCAGGGTGAGCAGCTACTATCACGAGTCTTCACCAATAAAGCGCCATCACAGCGCTCGGATCAGCAGGATGCTCCGCATCCACAGGGAGGAAAGATTGATGAAGATCGTTGTCACCAGTCTGCTCGTCGACGACCAGGACAAGGCCCTCGCCTTCTACCGGGACGTGCTCGGTTTCGAGCTGAAGCACGACATTCCCATGGGCCCCCATCGGTGGCTCACCCTGACTTCGCCGGGCGATCCCAACGGCGTCGAACTGGTGCTGGAGCCCGACGTCCACCCAGCCGCGAAACCTTTCAAATCAGCGATCAAGCAGGACGGCATCCCCTACACCTTCTTCGGCGTCGACGACGTGCACGCCGAATACGCCCGGCTATCAGCCGCCGGCGTCCGCTTCACCCAGCCTCCGACCGCCATGGGCTCGGTCACTCTCGCGGTGTTCGACGATACGTGCGGGAATCTGATTCAGATCGTGCAGGTGCATTGAACTGCTTGCCGCCAGGGCGGACCGAAGGCCCCACAAGTTCATATCAGCGTAGAAATCTAAGGGAATAGCGAATGAGTACTCGGATCGAAATGACGGAGAACCCAGGAGAGGATGAGCTCTCGGCCATCCTCCGGCCCTTGCGGGCGCATAACCGTTCCAAAGCGGGTGACCCAAAGCCAGAAACTATCGCCCTGCTGGTCCGTGATGAACACACCAACGAAATCATTGGCGGCCTTTACGGCGAGATATTTTATCGCTGGCTGTTCATCGAGTTGCTCGCCATACCCGAGCAAACGCGGGGACAAGGCACAGGCTCACGCCTGATGAACATGGCTGAAGGCGTTGCACGAGAAAAAGGCTGCGTCGGAATCTGGCTCGATACCTTCGATTTCCAGGCGCCAGCGTTCTACCAGAAGCTTGGTTACACCGAGTTCGGCCACCTGGATGATTTCCCCCCAGAGCACAAGCGCTTCTTCTTCCAGAAGCGCCTGGCCTGACGTGCTGAACCAGGCCCTGACCGATAGGCCTATGACGACACAGCGCCAAACCGCAGGACAGCAGCTCGCAGTGGCTGGGGCGGGAAGTCTGTTTTCGGCGGGAAGTGCTCGGGGCTGAGGTACTATGCTGCGCCGAAACTTCCGCCCCCTGGCTGCTTATGTCCTCCAATGCGCTGTACACCGACCTGTCCACCTACTACGACCTGATGTGCGCCGACATCGACTACCAGGCCCAGAGCCATTGCGTGCGCCGGCTTCACCAGCTGTTCGGCAATCAGGGGCGCAGGCACCTGGACCTCGCCTGCGGCACCGGACCACACGTGCGCCATTTCCTCGACTTCGGCTATCGCAGTGCCGGTCTGGACATCAATCAACCGATGCTGGATCTCGCCCAGTTGCGCTGCCCCGAGGCACAGTTCAGCCGGCAGGACATGGCGAGCTTCCGGGTGGGCGAGCCGCTGGACCTGATCACCTGCTTCCTCTACTCGATCCACTACAACGCCGGGCTCGAACAGCTGCGGGCGTGCCTGGACAGTGTGCACGGCGCACTTGGGGAGGACGGCGTGTTCTGCTTCAACACGGTGGACAAGCGGCAGATCGACAACCGCTCATTCGTGCGCCACACCGTGGAGCACGAGGGCAGCCACTTCACCTTCGGTTCCGGCTGGTACTACAGCGGTGAGGGCGAGCGACAGGCACTGCGCCTGAGCATCGAAAAGACCACGGAGGGGGTCACCCAGACCTGGCAGGACGAACACGCCATGGTCGCCCTGAGTTTCACCGAGTTGCAGCACCTGTTGCAGCCGCATTTCGAAGTGCACGTCTTCGAGCATGACTACGAACGGATAACTCCCTGGGGCGGCACGTCCGGGAATGCTTTGTTTGTCTGCGTAAAGCGCTAAGAACCTGCTGATCAGGGTCGGGTGCTGTTTCAGAAGTAGATCTAAGGAGTGGAATAATACCTCCCCCATTAACGCAGACACTTCTGCGTCTGATTTCTGTTAGAGATACCCTTTCGCTGGAGGTTTGGTGTCGCGCTGATTTCTCGTTTTCATTCCGGCAATTACGACGTTAAGCGCGCAGCCCTGAATAGTACCTATGGCACTGATGGCACACTGATAATAGCGATAAAATATCGTATTGATTGCAAGTGCAGCTAAGCTTCTGCCAGACAATAAAAAAGGATGAGTTCCTGTTGTCGTGTTTCAAAGGCAGGCGAGCAATGCGGTTCAGGGGGCTCTTCAATCGTTGGGAGTCTTATTGTGAACAACGCATCAATCCGCTGTGCGGAGCTCGTATTCCTTTCGCATGCGCTTGCCTCTCCCCTCCTCCATGGCCCACCTCTCGTTTGACCAGCAGCGCCACCCTCCTGGCGCGGTCATCGCAGTCGTAATCGACCATCCTTGACCACAGAAGCGGCAACGTCCGCTGAGGTGCGCTCAGGCGGTGGCACTCACCTGGTTAGCGTTCATACAAGCTCTCGCTAGGGGCTCGTACCAACCACGCAACAAGGAGAGCAGCCGCCATGCTTACATGGAAAAGCAGACTGCCCGCCGCTGGCGGGAAAAGGCTCATTCCAGCGAGGGGCTGGAAGCCTACACCCTCTCAAGGTTCACCTGAGGACGGAGCACGCCGCACCTTCCTCAAATGGTCCACCGGTGCAATGGTCGCGCCGCTGTTGCTGAGTGGCCGTGACAGCTCAGCCGCAAAAGGATCTGGCAGCGGCTCGCAAACGTCGTCCTCAGGTCCAGGCGGTCAAGACATAGCCAGCAGTCCACCCACCAGACCGTGGCTGGAAGTACTGCCACGGAAGATTGTCCCGCTGAACACCGTTGACGCCCTGTTTCCACTCTCCGAGTTGGAAGCCAAGGTGGGAGATGGAGAAGCCGGGCGCCCGGCCCACCAGCACTTCGAGGTCCTGGAGCGCCTGGGCGGCGCGGACCTCTATGAAATAAACGCCCAGGCGATTCCCTGGCAATTTCATCCCGACTACCCCCAAGCCAAGCAGTTGATCTGGACGTACCAGGGCACCAATCAATCAGCCGCGCCGAAGCCGACATTCCCCCTCACGATCCTCGCGCGCTACGGCCGACCGATCATTTGCCGCTTTCACTGCCAACTGACCGAGTCCACGGATCGACTGGTTGCGCGGGGCTTCGTCCGTCCGAGGGTTGGCAGCCCGGAAATGTCCACCCATCTGCACAATCTGCACGCGTCCTCCGGGTGCGACGGCTTCCCGTCCGACTTCTATAGCGCCGCAGATCTGCGCGACGCCTCGCAGATCACCCCAGGGGAATTCAAGGATCACCTCTATCACAACCTCTACGCGGGGTACCTGGAAAACCTGGAAAACCCCGGGCCATTCACCGGTTATTCCCCCAATGGCCAGCCGATTGGTGACTATCGCGAGGGGCTGGGCACGCTGTGGTTCCACGACCACACCAAAGACTTCACCGCACCGAACACCTACCTGGGGCTGGCGGGTTTTTACCTGATATTCGATGAGTTCGACTCGGGCGACGAGCGCGATTCAAACCCCAATGCCCTGCGTCTGCCCAGCGGCGACTATGACTATCCGTTGGCCTTTGGCGACAAGCGCTTCGACGCCAACGGCCTGCTGTTCTGGAATGAGCTCGGCCCGGAAGGCGTGCTAGGCGACAAGGTCACGGTCAACGGCAAGATCGAACCGGTGTTGCCGGTGGATGCCCGCAAGTATCGTCTGCGCCTGCTCAACACCGGGCCCAGCCGCTTCTACGAGTTCTACCTGGTAGATGCCTCTGGCAAGGAACAGCGCTTCGACTACCTGTCCAGCGACGGCAACTTGCTACCAGAGCCGTTACGCGGAGAGACCAAGGTGCGCCTCGCGGTCGCCGAGCGCGCCGACATAGTGGTGGACTTCTCCCAGTACCCGATCGGCACCGAGCTCTACCTGGTGAATCGCCTGCAGCAAGACAGCACCCGCAAGCCCAGCGTGGTGCGCAGCCCCGGCACTCGGGTGCTGAAGATCATTGTCGATCGCACTCCGGCGCAACAGGACCTCAGCCAGGTACCCGACCAGCTGCGCCCATTACGGGAGCTGCCGACCCCGGAGGAGCTCCACCGGCTACGAGAACGGCGCTGGGAGTTCGATCGCCAGAACGGCATGTGGGCGATCAACGGCAAACTGTTCGACGCCGAGGACGACAATGGCAACAGGATTCCACTCGGTGCCGCCGAAGTCTGGGAACTGTCGGGCAAGGGTGGCTGGGACCATCCCGTTCACATCCATCTGGAAGAAGGCCGCATCCTCAGCAAGAGCGTGGAGGGTGTCCCTGTGCCCGTGCCGCCTCACGAGCAAGGGCGCAAAGACGTTTTCGTGCTCACCGGAAGCATGACCATCCGATTGCTGGTGCGCTTTCGGGACTTCACCGGCAAGTACGTGATGCACTGCCACAACGTGATCCACGAGGACCACGAGATGATGGTGCGCTTGAATGTCGTCGATGAAACGACTTGATCAGCAGCGGTGGATATCAGATGAACACACGCAGAGATTTGATGCTCGGCATGGGTACCGTCGCATTAGGGCTATACGCCTTGCACAGTGTCCTGAACCTGCGCCCCACAGAGGCCGGCACGGCCGACGAGAAACGCATTCCCAATACGCCGCTGTACACGCACGAGGGCAAAGCGGTCAGGTTCTATGACGACCTGGTGCGTGGCAAGGTCGTGGCCATCAACATGATGTATGCAAGCTGTACCGGGATCTGCCCGACCGCCACGGCGAACCTCAAGCAGGTACAGAAGCTCCTGGGAGACCGTGCGGGGCGCGACGTCTTCATGTACTCGATCAGCCTGCAACCCTTGCTGGATAGCCCGCAGGTCCTCAAGGCATACGTCGAACAGCATGGCATCGGACCTGGCTGGCAGTTCCTGACAGGCCGGCCTGACGACGTCGAGCAGTTGCGCTACACCCTCGGCTTCTACGACCCCGACCCGCTGGTCGACGCCAACAAGGCCAGTCACACGGGTCTGGTGCGCATCGGAAGCGACGTGGATCATCGCTGGACCACGGCGGCCGCCCTGGCAACGCCCAAACAGATCTGGCGCACGATCAATCACGTGGATCGAACTCGTTTGCGCTCGGCGTAAGGCTAAAGACAGAGCGGAGACAGAAACGGGCACAGCGATCTTTCCCTGGGCTGCTCAACTGCTTCTGGCCAAAAAGCAGCTGGCAGCCAACGGTACCCGGCAACCAGGGAATGCTCGGAAACGAAATGACTCACGGCGAGGAAAGCATCTCCTCGCCGTGAGTCCTGGGCCATCGCGGGCGGTAGTCTCCCGCAAGCCTCAAGGCGTGTTGGCGGCAGGTTTCGGGTCCATGCGCTGGGTGACGGCCTCGGGGTAGTAGGCGATCTTCAGCGTGCGGCGCTGGCCCATCAGTTGTCCCTCCCCGTACCAGGTGATGTTGTCCTGGCGCAACGTCATGCCATCGTTGCTGTACTCGTACTCGCCGCCGTTGGAGGTGCCGAAGGCGAAGCGCTGGTTGTCCAGGCGCTTGAGGTTGAAGCGAGTGCCCGGCAGTGGCATCTGCTGCTTGACCCGCTTGAGGAACGCAGGTGCGAGTTCAGAAAACAGCTCGCGGGTGCGCGCCTGGTACTGGGCGTCAGTCAGACCCGGGGTCTGCTGCAGCTTGTCGGCGATCAGGCTGAAATACTCGGCGTCGGTACGGGCCAGCGCGATGCGCACCGCCATGACCTCGCCCAAGCGCGCCTTGTCGATCTGCAACTTGCCATCGGCCCCCTTCCGCGCAGCGATGAACTCGTTGCCGTCGACCTGGATCAGCGGCGCGGTAGCCAGGTAGGCGGCGCAGGCAATCTCGCGCCCCTTCTGGTTATCGTTGACCAGCATCGCGGTCACGCCGCCCTTCTTCTTCAGGCTCTCGCTGGTTTCACCGCTGGCGGCGACGAAGCGATCGACTTCAGCGCGGTCCACCTCGCCGCGGGCCAGGCCGCAGATCTGCTGCATCACCGCCGGGTTGCGCTTGCCGTCCACCAGGGGCGTCATGCTGAACACGGCATTGCGGATCACCGGCAGCGCCGGGTACTCCAGCGTGCCCAGGGAATTGGCAGGCGTGGCAGCGGCGGTCTGGTCGCTGCCCTTGCAACCGGCCAGCAGGCAGAGCGGCAGGAGCATTGCGGTCAGCCATTTGCTGTGGGTAGTCATGGCACGTTCCTCACTCTTGATGGGTTTGCGCCACAGTGGCGCTGGACTCGACGACGACCCGACGGTTTGCCGCCAGGCGATGGATCAGCTGCGCGCGGGGTGCATCCGGGCAGTCAGCAACCGGCTCGGCCGCGCCGACGCCACGTACCTGCATCAGCGCCGCTGGCACGCCAGCGGCGGCCAGGTAGTCGCGCACCGCTTCGGCACGCCGCCGGGACAGGTCGAGGTTGTAGGCCGGGGACCCGAGGCGGTCGGTGTGACCGGTGATGCTGATCCGCTGCGGGTGCTGCGCCTTGAGCTGCACGGCCAGGCGCTCCAGGCTGGCGCGTCCGGTCTCGCTCAGGCTGGCGCTGTCGAAGGCGAAAGTGGCGTCACCGGCGAGGGTGACGCGCTGAGCCGGCTCGCTGACGAGCTGGGCGACAGGCGCGGGCTTGAGCTGATCGAGGCAGTCAGCGGGCAGGAACAGGAAGCTTTGCGCCTGCATGTCCTTGTCGAACAGCACCTTGTACTGGCAGACCAGGTCGGCCTGGCCCGCGCGACGAAAGCGCAGGATGTAGTCCCACTCGCGTACGCCGAACAGACCTTCCTTGAAGTGCGGGGCACCGAGCAATTCGTAGAGCTGTGCCTTGCCCATGCCCGGCTGAACCTTGGACAGATTCTCCAGGTTCACGTAGCTGCCCTGCGGGCGGTAGGAATCGTTGATAGTGGGGAACTTCGGTGCGCTGCTGTGGCCCTGCTCGTCGACCGGGCTGAGGGTGCCGCAGGCCGCCAGAAGCAGGCCGGCGCAGGCGACTGCCAGGGCGCGTACGGCGGGAGAATTGAAAGCGTTCATTTTGACCTCCTGGGGACGGCCCGGCCGCAGCCGGGCCTGGATAGGAAAACTCACCACTGGTAACCGATGCCGACAGCAACGCCGGTATCACCCTGACTGCTCGTGCTGCCTTGCAGCTTGGTGACCCACTTGCCGTTGTCGGAGATCTTCGAAACGCCGATGGCCAGCGCACCCTGTCCGCGGTAGTTGCCCAGGCCGACGGTCGCCATGCTGGCGCCCGGTGCGTAGGGTTGCGGCAGCGTCGCCATCGCCATGGCCCCGGCGATACCGGCGCTGAGGATGTCGTCCTGCTTCTTCAGGTCCTGGCGAAGCGCGCTGTAGCGGGAGTCGGTGTAGTCGTAGAACTGGTTGGAGATGTCTCCCATGCTCTGCTGCAGCTGACTGACGTTCACCGCATCGGTCGGCGCGGAGCCGGCGGCCACGTTGGTGACTTGCCGTTCGTTGCCGGCGCTGCCGACGGAAACGCTGTTGGCGCGGTCGGCCACCGAGTTGGCGCCCAGTGCAACCGAGTTGTCCGCCTTGGCATGGGCGTCGTTACCCACCGCTGTGGCGCTCTGGCCGCTCGCCCGAGAGCGAGTGCCGATGGCTGCGCTGTTGCCTCCGGAAGCTGCCGCACCGGCACCGCCGGCCACCGAGTCGGTCCCGGTCGCGCGCGGCTTGGGCAGGTTACTGGTGTTGTTCACCTGGAACATGCCGTCGGTGCCATTCTGCAGCTTGCTCACATCGCCCTCGGTCCTGGTCACCCGGTTGTCGAGGTTGCTGACATGGGTGGTGACGTTGGCGACGGCGGTGTTGACGTTGTGGATGGAGTCGTCGGTGTACTGCTTGGACTCCGCCACGGCGCCGTCGAGCTGGCGCAGGTTGACGGCATCGGTGGCTTCCTTGCCATCGGCGACGTTGCTGATGGTGCGGGTTTCACCGGTGGCGGCATTGCCCACCGAGACGGTACCGACGCTGGCGTTCGCCGCGTTGGAGTACTTGCCGGTGTAGCTTTCCGCGCCCCGACCGTTGTCGCTGGCACCCTGCCCCAGGGCCAGGCTGCCATCGGCCGTGGCACTGGCACCCTCGCCCATGGCGATGGCGCCCTTGCCGCTGGCCTGGGCTTTCGGGCCCACGGCGACGGAGTCGGCACCGCTGGCGACCGAGTCGGCCTTGGCCGAGTTGGCGTGGAAGTACTTGATGCCGCCGCCATTGTTGATGCTGGTGACGCTGCCCTCGATGGTGGTGACGCGGCCATCGATGTTGGTGACCTTGGCGTTGGTCTCGTTTAGCTGGGACATGTTCACCGCATCGCTGTCATCCTCGCCGCGAGCGACGTTGGTGATCTTGGTGCCGCCGGTTCTGGTCGCGCGGTTATAGGTCGGACCACCCAGGGTGATGCGGTTGTGAGTGCTGTTGTCGTACATCACCGAGTCCGCTACCGCACTGCTGGTGATGGACTTCAGCTGGGCGACGTTGACCGCATCGGTGTCGTCCGCACCCGCCGACAGCCCGGTCATGCGACGGTCGCCGATGTTGACTTCGCCCCTGGCGGTGCCGCCCACCAGGTAGGCCTCGTGGCCGAGGGTGCTGCCGTCCGCGACGGAGCCGGCGCCCAAGGCGATGCTGCCGTCATGGCTGGCGACCGCGCCCATGCCGATGGCCACTGAGTCCGCGCCCGAGGCGACCGAGTCGGTGCCGGTGGAGTTGGCGTGGAAGTACTTGGTGCCGGTGTCGTAGATGTGGGTGACGCGTCCATCCAGGTTGGTCACATCGCCCTTGAGGTTGGTGACGTCGCCTT
>NZ_SSOH01000086.1:0-18504 GCF_029873155.1 Pseudomonas sp. BN515 | reverse complement strand
GGCTCGCTGTCGGCCACCGGTGTCGGCCACGGCACCGACCGCGCCACCCTGGTGGGGCTGATGGGGGAATGGCCGGACCAGGTCGACCCGAAACAGATCGCCCCGCGCATCGAGGCGCTGAAGGCCTCCCGCGAACTGCTGCTGGACGGCAGCCACCCGGTCGCCTTCGACTGGCAGCGCGACCTGCTGCTGCTCGACGAGAACCTGCCGTATCACCCCAACGCCATGACCCTGATCGTCGAAGGCGAGGGCGGCGAACTGCACCGCGACACCTACTACTCCATCGGCGGCGGTTTCGTCGTCGACGAGGCCCAGGCGAAGTCCGGCCAGCTGGACCAGGACGCCACCAAGCTGCCCTACGACTTCTCCAGTGCCGAAGAACTGCTGGAACTCTGCCAGCGCCACAACCTGCGTATCTCCGAGCTGATGCTGGCCAACGAGAAGGCCTGGCGCAGCGAGGCGGAGATCCGCGCTGGCCTGCTGAAACTGTGGGACGCCATGCAGGAATGCGTGCGCAACGGCATGGGCGAGGAAGGTATCCTCCCCGGCGGGCTCAACGTGCGTCGCCGTGCCGCGAAGCTGCACCGCAGCCTGCAGGAGCTGGGCAAGCCCAACGTGATCGGCAGCACCATGAGCGCCATGGAGTGGGTGAACCTCTACGCCCTGGCGGTGAACGAGGAAAACGCCGCCGGCGGGCGCATGGTCACCGCGCCCACCAACGGTGCAGCGGGGATCATCCCGGCGGTGCTGCACTACTACATGCGCTTCAATCCCGAGGCGACTGACGACGACGTGGTGCACTTCTTCCTCGGCGCCGCCGCCGTCGGCATCCTGTGCAAGAAGAACGCCTCGATCTCCGGTGCCGAAGTGGGTTGCCAGGGCGAAGTGGGCTCGGCCTGTGCCATGGCCGCCGCTGGCCTGGCGGAAGTGCTCGGGGCGACCCCGGCGCAGCTGGAGAACGCGGCTGAGATCGGCCTGGAGCACAACCTCGGGCTGACCTGCGACCCGGTGGGCGGGCTGGTGCAAGTGCCGTGCATCGAGCGCAACGCGATCGCCGCGGTGAAGGCGATCAACGCGGCGCAGATGGCCTTGCGCGGCGACGGCGAGCACTTCATCTCGCTGGACCGGGTGATCCGCACCATGCGCGACACCGGCGCCGACATGCACGACAAGTACAAGGAAACCTCGCGCGGTGGCCTGGCCGTGAGTGCCGTGGAGTGCTGATGCCATGACCGCCTATCAAGCCCTGCCAACGTCCGAACACCGCTTCGAATCCATCGGCTTTCTGCTTTTGGACGGCTTCAGCCTGATCGCCCTGGCCGGTTCACTCGAACCGCTGCGCCTGGCCAACCAGCAGCCCGGCGCGGGCCGTTATCGCTGGTGCATCCTGACCTGTGACGGCAACCCGGTGCGCGCCGGCAACGGCATGCAGCTGACGGCCGAAGGTAGCGTCGCCGAGGCATGTGGGCTGGACGCCCTGATCCTCTGCGGTGGCGACGGTGCTCCGCCCGTTCACGCCGGATTGCTCGTACAACTCCGCGATCTGGCCGCCCAGGGCGTGAAGCTGGGCGCGCTGGAATCTGCCCGCACACTGTTGGTCGAAGCCGGTCTGCTTCCGTGCGGCGAAAATGTTCCGGCCTGGGCCAGCCGGATGAGCCTGCGCGAGGCGCTGGCCAGCGCCCAGCCCAAGCTGCGAGAGGTGATCGCGCTGATGGAGGCGAACCTGGAGGAACCCCTCGACCTCGACGACCTGGCCAGCTTCGTCGAGCTGTCCCGTCGCCAGCTGGAAAGGCTGTTCCAGAAGTACCTGCGCTGCTCGCCATCGCGCCATTACCTGAAGCTGCGCCTGCTTCGCGCCCGCCAGCTATTGCGCCAGACCGCGATGCCGGTGGTGCAGGTGGCTTCCGGTTGCGGCTTCCTTTCCCCGCAGAACTTCTCCAAGTGCTACCGCGAGCACTTCGGCATTCCGCCCAGCAACGAGCGGCTGGACAAGCCGCAGCTCTGCCGCAGCGCCATGCACTGATACCGAGTGACACCACCTTCGGGCCCGCCCGTGCCTGGCAGCACGGTTCGGGCCTGTTTTTTTGGTGGGGCGTGAGTGGCGCATCCCTTGTAGGGGCGAATGAATTCGCCCCTACAGAAAAGCGGTTCGCGCCAGCCGGCAAGCCTGAGTCAGCCCACCTTCCCTCACCCCAACCCTCTCCCAGAGGGAGAGGGGGCAGTCCGTGCGCGCTTGGCACGTCGCATCCAGCCTGAGTCACCCCTCTCCCTCCGGGGTGAAGCGGCACGCTTTCGGAAGCACCGCTTCCGGTGCCGATGAACGACTGAGCGCGAAGCGATCAGGCTGGGGCGCAGAGCGGGGGCCGGGGGTGAGGGTGCCCAATCCCCCGCTCGCAGTCACCAAAGACACCTCGGATCGCAACCAAGCCACCCCAGCGGATCTGACCAACTTCGGGTCGGATTCGTACAAAAAGTGGCAGGGGGCTTCTGTTGCAATGCTTTCCAACGGCCCACCAGCCCGGTGTGTCGAGTCAGTGGAAAACAACAAGGGTTCACCGCCATGCAAATGCCCAAGACGCTCCGCATCCGTAACGGCGACAAGGTCAAATCCACCTTCTCCGCCCAGGAATTCGCCAATCGCCAAGCCAAGCTGCGCGCCCATCTGGCGGCGGAGAACATCGATGCTGCGATCTTCACCTCGTACCACAACATCAACTACTACTCCGACTTCCTCTACTGCTCCTTCGGCCGTCCCTACGCGCTGGTGGTGACCCAGGACGACGTCATCAGCATCAGCGCCAACATCGACGGCGGCCAGCCGTGGCGCCGCACCGTCGGCACCGACAACATCGTCTACACCGACTGGCAGCGCGATAACTACTTCGTCGCCATCCAGCAGGCGCTGCCGAAAGCCCGCCGCATTGGCATCGAACATGACCACCTGAACCTGCAGAACCGCGACAAGCTGGCCGCGCGCTATCCGGACGCCGAGCTCGTGGACGTGGCCGCCGCCTGCATGCGTATGCGCATGATCAAGTCCGCCGAAGAGCACGTGATGATCCGTCATGGCGCACGCATCGCCGACATCGGTGGCGCGGCGGTGGTCGAAGCCCTGCGTGACCAGGTGCCGGAATACGAAGTGGCGCTGCACGCCACCCAGGCCATGGTCCGCGCCATTGCTGACACCTTCGAGGACGTGGAGCTGATGGACACCTGGACCTGGTTCCAGTCCGGCATCAACACCGACGGCGCACACAACCCGGTGACCACCCGCAAGGTCAACAAGGGCGACATCCTCAGCCTCAACTGCTTCCCGATGATCGCCGGCTACTACACCGCCCTGGAGCGCACGCTGTTCCTCGACCATTGCTCGGACGACCACCTGCGTCTGTGGCAGGTCAACGTCGAGGTGCATGAAGCCGGCCTCAAGCTGATCAAGCCCGGTGCGCGCTGCAGCGATATCGCCCGCGAGCTGAACGAGATCTTCCTCAAGCACGACGTGCTGCAGTACCGCACCTTCGGCTACGGCCACTCCTTCGGCACCCTCAGCCACTACTACGGCCGCGAGGCCGGTCTGGAACTGCGCGAGGACATCGACACCGTGCTGGAGCCGGGCATGGTGGTGTCCATGGAGCCGATGATCATGCTGCCGGAAGGCCTACCGGGTGCCGGCGGTTATCGCGAACACGACATCCTGATCGTCAACGAGAGCGGTGCCGAGAACATCACCAAATTCCCCTACGGCCCGGAGAAAAACATCATCCGTAAATGATCCAGCCCACGCCCGCGCAGAGCCGACCTCCTGCGCGGGCCGTGGTTTCACGCATCACCACAACAAGAATCGACGCGCGGCATTCACGGGGCCCAGACCCCGCGCACGCGCCGCCTTTTGACTACCCGCTGCCGAACTACACGACATAACAATAGAGGTACAGGCAATGGTCAGGTTTATTGCAGGAACGCTCCCCTGGGGAGCGGCCGACTCAGTGTGCTGCAACGACGGTCGGGACGCTCCCGTCCATACTCCAGGCATCCAGGCGCATTTCCCCAGCGAAGGGGGTGCCCGATGAGCCTTTCCAACCAGACCCTGGCCTACGGCCAGGCCGGCAGCCAGATGGCCAGCAGCGAGCGCAGCACCCTCCGTCGCGCAGCGACCGCCAGCTTCATGGGCAACTTCGTCGAGTGGTTCGACTACGCCGCCTATGGCTACCTGGCTGCGGTGATCGCGGTGGTGTTCTTCCCCGCCACCGACAAGACCACCGGCCTGCTGGCGGCCTTCGCGGTGTTCGCCATTTCCTTCATCGTCCGCCCCATCGGCGGCATCGTCTGGGGCCATATCGGCGACCGTTACGGCCGGCGTAACGCCCTGTCCCTGTCCATCCTCATCATGTCCGGCGCCACCTTCTGCATCGCGCTGCTGCCGACTTACGCCCAGGTGGGCATGTTTGCGCCGCTGCTGCTCCTGCTGATTCGCCTGGTGCAGGGGTTCTCCGCCTCGGGGGAATACGCCGGCGCGGCAGCCTTCCTCGCCGAGTACGCGCCCGACAACAAGCGCGGTTTCTACACCTGCCTGGTGCCGGCCAGCACGGCGGCGGGGCTGTTGTTCGGTTCGCTGTTCGCGGCGCTGCTTTATTCGCAGCTGGATACCGAGCAACTGCACAGCTGGGGCTGGCGCATCCCGTTCCTCCTGGCGGCGCCGCTGGGGCTGATCGGCCGCTATATCCGCCTGCACCTGCAGGACACGCCCAAGTTCCGCGAAATGGAGCAGGCGATGGAGCAGAAGGAAGCCGGGCACAAGGTGCCGATCCGTGAGCTGATGGGCGTGCATCGCAAGAAAGTGCTGGTGGCCATTGGCGTCACCTGCCTCAACGCGGTGGCCTTCTACCTGATCCTCAGCTACATGCCGACCTACCTCTCCACCGAGATGGGCATGACCGAAACCGACTCCTTCCTGGCGTCCACCGTGTCGCTGGCGACCTACATCGGTTTCATCTTCCTGATGGGCAAGCTGTCCGACCGTTTCGGCCGAAAGACCATGCTGATCGCCGCGTCCCTGCTGTTCCTCGGGCTCACGGTGCCGCTGTTCGGCCTGCTGGAAGGGCAGGGCTTCGTCTTCATCCTGCTGATCCAGATTGCCTTCGGCCTGATGCTGGCGATGAACGACGGCACCCTGCCGTGCTTCCTCGCCGAGGTCTTCCCGACGCGGGTGCGCTACAGCGGCTTCGCCTTCAGCTTCAACACGGCCAACGCCCTGTTTGGCGGGACGGCGCCCTTCATCGCCACCTGGCTGATCAGCCAGACCGGCGACAAGCTCGCCCCTGCCTGGATGCTGGTGGCGGCAGCGGCCGTGGCCCTGCTGGCGATGCTCTGCATCAGCGAGACGGCGCACCGGGCCCTGGCAGACGACTGACCACTGGCGATCCTGCCAACTTCGGGTCGGATACGTACAAAAACCCGCCATTCACTTCTGATGCAATGTCATGAGCGGAAGTCCGTCTGGCGCCGAAGATTCCTGGAGTATTTCGATGAGCAAGAGTGTTTTCGTAGGTGAGCTGACCTGGAAGGAGTACGAGGCGCGTGTCGCGGCAGGTGACTGCGTGCTGATGCTGCCGGTCGGTGCCCTGGAACAGCATGGCCACCACATGTGCATGAACGTGGATGTCCTGCTGCCCACGGCGGTGTGCCAGCGCGTCGCCGAGCGCATCGGTGCGCTGGTGCTGCCGGGCCTGCAATACGGCTACAAGTCCCAGCAGAAGTCCGGCGGCGGCAACCACTTCCCCGGTACCACCAGCCTGGACGGTGCCACCCTCACCGGCACGGTGCAGGACATCATCCGCGAGCTGGCGCGTCACGGCGTGCGCCGCCTGGTGCTGATGAACGGCCACTACGAGAACTCGATGTTCATCGTCGAGGGCATCGACCTCGCCCTGCGTGAGCTGCGCTATGCCGGTATCCATGACTTCAAGGTGGTGGTGCTGTCCTACTGGGATTTCGTGAAGGACCCGGAGGTGATCCAGCAGCTCTATCCCGAGGGCTTCCTCGGTTGGGACATCGAGCACGGCGGTGTCTTCGAGACCTCGCTGATGCTCGCCCTGTACCCGGACCTTGTGGACCTGGAGCGCGTCGTCGATCACCCGCCCGCGACCTTCCCGCCCTACGACGTGTTCCCGGTGGACCCGACGCGCACCCCGGCGCCGGGCACCCTGTCGTCGGCGAAGACCGCCAGCCGGGAGAAGGGCGGGCTGATCCTCGAGGTCTGCGTCCAGGGCATCGCCGACGCCATCACCCAGGAGTTCCCGCGCGCCTGACCCGGCATTGCGTCACCCCGAACAGAACAAGCGACTTCACAACTACAACAAGGGACCGCCGCGGCGGTCCGCGAGGAAGTTTCAGCTATGTCCAATTCTGACGCACACAAAGAGTACGGGCTCAGCCAGATCAAGCCCGAGGAACGCAGCTACGGCTTCGTCGACACGGTCTGGACCTGGTTCGGCTCCGGCATCAACACCGGTTCCTGGTTCTTCGGCGGCATGGCCGCCGCGCTGGGCATGGTCTTCGTCCTGCAATACAGCCTGCTCTGGCTGCCGCTGATGATGATCCCCTGGGCGGTGGTGGCCTACATCGGCTACCGCTATGGCGCCAGCACGGCCGTGGTTTCGCGCCCGGCGCTGGGCACCAAGGGCTCACGCCTGACTGGCATTGCGCAGTTCCTGGTGCTGATCGGCTGGCCCAGTGTGAACAGCTTCATTGCCGCCATTTCCCTCAGCCATGTCTTCGGCGCGGCATTTGGCTGGCCGACATTTGGCCAGCCAGGGTCAACCGGTCCGATGGTCCTGGGTATCCTGCTGACCGCTGTGGCCCAAGGGGTGATCACTTTCCTCGGGCATGAGGCGATCCGCTACCTGGAGCGCGTGGCAGGCATCCTGTTGCTGGTGCTGGGCGCCTGGGTGACCCATGTGGTGCTGTCGCAGTGGGAGCTGAAACAGATCATGGAGTTCAAGGTGGCGGCGCCGACCCACAGCGTGGCCTTCTTCATCGACCTGGCCTTCGGCTTCTCCTGGACCTGGGCGCAGGTGGCGGACTTCTCGCGCTTCTCCAAGACCGGGACGGCGGCCAGTGTGGGCAGCTGGCTGGGGCTCAATATCGGCCAGGGCTGGTTCATGGTCATCGGCGCCGTCGGTGCCATCGGCGTGGCGCTGCAGAGCGGCTTCGTCGACCCGAACAACTCAGATCCCAGTTCCACGCTGGCGACCCTTGGCCTCGGCATGGTGTCGTTCCTGGTGCTGATCTTCGCTACCGTGAGCACCAACGTGACAGTGCTCTACGGCTCGGGCATGGGCCTGCTCGGCGCCTTCAAGGGCCTCACGCCGAAGAAGGCGCTGGCGATCATCGTCGTGCTGCAACTGGTGCTGTGCTTCGTGCCGATGGGCTTCGATTCTTTCCTGCATTACTTCGAGACCTTCCTCGGCGTGATCGGCGGCATCTTCATCCCGCTCTGGACCATCATCCTGGTGGACTACTTCTGCGTGCGGGGCAAGCGCCTGTCCGACCGTGACCTGTTCGCCGATGCCGGTGGCGCCTACTACGGCAGCAATGGCTGGAACATGGCAGGGATCGCCTCCCTGGTAGTGGGCTTCGCCGTCTACTTCGTCCTGGCCCATGTGTTCAAGGACGTGGCGGAGCAGATCACCGCGAGCTTCCCCGCCATCCTGGTGTCCGGCCTGGCTTACTGGCTGCTGGCGAAGAAGCCGGTGGTAGCGCTCAGCGGAGGTGTCGAGCGGGACGCCTGATTCAAAGGACGGAATAGAAAACGCCGCCCCCGAGAGGAGGGCGGCGTTTTTGTTTTGGCGCGTTTTGGCAGAAGAGGTGAAGCGGGCTTGTAGGGGCGAATTGATTCGCCCAGCAGGCCGCAGGTCTGCCATCGGGGGCTGCAGGGGGCAGCTTCGCCGCCCTTGGCGAATGAATTCGCCCCTACAGATGCAACGGACTCTGCTTGCGCTCCCCGCGCGGCGAATGGCCAAAGAAGCGGCTGTAGCACTTGGAGAAGTGCGCCGGCGAGGCGAAGCCGCAGGCCAGGGCGATGTCGCGCACCTGGGACTCGCTACGCAGCAGCAGGTCGCGGGCACGGTTCAGGCGCAGTTCCAGGTAG
Organism: Pseudomonas sp. BN515; assembly: GCF_029873155.1. Taxonomy (NCBI): domain Bacteria; kingdom Pseudomonadati; phylum Pseudomonadota; class Gammaproteobacteria; order Pseudomonadales; family Pseudomonadaceae; genus Pseudomonas; species Pseudomonas sp. BN515. The sequence continues at coordinate 10,355 of NZ_SSOH01000086.1, read as the reverse complement.
TACTGGCTGGGGGTACGGTCCAGGTACTTGTGGAACAGCCGTTCCAGCTGGCGTACCGATACTTCGTTGAGCTGGGCCAGTTCTTCCAGTTCCAGCGGTTCCTCCAGGTTGGCTTCCATGATCGCGACGATCTGGCTCAGCTTCGGCTGGGCGTGCCCGAGCTTCTGCCGTAGTGGAACGCGTTGCTGCTCGCGGGCGCCGCGCATGCGGTCGCAGAGAAGCAGTTCCGCGGCGCGGGTAGCGATCTCCACGCCGCCCGGCTCGCGGGCGATGAGCTGCAGGGTCATGTCCATGGACGCGGTGCCGCCGGAGCAGGTGTAGCGATCGCGATCCAGCTCGAACAGCTGGTTGGAGATGACGATGCCGGGGAACTTGTCCTTCACCTGCTCGATGTCTTCCCAATGCACCGTGCAGCGATAGCCCTTGAGCAGCTCGGCGCTGGCCAGCAGGTGGCTGCCGGTGCAGATGCCGCCCAGGGCCACGTCGTGCTGGGACAGCTTGCGTACCCAGTTGAGCAGGCGGCGGTCGTAGCGGGACGGCATGGGGTTGGAACCGACGACGAACAGGGCGTCCAGCGTGGGCGCGTCCTCGAGGCTGTGGTCGGGAACCACGCGCATGCCATTGCTGGCTTGCACCGGTTCGTGGTCGGCGGCGATCAGCAGGGTACGGAACAGGGGGCGCTTGGCGGCCAGGTTGGCCATGCGCAGGGTCTCGATCGCCGAGGCGAATCCGATAGTGGTGAAGTTGGGGATCAGCAGGAAACCGAAGGTCTTCACTGCATGCGGCCGGGACTGGGCCTGGATTTCGTCGACGGACGGCGCCGCAAGGTTCGCAACAGCCATGGGTTCTTCCTCCACTGCATCGACTGTCGTTTTTGGGTATTGGCGGGTGAGGCAGAAGTCGAAATGCAGTTCTGTCTTTTTATTGTTCTGCGGCACGGGAGCAGGCCAGCGCCGGAGTCCAGCTTACACCCATTCCAGGCCCGCATCAGCGGCGTCCCTGAGCGATATCCGGGGGTTGGCGGAGAGGTCTTCGGTAATCGAACAGTTTTCCGTCGCTGCCTGGGCAAGTTTGGGCATTTACACGTCGCAAACAGGCAAACGGGGTGTCGGACTAACTCGCACAATCGGCCGCAACAGGCTGGCACCGACCGTATTGCAGCGGCAGGTGCCAAGCCCCCAAAACAACAGAGACGACAGCGGGTTGTCGCAGGAGATCATCGATGTTCAGCAAGCAAGACCAGATCCAGGGTTACGACGACGAACTGTTCAGCGCGATGCAGGAAGAAGAGCACCGTCAGGAAGACCACATCGAGCTGATCGCCTCGGAAAACTACACCAGCAAGCGCGTGATGGAAGCCCAGGGCAGCGGCCTGACCAACAAGTACGCCGAAGGCTACCCGGGCAAGCGCTACTACGGTGGTTGCGAGTTCGTCGACAAGGTCGAGCAGCTGGCCATCGACCGCGCCAAGCAGCTGTTCGGCGCCGATTACGCCAACGTCCAGCCGCACTCCGGCTCGCAAGCCAACAGCGCCGTCTACCTGGCCCTGCTGAACGCCGGTGACACCATCCTCGGCATGAGCCTGGCCCACGGCGGCCACCTGACCCACGGCGCCAAGGTGTCGTCCTCCGGCAAGCTCTATAACGCCGTGCAGTACGGCCTGGACACCGCCACCGGCCTGATCGACTACGACGAAGTCGAGCGCCTGGCCGTCGAGCACAAGCCGAAGATGATCGTTGCCGGCTTCTCCGCTTACTCCAAGACCCTCGACTTCCCGCGCTTCCGCGCCATCGCCGACAAGGTAGGTGCACTGCTGTTCGTCGACATGGCCCACGTCGCCGGCCTGGTCGCCGCTGGCCTGTACCCGAACCCGCTGCCCTACGCCGACGTGGTCACCACCACCACTCACAAGACCCTGCGCGGTCCGCGTGGCGGCCTGATCCTGGCCAAGTCCAATGAAGAGATCGAGAAGAAGCTGAACTCCGCCGTGTTCCCCGGCGCCCAGGGCGGCCCGCTCATGCACGTGATCGCCGCCAAGGCGGTGTGCTTCAAGGAAGCGCTGGAGCCCGGCTTCAAGGAATACCAGGCCCAGGTGATCAAGAACGCCCAGGCCATGGCCGGCGTATTCATCAAGCGCGGCTACGACGTGGTCTCCGGCGGCACTGACAACCACCTGTTCCTGGTCAGCCTGATCAAGCAGGGCAAGACCGGCAAAGAGGCTGACGCTGCCCTGGGTCGCGCGGGCATCACCGTGAACAAGAACGCCGTACCGAACGATCCGCAGTCGCCCTTCGTGACCTCGGGCGTACGCATCGGCACCCCGGCCATCACCAGCCGTGGCTTCAAGGAAGCCCAGAGCACCGAGCTGGCCGGCTGGATCTGCGACATCCTCGACCATCTCGGCGATGCCGACGTGGAAGCCCAGGTGGCCAAGCAGGTCGCCGGCCTCTGCGCCGACTTCCCCGTCTACCGCTAATCCAGGAGTCCGAACATGCAACGTTATTCCGGCTTCGGTCTGTTCAAGCACTCCCTGAGCCACCACGAAAACTGGCAACGCATGTGGCGCAACCCAACGCCGAAGCCGGTCTATGACGTGATCATCGTCGGCGGTGGCGGCCACGGCCTGGCCACCGCCTACTACCTGGCCAAGGAATTCGGCGTGAAGAACGTCGCGGTGGTGGAGAAGGGCTGGCTGGGCGGCGGCAACACTGCGCGCAACACCACCATCGTCCGCTCCAACTACCTGTGGGACGAGGCGGCGCAGCTGTACGAGCACGCGATGAAACTGTGGGAAGGCCTGTCCCAGGACCTGAACTACAACGTGATGTTCTCCCAGCGTGGCGTCTACAACCTCTGCCACACCCTGCAGGACATGCGTGACTCGGCTCGCCGGGTCAACGCCAACCGCCTGAATGGCGTGGATGGCGAACTGCTGGACGCTCGCCAGGTAGCCGAGGAGATTCCCTTCCTCGACTGCAGCAAGAGCACCCGTTACCCGATCATGGGTTCGACCGTTCAGCGTCGTGGGGGCGTGGCCCGCCATGACGCCGTGGCCTGGGGCTACGCCCGTGCCGCCGACGCCCTGGGCGTCGATCTGCTGCAGAACACCGAGGTGCTCGGTTTCCGCAAGCAGGATGGCGCGGTGATCGGTGTCGAAACCAACCGCGGCTTCATCGGCGCCAAGCGCGTCGGCGTGGTCACCGCCGGTAACTCCGGCCACATGGCCAAGCAGGCCGGCTTCCGTCTGCCGCTGGAATCCCACCCGCTGCAGGCCCTGGTGTCCGAGCCGATCAAGCCGATCATCCACAGCGTGATCATGTCCAACGCCGTGCACGGCTACATCAGCCAGTCCGACAAGGGCGACCTGGTCATCGGTGCCGGTATCGACGGCTACAACGGCTACGGCCAGCGCGGCTCCTACGGGACCATCGAGCACACCCTGCAGGCGATCGTGGAGATGTTCCCGATCCTCTCCCGCGTGCGCATGAACCGTCAGTGGGGCGGCATCGTGGATACCACCCCGGACGCCTGCCCGATCATCTCCAAGACCCCGGTGAAGAACCTGTTCTTCAACTGCGGCTGGGGTACCGGCGGCTTCAAGGCCACCCCGGGCTCGGGCCACGTCTTCGCGGCGAGCCTGGCGCGTGGCGAGATGCACCCGCTGGCCAAGCCCTTCTCCATCGACCGTTTCCATACCGGCGCACTGATCGACGAGCACGGCGCCGCTGCCGTGGCTCACTAAGGAGAATCGCCATGCTGCACATTTTCTGTCCTTACTGTGGCGAGCTGCGCTCCGAAGAGGAATTCCACGCCAAGGGCCAGGCGCACATCCCGCGCCCCCTGGATCCGAACGCCTGCACCGACGAGGAGTGGGGCGACTACATCTTCTTCCGCGACAACCCGCGCGGCATCCACCACGAGCTGTGGGTGCACTCGGCCGGCTGCCGCAAGTATTTCAACGCCACGCGCCACACCGTGAGCTACGAAATCCTCGAAACCTACAAGATCGGTGAGAAACCCACTGTCACCGAGGCCAACGTCGGCGAGAAGAAAGCCGCGACCGCAGGAGTAACGGCATGAGCCAGGTCAATCGCCTTCCCAAGGGTGGCCGCGTCGATCGCAGCCAATCGCTGACCTTCACCTTCAACGGCCAGAACTATCAGGGCTTTGCCGGTGACACCCTGGCCGCGGCCCTGCTGGCCAACGGCGTCGACATCGTCGGCCGCAGCTTCAAGTACTCCCGTCCGCGCGGCATCGTCGCCGCCGGTGCGGAAGAGCCCAACGCCGTGCTGCAGATCGGTTCCACCGAAGCCTCCCAGGTGCCCAACGTGCGTGCCACCCAGCAGGCGCTCTACGCGGGCCTGGTCGCCAACAGCACCAACGGCTGGCCGAACGTGAACAACGACGTCATGGGCATCCTCGGCAAGGTCGGCGGCGGCATGATGCCGCCCGGGTTCTACTACAAGACCTTCATGTATCCGCAGAACCTGTGGCTGACCTACGAGAAGTACATCCGCAAGGCCGCCGGCCTCGGTCGTGCGCCTCTGGAAGTCGACCCGGACATCTACGACCACATGAACCAGTACTGCGACGTGCTGGTGGTCGGCGCCGGTCCTGCCGGTATCGCCGCCGCCCTGGCCGCTGGCCGTAGCGGCGCCCGTGTGATCCTCGCCGACGAGCAGGAAGAGTTCGGTGGCAGCCTGCTGGATACCCGCGAGACCCTGGACGGCAAACCCGCGTCGGAGTGGGTGGCCAAGGCCATCGCCGAGCTGGAGAAGCTGCCGGAAGTGACCCTGCTGCCGCGCGCCACGGTGAACGGCTATCACGACCACAACTTCCTCACCATCCACCAGCGCCTGACCGATCACCTGGGCGAAGTCGCGCCCCATGGCCAGGCCCGTCACCGCGTCCATCGCGTCCGTGCCAAGCGCGTGGTGCTGGCCGCCGGCGCCCACGAGCGTCCGCTGGTGTATTCGAACAACGACGTGCCGGGCAACATGCTTGCCGGCGCCGTCTCTACCTATGTGAACCGCTACGGCGTGGCGCCGGGTCGCCAGCTGGTGCTGTCCACCAACAACGATTACGCCTACCGCGTGGTGCTGGACTGGCTCGACGCCGGCCAGCAGGTGGTGGCCGTGGCTGATGCCCGCAGCAACCCGCGTGGTGCCTGGGTGGAAGAAGCCCGCGCTCGTGGCGTGCGCATCCTCACCGGCAGCGCCGTGGTCGAGGCCCGTGGCAGCAAGCGCGTCACTGGCGCCCGTATCTGCGCCATCGACCTGAAGGGCCACAAGGTCACCAGCCCCGGCGAAGTGGTGGAGTGCGACCTGATCGTCAGCTCCGGCGGCTACAGCCCGGTGGTGCACCTGGCTTCCCACCTGGGCGGCAAGCCGATCTGGCGTGAAGACATCCTCGCCTTCGTGCCTGGTGAAGGCTTCCAGAAGCGCATCTGCGCTGGTGCGGTGAATGGCGTGTTCGGTCTGGGCGACGCCCTGGCCGATGGTTTCGAAGCGGGCGCCAAGGCCGCTGCCGAAGCCGGCTTCAAGAAGGTCGAAGGCACTCTGCCGAAGACCGAGAAGCGCAAGGAAGAGGCCACGGTGGCTCTGTTCCAGGTGCCCCACGACAAGTCCACTTCCCGTGCGCCGAAGCAGTTCGTCGACTTCCAGAACGACGTCACCTCCGCCGGTATCGAACTGGCCACCCGTGAAGGCTTCGAGTCGGTCGAGCACGTCAAGCGCTACACCGCGCTGGGCTTCGGTACCGATCAGGGCAAGCTGGGCAACATCAACGGTCTGGCCATCGCCGCCCGTTCGATGGGCATCAGCATCACCGAGATGGGCACCACCATGTTCCGCCCGAACTACACCCCGGTGACCTTCGGCGCTGTTGCCGGCCGTCACTGCGGCCACCTGTTCGAGCCCAAGCGCTACACCGCCATGCAGCGCTGGCACTTGGAGCAGGGCGCGGAATTCGAGGACGTCGGCCAGTGGAAGCGCCCGTGGTACTTCCCCAAGCGCGGCGAAGACATGCACGCAGCGGTCGCCCGCGAGTGCAAGGCCGTGCGTGACAGCGTGGGCATCCTCGACGCCTCGACCCTCGGCAAGATCGACATCCAGGGCCCGGATGCGCGCGAGTTCCTCAACCGCGTGTACTCCAACGCCTGGACCAAGCTGGACGTGGGCAAGGCCCGCTACGGCCTGATGTGCAAGGAAGACGGCATGGTCTTCGACGACGGCGTGACCGCCTGCGTCGGCGAGAACCACTTCATCATGACCACCACCACCGGCGGTGCCGCCCGGGTGATGGAATGGCTGGAGATCTACCACCAGACCGAATGGCCGGAGCTGAAGGTGTACTTCACCTCGGTCACCGACCACTGGGCCACCATGACCCTGTCCGGCCCCAACAGCCGCAAGCTGCTGGCCGAGGTCACCGACATCGACCTGGACAAGGACGCCTTCCCCTTCATGACCTGGAAGGAAGGCCTGGTGGGTGGCGTACCGGCGCGGGTGTTCCGGATCTCCTTCACCGGTGAGCTTTCCTACGAAGTGAACGTGCAGGCCGACTACGCCCTGGGCGTGTGGGAGAAAGTCGTCGAGGCGGGCAAGAAGTACAACCTGACCCCGTACGGCACCGAAACCATGCACGTACTGCGGGCCGAGAAGGGCTTCATCATCGTCGGTCAGGACACCGACGGCTCGGTGACCCCGGACGACCTGAACATGGGCTGGTGCGTCGGTCGCAGCAAGGCCTTCTCCTGGATCGGCTGGCGTGGCATGAACCGCGAAGACTGCCTGCGTGAAGATCGCAAGCAACTGGTGGGCCTGAAACCCATCGACCCGAACAAGGTGCTGCCGGAAGGCGCCCAGCTGGTGTTCGATCCGAAGCAGTCCATCCCGATGAAGATGGTCGGCCACGTCACCTCCAGCTACATGAGCGCGACCATGGGTTATTCCTTCGCCATGGCAGTGGTCAAGGGCGGCTTGAAGCGCATGGGTGAGCGTGTGTTCGCACCGCTGGCCGATGGCAGCGTCATCGAAGCCGAAATCTGCAGCTCCGTGTTCTATGACCCGAAAGGGGATCGCCAGAATGTCTAACGTGAACGTCTACAAACAGCGTCCTGATGCCGCCCATGCCGAGTCGCCGCTGTACCACGCCGGCCTCGATGAGCTGGCGCGCAAGGGCAAGAGCAGCGCCGGCGTGGTCCTGCGCGAGAAGAAGCTCCTCGGCCACCTGGTGATCCGTGGTGACGCCAAGGACCCGGCCTTCTCCGGCGGCGTGCACAGCGCCCTCGGCCTGGAGCTGCCGGTGGCCCTGACCCTGGTGGCCAACGGCGATACCTCGCTGCAGTGGCTGGGCCCGGATGAGTGGCTGCTCATCGTGCCGAGCGGCCAGGAGTTCGAGACCGAACAGCGCCTGCGCAAGGCGCTGGATGGCCAGCACATCTCCGTGGTCAACGTCAGTGGCGGCCAGACCCTCGTCGAGCTCTCCGGACCCCATGTCCGCGACGTGCTGATGAAGTCCACGGTCTACGACGTACACCCCAGCAATTTCCCGGTTGGCAAGGCCGTCGGCACCACCTTCGGCAAGGCCGGCGCGGTGATTCGCCACACCGGCGAAGACACCTGGGAACTGCTGATCCGCCGCAGCTTCTCCGACTACATCTGGCTGTGGCTGCAGGACGCCAGCGCGGAGTACGGCCTGGCGGTGAAAGCCTGACCGGACGCACGGATAGTCCCCTCTCCCTCTAGGAGAGGGTTGGGGTGAGGGATACCCCGTGCCACTCGGACCTTCCCTCACCCCCGGCCCCTCTCCCTCTGGGAGAGGGGAGATAAAACATCGGAGTCCGCATATGAGCCGCACCCCCGATACCTGGATTCTCACCGCCCAATGCCCGAGTGTGCTCGGTACCGTGGATGCGGTGACGCGCTTTCTCTTCGAGCAGCGCTGCTACGTCACCGAGCACCATTCGTTCGATGACCGGCTGTCGTCGCGCTTCTTCATCCGTGTCGAATTCCGCCAGCCGGATGGCTTCGACGAGCAGGCCTTCCGGGCCGGTCTGGACGAGCGCCTGGCGCCCTTCGACATGCAGGTGGAGCTGACGCCGCCGGGCTATCGCGCCAAGGTGGTGATCATGGTGTCCAAGGCCGACCACTGCCTGAACGACCTGCTCTATCGCCAGCGCATCGGCCAACTGGAAATGGACGTGGTGGCTGTGGTCTCCAACCATCCGGACCTGGAACCCCTTGCCCGCTGGCACGGGATTCCCTACCACCACTTCCCCCTCGACCCCAACGACAAGCCGGCCCAGGAACGCCGCGTGATGCAGGTGATCGAGCAGACCGGTGCCGAACTGGTGGTACTCGCCCGCTACATGCAGGTGCTCTCGCCCGAGCTGTGCAAGAAGCTCGATGGCTGGGCGATCAACATCCACCACTCGCTGCTGCCCGGCTTCAAGGGCGCCAAGCCGTATCACCAGGCCTACCAGAAGGGGGTGAAGCTGGTGGGGGCGACGGCGCATTACATCAATAACGACCTCGACGAAGGTCCGATCATCACTCAGGGCGTCGAGGCGGTGGATCACGCCCACTACCCCGAGGACCTGGTCGCCAAGGGCCGCGACATTGAGTGCCTGACCCTGGCCAAGGCCGTCGGCTATCACATCGAGCGGCGCGTGTTCCTCAACGCCAACCGGACGGTGGTGCTCAACGCTTGAATCCGTAGGGTGCGCCGTGCGCACCTTCGGGACCCATTGGTGCGCACGGCGCACCCTACTTTCGCGGGGACCGCGCTGCCAGATTCCACGAGCGGCTCCCGGCAACAGATGCAAGCTCCAGTGCAAGGCCGCGTGGCCAATGGCCGCGCCTTTGTGTTCACAACAACAACGGAGAATTACGCATGTCTGGTAATCGTGGTGTCGTTTATCTAGGTTCGGGCAAGGTCGAAGTCCAGAAGATCGACTACCCCAAAATGCAGGACCCTCGCGGCAAGAAGATCGAACACGGGGTCATCCTCAAAGTCGTCTCCACCAACATCTGCGGCTCGGACCAGCACATGGTGCGCGGCCGTACCACCGCCCAGGTCGGCCTCGTGCTCGGCCACGAGATCACCGGTGAGGTGATCGAGAAGGGCAGCGACGTCGAGAACCTGAAGATCGGCGACCTGGTTTCCGTGCCCTTCAACGTCGCCTGCGGCCGCTGCCGCTCCTGCAAGGAAATGCACACCGGCGTGTGCCTGACCGTCAACCCGGCCCGTGCCGGCGGCGCCTACGGCTATGTCGACATGGGCGACTGGACCGGCGGCCAGGCCGAATACGTGCTGGTGCCCTACGCCGACTTCAACCTGCTGAAACTGCCGGATCGCGACAAGGCCATGGAGAAGATCCGTGACCTGACCTGCCTCTCCGACATCCTGCCCACCGGCTACCACGGCGCGGTCACCGCCGGCGTGGGCCCGGGCAGCACCGTGTACGTTGCCGGCGCCGGCCCTGTGGGCCTCGCCGCTGCCGCCTCCGCCCGCCTGCTGGGCGCTGCAGTCGTCATCGTCGGCGACCTCAACCCCGCCCGCCTGGCCCACGCCAAGGCACAAGGCTTCGAGATCGCCGACCTGTCGCTGGACACCCCGCTGCACGAGCAGATCGCCGCGCTGCTGGGCGAGCCGGAAGTGGATTGCGCAGTGGATGCGGTGGGCTTCGAAGCTCGCGGCCACGGCCATGAAGGCGCCAAGCACGAAGCCCCGGCCACCGTGCTCAACTCGCTGATGCAGGTCACCCGCGTGGCCGGCAAGATCGGTATCCCCGGCCTCTACGTGACCGAAGACCCGGGTGCGGTGGATGCCGCCGCCAAGATCGGCGCCCTGAGCATTCGCTTCGGCCTCGGCTGGGCGAAATCCCACAGCTTCCACACCGGCCAGACCCCGGTGATGAAGTACAACCGCGCGCTCATGCAAGCGATCATGTGGGACCGCATCAACATCGCGGAAGTGGTGGGCGTGCAGGTCATCAGCCTGGACGACGCCCCGCGCGGCTACGGCGAGTTCGATGCCGGCGTACCGAAGAAATTCGTCATCGACCCGCACAAGACCTTCAGCGCGGCCTGATCGACTGCAATACCCCGACGCCGCGATGTGACAGCCGTGGCGTCTGTCCCTCAAGGGGCCCTTCGGGGCCCCTTTTTTTATTTGGGCGAGGCCTGCCTTGTTGTGGGGGCGAATTCATTTGAACTTGGGAAACCACGTCCTGAGGACGTGGTCATGAGTCATCGGCTCTGCCTGTGACGATTCGACTGCTTGGGCTGGCAGGATGAAGGCGATCGGGTAGGGTGCGCCGTGCGCACCGGCGGTTTGGCCTGGTGCCGAAG
>NZ_SSOH01000085.1:10169-119913 GCF_029873155.1 Pseudomonas sp. BN515 | reverse complement strand
TCGTCGGCAGCAACGACATTCCCACCGTCGAAGTCAGCAGTCCGGGAGCCGGCGGTGGCCTGGACCAAGTGTTCGAGAAGGGCCTGGCGGATGGCAGCAGCGCCGGTGACGGCAGCAACGTGACCACCGGCAGCTTCACCGTCGCCGACTCCGATGGGCTGGCCAACCTGAAGACCCTGAGCGTCGGCAGCCTCAGCGTCGACCTCACCACCAGCGGCTTCGCCAGCCTGGTGGGGCAGAGCTTCACTACCGCCCACGGCACAGTGCAAATCACTGGTTACAGCAATGGCACCTACAGCTTCAGCTACACCCTGACCTCGGCCACGACCGATGCCACCGGCCCCGAGACGGACGGATTCCAGGTATCGGTAAGCGACGGCCTGGCCAGCGCCTCGGCCAATGTCAGCATCGAGATCATCGACGATGTGCCGCTGGCGAAAGCGGATGGTGCATCGGTCAGCGAAGGCAGCAGTGTGACCGGCAACGTGGTCACAGGCGCCGGGTTGGGCTCCGTGGCGGATGTGTTCGGTGCCGATGGCCGCCCGTCGCCGACTACCGGCGTCGTGGGTGTGCGCGTCGGTGGGGATACCTCGACCCATGTTTCCGGCGGTGTGGATGTGCCCATCGATACCGGCCTGGGCATCCTGGTGCTGCATGCCGACGGCAGCTACAGCTACACCAGCCATGCCAACAGCCTGGGCCAGGCCGGTGGGGTCGATACCTTCACCTACACCATCGTCGATGGCGACGGCGACCTCAGCACCACGACCCTGACCATCGACCTGTCCAACATCACGGTGGTGGGCAGCGTGCAGGCGGGCTCCGATAACGATGTGCGCGAAGCCGCGCTCGGCATCGGTTCCGAGCCGGCCAGCAACGACGAGTTCGCCAGCGGCACCCTGGTGGCCAACGGCGGCAACGGGCCCTACAGCTTCAGCCTGAGTGCTGGCGCGGGCGTCGGCCAATACGGCCAGCTAGTGGTCAACGGCAATGGCTCCTACACCTACACGCTGCTGTCCGCGCCCAAGGTCAATCCGGGTAACAACGGCAACAACCTGCAATTCACCGAGACCTTCACCTTCACGGTGACCGACGCCAACGGCAACACCGGCGTGGGCACCCTGACCATCGACATCATCGACGATGTGCCGGACGTCAGCGTGAAGGGCCTGCAAGGGCTCGACCTGCAGGTGGATGAAACCACCCTGGGCGCCACCGACAGCACCAGTTTCGCCGGTGCCTTCACCAAGGTGTTCGGTGCCGACGGCGCGGCTGCCAGCAATGCCACCACCTACGCCCTGGATGTGAAATTGCCAGGGGCGGACAGCGGCCTGCGGGACACCGCGACGGGCAACAGCATCCTGCTGTTCAAGGAGGGCTCGGACATCGTCGGGCGTGTGGTTGGCGGCGGACAACTGGCCTTCCGCCTGAGTGTCGCGGCTGACGGTACGGTAACCCTGGAGCAGTCGCGGGCGATCTTCCACACCCCGAACTCCGGGCCGGACCAGGCGTCCGGCCTGGCCAGCGCCGACCTCGTCACCCTGACCGCCACCATCACCGATGGTGATGGCGACAAGGACAGCGCCTCCCTCAACCTGGGCGACGCCATCAGCTTCAGGGATGACGCGCCCAGCATCGATCCTTACGTGAAAGTCGGTCTCGACGACGATGCCTTGCCCCATGGCAACCCAGGCGGCGTGGGCGATGTCACGCCCGATACCCAGAACACCAGCGGCGTCATCGGCCACAGCTTCGGCGCCGACGGTGCGGGCACGATCGAGCTGCAGAGCAGTGGCGCACCCGCCGGCTTCACCTATGTGGAAACCCAGGGTGGCCTGCTGATCAAGCAGGGCGACGTGACGGTCATCACCGTCACCCTGGACGCGCTCACCGGTGCCTACACCGTCACCCAGAATGCGCCGGTCATGCATCCCTATGGGGATGACGAAAACGACCTGAGCTTCGAGGTCGAGTACAAGATCACCGACCGCGACGGCGACTTCGCCACCGGATCGCTCTACATCAAGGTGGATGACGATTCGCCGGAAGTTCGCGTCAATGCCGCCGTGCAGCTGGACGACGACGCGCTGGCCTTCGGCAATGCCGGAGGTACGGGCGACGTGCAGCCGGATACCGCCAATCTCACCGGTACCCTGGGGCACAGCTTTGGTGCTGATGGGGCAGGCTCCATCAGCCTGCTCACCACTGGGGCGCCCAGCGGCTTCAGCTACGAGAAGGATGGCGACAACCTGCTGATCAAGCAGGGCGGACTCACGGTCATCACCCTGACGCTGAACTGGGCGACCGGCGCCTACAGCGTCGTCCAGAACGGGCCGATCCTGCATTCGGCTGGCATGGACGAAAACGATGTGAGTTTCAGCATCGCCTACAAGGTGACGGATGCCGACGGCGACACCGCCACGGGTAGCCTGACCATCAATGTCGATGACGACACCCCGGAAGCCGTCGCAGACAGCGCCAGCATCGTCGAGGGCGGTGACACTGGCAGCCTGTTCGGCAATGTGCTGACCAATGATGCGGGTGGCGCCGACCAGCCCACGGCCTTCACCAGCTGGAACGGCGTCGCCGGTGCGATTCCTGGCGACAATGGCAGCCTTTTGGTGAACACCCCCTATGGCCTGGTGACCCTGAACGCCGATGGCAGCTACAGCTTTGTCCTGGCCAATGGTTCGGCGGCCGTGGAAGCGTTGGCCCCGGGTCAACAGGTGAGCCTGAATTACGCCTATTCCATGCAGGATGCTGACGGCGATCCGAGCAGTTCGACCCTGACCCTCACCATCATTGGCAGCAACGACGCTCCTACGGTGGAAGTCAGCACACCGGATGCCCAGGGCAATCTGGCCAAGGTCTACGAGCAAGGCCTGCCGAACGGCTCCAGCTTCGGCGATGGCAGCCATGTCACGACCGGCAGTTTCACGGTGGCCGACTCGGACGGTCTGTCCAATCTGAAGACTCTCAACGTTGGCAGCCTGAGTGTGGACCTCACCACCAATGGCTTCGCCAGCCTGGTGGGGCAGAGCTTTGCCGCTGACCACGGCACGGTGAAGATCACCGGCTACAGCAACGGCACCTACAGCTTCAGTTACACCCTCACCGAAGCCACCACCGATGGCCTGGGTGTGGAAACCGATGGTTTCCTCATCACCGTCAACGATGGCGTGGCCAGTGCGTCGGACAATGTCCGCATCGAGATCGTCGACGACGAGCCCGAAGCGAAGGCCGATAGCGCTTCGGTTGGTGAGGGCGCCACGGTGAACGGCAGCGTGACCAGCGCCGACGGGCTGGGCTCGGTCGCCGATGTGTTCGGTGCCGACGGTCGCCCGTCCCTGACTACCGGCGTCGTGGGTGTGCGCACCGGCGGGGATACCACTACCCATGTTTCCGGTGGCGTGGATACGCCGATCGATACCGGCCTCGGCACCCTGGTGCTGCATGCCGATGGCAGCTACAGCTACACCAGCCATCCGAACAGCGTGGGCCAGGCAGGGGCGGTCGACACCTTCACCTACACCATCGTCGATGGCGACGGCGACCTCAGCACCACGACCCTGACCATCAACGTCTCCAACTACACCGTAGTGGGCAGCGTGCAGGCCGGCTCGGATGGGGATGTGCGTGAAGCGGCCCTGAGCTTCGGCAGCTCGCCGTCGAGCACTGACGAGTTCGCCAGCGGCACCCTGCTGGGCAGCGGTGGCAACGGGCCCTACACCTTCAGCCTGCAAGCGGGGGCGGGTAACGGCCAGTACGGCCAGCTGGTGGTCAACAGCAACGGCTCCTACACCTACACCCTGCAGTCCGCGTCCAAGGTCGACCCGGGCAACAACGGCAACAACCTGCAGTTCACCGAGACGTTCACCTTCACGGTGACCGACGCCAACGGCAACACCGGCACGGGCTCCTTGACCATCGACATCATCGACGATGTGCCCGATGTCAGCGTGAAAGGGCTTGGCGCATTGGGTGTGGAGGTGGACGAAACCACCCTGGGCGCCACCGCCAGCACCAGCTTTGCCGGTGCCTTCACTCCGGTATTCGGCGCCGATGGCGCGGCTGCCAGCAACTCCATCACCTACAGCCTGGGTGTGAAGTCGCCGGCTGTGAACAGCGGTCTGCAGGACACCGCGACGGGCAACAGCATCCTGTTGTCCAAGGAGGGCTCGGACATCGTCGGGCGTGTGAGCGGAGGCGGTCAGTTGGCCTTCCGCCTGAGTGTCGCATCCGACGGCAGCGTGACCCTGGAACAGACACGCGCCATCGTGCACTCGCCCGATATCGGTCCCGACCAGGTGGCTGGCCTGTCCGCCGCCGACCTCATCACCCTGACCGCCACCATCACCGACGGCGATGGCGACAAGGACAGCGCGACCCTAGACCTCGGCAACGCCATCAGCTTCCGCGATGACGCGCCGAACGTGACCAGCAATGCCCTGGTGCAACTGGACGACGACGCACTGCCTGGCGGTATCGCGGGTGGTTCGGGCGATGACGTGGATTCGCTGAACACCTCCGGCAATGTCGGCTTCATCTTTGGCGCGGACGGCGCCGGCAGCGTTCAGTGGCTGACCACGGGTAGCCCCAGCGGCTTTGTCTACGAGAAGTCCGGCAGCGACCTGTTGATCAAGCAGGGCACCACGTCGGTCCTCAAGGTGACCCTCGACGGTACCAGTGGCGCCTACACCGTCACCCAGCTCGCGCCCATCCAGCATGACGCGGGCGGACAGGAGAACGACCAGCAGTTCGCCCTGACCTACCAGGTCACCGACAAGGATGGCGACCGCGCAAACGGCGTGCTGAACATCAAGGTCGACGACGATACGCCGCAGGCGATGAATGACAGTGCCGACGTTGCAGAGGGCAGTGGCCAGGCCGTCAATGTGGTGTCGGGCAATGTCCTGCTGGGCAGTGACAATGCCGTGGGTGGCGGTGATGACGATGCCTTCGGTGCCGACGGAGCAGGCCGCGTCCTGTCCATCCAGCTCGGTAGCACCACCTACACCTGGGACGGTGCCACTGCTATCAGCGTGAGCGGCGGCACCACCATCACCGGCAGCCAGCTGAGCAACATTGCCACTGCCAGTGGCGGCAACCTGAGCCTCAACTTCGCCAGTGGCGCCTGGACCTACGCAGCGCCGACAAGCATTGCGGCGGATACCAGTGAGAGCTTCACCTACACCATCGTCGACAAAGATGGCGACCCATCCAGCGCGACCCTGACGGTCCGGATCGAGGATGCTTCGCCCGTGGTCGGCAAGGTGGACGAGGACGAACTTCCCGGCGGCATCACCGACGGCGACGCCCAGACCACCGTGGTCACCGGCAACCTCGGCGAACTGCTGATGGGCACGCCGGCCGGTGCGCAGTTCAGCATTGCTGCAGTGCAGCAGGCAATGCCGTCGCTGACGTCCGACGGTGTGACGATCGCCTACTCGCGGGTCGGCAACACCCTGGTCGCCAAGGCGGGTACCGATACCGTCTTCACCCTGCAGGTGGAAAGCAACGGCAACTACACCTTCACCCTGCTGGGCGCGCTGGATCATCCCAGTGGCGCTGGCGGCGACGACCAACTCCTCACCCTGAACCTGACGGGAGCGCTGCAGGCCAGCAATGGCAGCGGCAACCTGCCCCTGGCGGGCGACCTGCTGATCCAGGTGGAGGACGATGTGCCGGTGATCCTCGCGGCCTCCAACCTCGTCTACTCCAACGGCAACAATCCGGCAGGCGGGTCGGGGATCTTCGTCTACGCCACCGGGGCCGATACCCGTGGCGCCGGGCCGTTCTCGGCTTCCGATTCGGACTTTTCCGGCATTAGCCTCAGCGGCAATGTCGGTGGCACGGCCATTTCCTCGACTGCGGTGACCTGGCAGTCCGAGTCGGACACCAGTGCGACCTTCGACATCAGCTTCAAGTACGCGCCCAACCCCGCGAGCCCCAGCTCCCTGGTCGAGGCCAACGGCACCCTGGTGTTCGACAAGGCCAATGGCACCTACACGGTGTCGCTGGACGAGCCCATCCAGGGGTTCAACATCTTCAAGACCAGCACCTCGCTCAGCATCAACGGCTACGAGCTGAACAGCACGCAACTGGACAACACGCAGCCGGCGGTGTCGGTGGTCGAGTTGGCCAACAACTTCTATGTGCAGTACACCGCCTACGCCGAACCCGGTAGCGGCACTGGCAGCGACAACCTGTGGGCAGGCACCAACAATCCCACGGTCTTCTCCAATGGCGAGTTGTTCAGCCAGAACGCTTCGTGGGTCAGCGTGAGCAATGCGGCCAATGGCGTGGGTGGCGACACCCTGGGCAAGGGCGAGGTCCTGGACCTGAACTTCTACACCTCCAATCCCAAGGGCAATGTCGGCGTCGAGCCGAGCGCCCGCGCGGCCGGGATGTTCCTGAAGTTCGACGGGGTCGGTAATGAAGACATCGTTGTGGTGCTCAAGCTGATCGGCACGGGCGGGGTCAAGACCACGCGGGCGCTGGTGGTGAGCACCAACGACATCTTGACCACCAACAGCGTGGCGCTGGCCGCCTATGGCATCACGCTGGACCAGAACGACGGCGCCATCGTCATCGAGAACAACGACTTCAATGCGCCCGGGGAGAACTGGCAGATCTACGGCGCCCAGATTCTCACCAGTGTCGAAGGCATCACTACCACCACAGCCATCAACTTCAACTCGGTGATTGGCAATGGCGGCGCCACCAATGTGAACGATGTATCCGACTTCGGCTCCTCGGCGACCGACAACGACGTCCTGAAGGTTTCGGATGTCGGCTTCATCACCAGCGAGAAGAACACCCTGGATACCGACCTGGACTTCCAGGTGGGCGTGAAGGATGCCGACGGCGATACCACGGCCACCCAGAACCTGCACGTGACCATGGAGGCGAGCACCACCTTCGTTGGCACCGCGAGCGCTGATGTGATCCATGGCACCACCGGCAATGACAATCTGTCAGGCATGGGCGGGGACGATGTGCTGGTGGGCGGGCTGGGCAACGATGTGCTGAACGGCGGGGCCGGGATCGACACGGCTTCCTACGACAACGCCACCTCCGGGGTTGCGGTGAACCTCGCGCTGGTTGGCCAGCAGAACACCGGTGGCGGCGGGCTGGATACCCTGATCGACATGGAGAACCTGCTCGGCTCGCACTTCAACGACGTACTGACCGGCAACAGCGGCAACAACGTGCTGGCGGGTAACGGCGGCAATGACCAGCTCACGGGGAGCGGCGGCGCCGACACCTTCAAGTGGCTGGCCGGTGAAACCGGTACCACCACCATCACTGACTTCACTCCAGGGCAGGACAAGCTGGACCTGTCGCAACTGTTGACTGGCGAACACAGCAACGCGGGAAGCCTGGACGACTTCCTGACCATGGCTTTCGGCACCAACACCACCATCACCGTGGATTCCAATACGGCGGCCAATCCGGGTGGCACCGGACAGACTATCGTGTTGGAGGGGGTGAACCTGCAGGCAGCCTACGGTGCGGCCGACACAGCGTCGGTGATCACCCATATGCTCGATGACGGTTCATTGAAGGCCGATGCCTGACCTGCATCGCGGGCCCGCCCTCGCGGCGGGCCCGGCATTGGAACGGGAGTGAGGAAGGAACCATGGTTTATGTGCAGAGAGACGAGAAGGGCAGGGTTCTGCGGGTGGAGCACGAACCCTTCGACAACATGACCCAGAGCATGCCGGCCAGCGATCCGGAAGTCCGGACCTGGTTCGCCAGCCGCAGCCTGCATGATCACCTGATGTCCCTACAGTATTCAGACCTGGAGCTGGTGCGGGTCATCGAGGACTTGGTGCAGGTACTGGTGAGTCGGGGCGTGATGAATTACACCGACCTGCCGGCCCCCGCCCGCCACAAACTTCAGCACCGCGCCAACACCCGCTCCCAGGTGGGCGATCTGGGGGAGTTGGTTTCCGAGGATTACCGCTTGCCGTATTGAGCGGCCAGGCATTTCTTGCGAATGAATTCTCTGCCACAAGCACGTTTTTCGTAGGTTGTGGCTGAGCCACGCGAAGCCCAATGTTCGGAGTCGGTGCATGCACCGTTGGGCTTCGCTCCGCTCTGCGCCAACCTACGGTGGGGCCGCGCGGGTATCGCAGGCTCGCAAACCGCTGCCCGCTTCATCCATGCCATGGCGCCGGTGCGCCGATCAGGCGGCCCATGGCGCCCTGGATGCCCAGTTCCCGTAGCACATCCAGTTCGCCCTGGGATTCCACCATCTCCGCGATCAGCGGCAGGTCGATGCTGTTGGTGGCGCGGAACAGGGCTTCGATGAACAGGCGCTTGTCGCTTTCCAGGTCGATGGCGCGGATGTAGGTGCCGTCGATCTTCAGGTAGGCAAGGCCAAGGTGGGCGAGGTTGCCGATCAGGCTGAAGCGTCCGCCGAAGTGCTGCAGGCCGACGCCGTAACCGGTTTCACGGATCGCCTGGCAGAGCTGCCCGAGTTCGCTGGCCGGTGGCAGGTGGCGCTCGTCCAGCTCCAGGGTGAGTAGCTCCGCCTGCTGGGGATGAGACTTGAGCAATGCGAGCAGGCGCTCACGGTGTTCGCCCGGGTGCAGGCTGGCGGCGGACAGGCTGAGGGCGATGCGCGATGGTGTCTGCTGCAGGTGTGCCAGGCAGTGTTCGAGCATTGCCAGGTCGAAGCGTGCGGACCAGCCCAGGCGCTCGATCCAGGGCAGGAAACGCCCGGCGGGCACGGCTTCACCCTGGGGATCCAGCAGGCGCGCCAGCACTTTGTGGTGCAGGGTTTCGGCGGTGTTGGTGCAGAGACCCACCGGCTGGAAGTAGAGACGCAGCTTGCCCTTGCTCAGCGCGTCGTCGATCCATGCGCGCCAGTCGTGCAGGCTCTGGCCTGGCGCGGCGTCGAAGTCGTCCAGGCGCACCCAGGGGCGGTCGGTGCCTTGCGCCGCCTGGGCCAGGGCCTGGTCGGCGCGGCTCATCACCCGCTGGATGTCTTCACCCGGCCGGTAGGCGGCGATGCCGAGCAGGGCGACCGGACTGCGGTCGCTGGCACCGGTGGCATGCAGGTTTTCCAGTTGATTGGCGAGGTCGGCTGCCAGTTGTTCGGTGTCTTCCCCGGTGAGGCCGGGGCAGAGCAGGGCGAACTCGCCGCCGCGGCTGCGCGACGCCAGCCAGTCGGGATTGCCTCTTTTCTGCACCAGATTGCCGAGGATTTCCCCGATATCGCGGATCAGCGCGTCGGTGCGCTGGCCGCCGAGGCGCTGGTTGAGCCCGCCGAGGTCGTTGACCCGCAACAGCACGAGGTAGCCGGCGGCGTTCTGGTCGTTGGGCACCAGTTGGTTGGCGAGGCGGATATCGAACTGGCGGCGGTTGGCCAGGCCGGTGAGGCTGTCCTGGTATGCCTCTTCGCGCAGGCGTTCGCTACGCGCGGCTTCTTCCGCGAAGAGGTTGCGCAGCTTGTCCACCATCTGGTTCATGGCCAGCACTACGCGGCGCAGTTCTGGGGTGCGCGGTACCTTGGGCAGGGCAAGGAACTCACGGCGGCTGATGGCTTCGGCCTGCTGCACCATGTTGTCCAGCGGGCGCAGTTGCGTGCGCAGCAGCCAGGCACCGACCAGGGCGCTGACCAGGCCGCAAAGCAGCAGCCAGGCGAGGCTGCCGATGGCGCTGTCCCAGAGCTTGGCCAGGGCGAATTGCGGATGGCTGAGCACCTCCACGCGCGCGGCCTGCTGCCAGCCACGCATGATCAGCGCGTCGCCGCCCTGGGGCCGCAGGTTGACCAGATGGGCGAACCAGCTCGGCACCTGGTCGCTGGTGGTGGTCGTGCGGCGTTCGGCGATCACTCCGCCATCGGGGATGCGAACCACGCGGATGCTGGCGAAGTAGCCGCTGTCGAAGATGGAGCTGACCATCAGCTCGATCATTGCCGGGTCGTCAACGTGAGGTGTCATGGACAGGCCGAGGGCGGTGGCGGCGTCCTGGGCGTGTGAGCGCAACTGGCTGAGCAACTGCTCGCGGGAGCTCTCCACGCCCGCGAGGAAGCTGCCGGCGAAGGCCAGCGCGAGCAGCAGGCAGATGGCCAGGAACAGTTGCTTGAGTAACGACATGGGCTAACCCTCTCCAATGGCGAAGCCTTCGGCTCTCATTTTTTTCAGCAGGTCCTGCCAGCGCGACAGTTTCTTGGTATCCCCGGCACGCTTGGCGCCGGTGTAGAGGCCTTCGGCGTTGAAGGCGTACACGGGCAAGAGGTCGGTGCGCTGCGACGCCGGACGTATCTCGCCGATCAGGTTGTCCAGCACCAGGGGATCGGCGGTGGGCGTCTTGTAATAGGTGAGGACCATGTGCGCCTGGTTCTGGCGCAGGGCCTTGACGTAGGTGATGCGCAGCT
This sequence comes from Pseudomonas sp. BN515, assembly GCF_029873155.1. Lineage (NCBI taxonomy): Bacteria > Pseudomonadati > Pseudomonadota > Gammaproteobacteria > Pseudomonadales > Pseudomonadaceae > Pseudomonas > Pseudomonas sp. BN515. The sequence goes on along the minus strand of NZ_SSOH01000085.1, from coordinate 109,523 downwards.
TCTCGGCGGGGATGCCGAGGCGGCGCAGGGTGAAGTACTTGGCGATGGAGTAGTCCTCGCAATCGCCGGCACCCTTGATCAGGGCCTCGACGGGGGTGGCCCAGTAGTCGTTCTGGCGCCATGTGCGGATGTCGTCGGTGAAACGGAACTGGCGGTTGAAGAAGCGGTTGACTGCTGTGAGCTTCTCGCCTTCTGGCAGGTCGATGCTGGCCTGGATCAGTTCGCTCCAGGCGAGGATGCGTCCCTTGGCGGGGCCGAGGTCGCCATAGCGCTTGGTGGCGTTCTGCAGGATCAGGTCGAAATCCCAGTTGGCCAGCACGCTGGCCAGGCAGAGCAGCAGCCCGGCGAGCAGGCAGCCGCCTTGCCAAGCCAGCCACGAGGGTTTCCGCAGTCCCATTGCCGCCCATCGCCGCCGCATTCGCCATCTCTCCGCCCAGGATGCTCAGAGTCTAGGCGGGAATCGAGGTTTTGCCGCTGGCCGGTTTCAGTGGCTGCGCAGGGTCTTCTGGCGAAGGATGTAGATGCTGACCAGTACGGCGCTGGTGAGCATGAAACCACGGGCCCAGGGCAGGGGCACGAGGAAGCAGGAGAGGGTGATGCTGGCCCACATCAGTACCAGGGCGTAGACCTTGCCCTTGAGGGGAATGCCCTGGCCCTCCAGATAATCGCGAATCCAGGGGCCGAGCTTCGGGTGTTCCACCAGCCAGAGGTAGAAACGCCGCGAGCTGCGTACGAAGCAGGCCGCGGCGAGCAGCAGGAAAGGCGTGGTGGGCAGGACCGGCACGAAGATGCCGATCACGCCCAGGGCGACACTGAGCCAGCCGATGATCAGGAGAACCATGCGCAGCGCCGGGTGGCGCTGCTGCTGGATATCGCTGTGCGCCATGCGCGCCGGCCTTAGTGGTGGCGGGGCTTGAGCAGCGCGGGTTTTTCTTCTGGTGCGTTGCAGAGCAGGAAGAGGGCGGTCAGCAGTTCGGGGATCTGCTCGACCATTTCGTCCACCAGGTTGCGGTCCTTGGCGATTTCGGCGAATTCGGGCTGCTCGTCGAACAGGCCCGAGCCCACCATGATCGGCAGCAGCAGTTCGCTGACTTCCTCTTCGGCGTTCTCGAACCAGGTTTCCTCGCGCAGGAACACGCCTTCCATGAAACCGATGCACCAGCCGCGCAGGTCGGAATCGTCCGGATCCTCGCCCAGGTCCAGGTCGCAGGGCATTTCGGGGTCTTCGTCGCTGGCCAGTTGGCGGGCGATGTGGGCCTTGAGGGCCAGCAGAGTGGATTCGATCTCTTCGCGCTCGGCGTCGCTGCGATAGTGCGGCGGCTCGGAGAAGAGGGCGTCGATCCATTCGCGCTCGGGCACCTGGTCCGGGCAGATCGACAGGGCACTCAGGTAGCCATGGGTGGCCACATAGTCCAGAGCCTCTTCGTGCAGATCATCGGCGTCGAGAAAAGCTTGCAGGCGGGACAGTTGCTCAGCGAAGGACATCGTGGGACTACCTTGAGGAATAAACGACGCTGAATTCTAGTCGAGTGCGAGGTTCGCGGCAAAAGGCGCGGGCGATAGGCGTGGCCAAATTGCCGGTGCGGCTGACGTATAATGCGCGGCTTGTTCCGGAGACCCCCATGCTCGACCAGGCACTGCGCATCCTCAAAGACGTATTCGGCTACGACGCTTTCCGCGGCAACCAGGCCTCGATCATCGAACGTGTAGCCACCGGTGGCGATGCCCTGGTGCTGATGCCCACCGGTGGTGGCAAGTCGCTCTGCTACCAGGTGCCGGCGTTGCTGCGCGAGGGCCTGACGGTGGTGGTTTCGCCGCTGATCGCGCTGATGGAAGACCAGGTCGCCACCCTGGACGAACTGGGCGTGCCGGCCGTGGCGCTGAATTCCACGCTGTCCGCGGAAGCCCAGCGGGAAATTGCCGATCGTCTGCGCCAGGGCGAGATCAAGCTGCTCTATCTCGCTCCGGAACGCCTGGTGCAACCCCGCATGCTGGCCTTCCTCCAGCGGCTGCAGATCGGCCTCTTCGCCATCGATGAAGCCCACTGCGTGTCCCAATGGGGCCATGATTTCCGCCCCGAGTACCTGCAGCTGGGCCAACTGGCTGAACTCTTCCCGAACGTGCCGCGCATGGCGCTGACCGCCACCGCCGACATGCGGACCCGCGAAGAGATGGTGCAGCGCCTGCACTTGCAGAACGCCGAGCGTTTCCTCTCCAGCTTCGACCGCCCGAACATCTTCTATCGCATCGTCGCGAAGGATCAGCCGCGCAAGCAGCTGCTGGGCTTCCTCGCTGAGCGACGCGGCGATGCGGGCATCGTCTACTGCATGTCGCGCAAGAAGGTGGAGGAGGTGGCGGCCTTCCTTTCCGAGCAGGGGTTCCCGGCGCTGCCGTATCACGCGGGCCTGTCCAACGACCTGCGAGCCTTCCACCAGAAGCGTTTCCTCAATGAGGAAGGGCTGATCATGGTCGCCACCATTGCCTTCGGCATGGGCATCGACAAGCCCAACGTGCGCTTCGTGGCCCACCTGGACCTGCCCAAGTCCCTCGAAGCCTATTACCAGGAAACGGGCCGTGCCGGCCGGGACAGCCTGCCTGCGGATGCCTGGATGGCCTATGGGCTGCAGGACGTGTTGCTGCTCAAGCAGATGCTGAGCAACTCGGAGGGTGACGAGCGGCACAAGCGCATCGAACAGCACAAGCTGGACGCGATGCTGTCGCTCTGCGAGGAAACCCGCTGCCGCCGGCAAGCACTGTTGGCCTACTTCGACGAAGAACTGCCGCAGCCCTGTGGCCACTGCGATATCTGCACCGACGGCGTGCAGACCTGGGACGCCACAGAGCCCGCGCGTCTGGCGCTCTCGACCATCCACCGCAGCGGCCAGCGCTACGGCGTCGGCCATCTGGTGGATCTGTTGCTCGGACGAGACAACGAGAAGGTGCGGTCCTCCGGCCACCAGCACCTCTCGGTGTTCGGCATGGGCAAGAACCTTTCCGAAGGCGATTGGCGCACCCTGTACCGCCAGTTGGTGGCCCGCGGCCTGGCGGACGTCGACCTGGAAGGCTTCGGCGGCCTGCGCCTGACCGAGGCCTGCCGCCCGCTGCTGCGTGGCGAGGTGCAACTGGAGCTGCGTCGGGACCTGTCGACCAAGGCACCCAAACCCACCGCCAGCGCCGCCAGCCAACTGGTGCGTGGCGAAGAGCGCGAGCAGTGGGAAGCCCTGCGTACGCTGCGTCGCAAGCTGGCGGAAGAGCACAGCGTGCCGCCCTACGTCATCTTCCCTGACGCGACCCTGCTGGAAATGCTCCGCAGCAAGCCGCGCAGCCTCTCTGAAATGGCCCAGGTCAGCGGTGTGGGCGCGCGCAAGCTGGAGCGTTACGGCGAGGCCTTCCTCGAAGTGCTCAACGGCAATGGCGCCGGTGAGGCACCGCGTGCCGTCACCGACCTGCGCCATGAACTGGTGAGCCTGGCTCGTGCGGGCATGACACCGGCGCAGATTGCCCGTCAGCTCAATTGCAGCGAGAAGAACGTCTACAGCCTGCTGGCCGAGACCATCGGCAATCAGCAATTGAGTCTGGAACAGGCGCTGGACCTGCCGGAAGATCTGCTGGGCGAGATTCAGGACGCCTTCCTTGACGGCGAAGGCGAACTGCCTCCCGTGGCCGAGGTGGCCGAGCTGTTCGCTGGCCGCGTGCCCGACGGCGTGTTGCATTGCGTGCGCGCGGCCCTGCAGGCGGAGTTCGAGGCTTGATTCGACGCCGGTCATTCCGGCGTCGATAAAATGACGGGGCAAAACGACGAACTTGTGACGCAGCGCACGACCGGCTAATGTGCGTCAGAGGCCTCCGACAGAAGGGGTGGACGTGTCCTACAACAATACTGCCTGGCTTAACGACGTTCGTCCCAATCCCTATGCCGACCAACTGGCCCTGGGATTCCGGCATCTCCGCTTCACGCGCTCGCTGGAGCGCGAGTATCGCGATTATTTCCTCGAAGAGAACTTCGACCTCAAACGCATCGCCCTGAGTGCTGGCCTGCTGATCTGGCTGGCATTTGCCGTGCTCGATTTCTACCTGATCAGCAGTGAGACCCGCTGGTGGATGCTGGCCGTTCGGCTCGGCGTGCTGGGACTGCTGCTGGGCTGCGGCGTGCTGATGCTCCAACGCCGCCATCGGCACCTGCTGGCCCCCCTGAGCCTGGTCTGCATCGGTTCTCTGGGCGTGGGCGCCGGGGCGGTGGTGGCCATCGCCCATCGCAGCGATCCGTCCTTCCCCTACGAGGGTCTGTTGCTGGTCTGCATGGCCGCCTACTTCCTGGTGGGGTTGCGGCTGGTGGAGGCGCTGGGCGTTTCCCTGGTGATCCTGCTGGCCTATGTGGGGCTGGAGCTCTGGGCCGGACTGCCCTGGCCAAGGTTGATCAACAACCTGCTGTTCCTGCTGTTTGGCAACATCGCCGGTGCAGTCGGCTGCTACCTGCTGGAGTTCAAATCCCGCGAGCATTTCCTCATCAGCCGCCTGATGCGGGTACTGGCGGATCACGACAGCCTGACCGGCCTGTACAACCGCCGCAGTTTCAATCGGCAGCTGGAGCGTCTATGGCGCCAGGCCCAGCGTGAACGGCACGGCCTGGCCCTGTTGCTCTGTGACGTCGACCACTTCAAGGCCTATAACGACCGCTACGGCCATCAGGCCGGCGACCTGGTGTTGCAGCAAGTCGCCCGTGTGCTCGAAGGCACCGCGCGTCGGCCCCTGGATATGGCGGTTCGCCTGGGGGGAGAGGAGTTCGCCGTGCTGCTCTATGACATCGGGGAGCAGGAGGCGCGCCGCTGCGCCGAGAAGCTGCGGGCGACGCTGGAAGAGCAGTCTATCCGCCATGAGGCTTCACCCACGGCACCAGTGCTGACCATGTCCATTGGCGTTGCCTGCGTCCATCCGCAGCCGGGCATGCCCTTGGGCAAGCTCTATGAGCTGTATGAGCATGCGGATCGCGCCCTGTACGAAGGCAAGGCTTTCGGCCGCAATCGGGTGGTGGCTTGAGTCGGACGAAAACTGCCTGCGCTCGGCCATGCGTCGTTAAAACTTGGTTCGGAATGCTCATTAACAGTCGTTAACTCCGCTTCCTCACCAACTTTTGCCTTGCCTGGCCTTCGCTCGGCGACTTTTCGTGCAGAACTCAATTCGTCGCTCCGGATGGCGCGAGCCGTGACTGTCCGGGGCCTTGGCCGGTGATAGCATCGCCGCTCCTCCCGCATCGAGCGATCCGCATGGACAAGCTGATCCAGGCTGACGGCCAGCCGCACTACGGCATATTTCCCGCCGCCCCCGGCCTCATCAACTACCGCGACTTCGACTTCCGCTCGCCCATGGGGCGCCGCCTGGGGGCATTGGCCAAGTGGCGGCGCTTCCACCAGTTCCAGTACTTCGGCCTGCTCGGCAACGAGCTGATTGGCGGGTGCGCCCTGGCCAACCTCAGTCTGGTGGGGGTTGGTTTCGTCTACCTCTTCCATCCCGCCAGCGGGCGCATGATCGAGCGTCAATTCAAGTTGCCGTTGGGCCTGGGCACTTCGTTCTCGCAATCGCCGGACGAGGGCATTTGCGAGCTGCGCCAGGGCCGCAACCTGCTGCGCCTGGAAAACCGCTCCGAAACCGGTGAAAAGCGCCTGCTGGTAGAGCTGGATGACGGTACCCGCATCGATGCGTCGTTCAGCGAGCGGGAGCCGGCGTTCCAGCCCATGTGCATCTGCACGCCGACGGCGGTGAATGGCTGGGTGTATGCGCAGAAGGTGGCGGGGGTCGCCTGTCGTGGCCAGGTGAGCAGCGTGCTGGGGAATTTCGATCTCGCGGAAATCGGCGCCTTCGCCCATAACGACTGGTCCGCGGGCTACATGCGCCCGGAAACCAACTGGAACTGGGCCTGCCTGTCCGGCCTGGCTGACGGGTTGCGAGTCGGGTTGAACCTGTCCTGCGGGGTGAACGAGACCAGCTTCACCGAAAACTGCTTCTGGCTGGATGGGGAGCTGATCAAGGTCGATACGGTCCGTTTTGCCTTCGACCGCGACCAGCCTCTGAAGACCTGGAGCGTCGCTTCCCATGATGGTCAGGTCGAGCTGACGTTCGTTGGCGAGGGCTTGCATGAGGAGCGCCTGAACCTCGGTTTCATTGCGAGTAATTTCAAGCAGGTGTTCGGCCGATTCAGCGGCACCCTGCGACCGGCGGGGCGTGAACCGGTGCAGATCGACAGGATGTGGGGCTTTGTCGAGGACCAGTACGTCAAGTGGTAGGGCGGGGGGACTTGCTCGCGGCTTGCGGCTATGATTAGCTGGCTAATTATTAGTATAAGAAGTCCGAGTCAATTTCGATGTCCTACCCCGATCAACACCGTTTCGCCATGCAGCTCGCACAGATGTCCCGCGCGTGGCGCGCCGAACTCGACCGCCGTCTGGCCGGCATGGGGCTGTCCCAGGCCCGCTGGCTGGTATTGCTGCACCTGTCCCGTTTCGAGGACGACTTGCCCACCCAGCGCGAGCTGGCCAAGAGCGTCGGCGTCGAAGGCCCGACCCTGGCCCGTCTGCTGGATAGCCTTGAGGCACAGGGGCTGATCCAGCGCATGGCCGTAGCCGAAGATCGCCGGGCGAAGAAGATCGCCCTGTGCCCGCCGGCCCGTCCCCTCATCGAAAAGATCGAAGCCATCTCCAGCCAGCTGCGCCAGGAACTCTTCGCCGGTATCGAGGATGAAGAGCTGCGCCGCTGCCAGCAGGTTCACGCGCGGATTCTGACGAACCTGGACCGCCTCTGATGGGGCAGGACCTCGAGGCGCTTCACGAGCGCTTCGGCGCCCGCTATCCGCAATGGCTGCTAGGCCTGCTGATGCTCGGCAGCATGGCGATGATCCTCGCCTCCACCAGTATCAACGTTGCCTTGCCGGCGATCATGGCCGACTTCGGCATTGGCCGGCCGCTGGCGCAATGGCTTTCCACCGGATTCCTCGCTGCCATGACGGCTGGCCTGTTGCTGGCAGCCTGGTGCCAGGCGCGGCTGGGTGCGCGGCGCACGGTGCAGTTCGGGCTTGGCCTGTTCTGCCTGGCATCGCTCCTGGCCCTGGTGGCCACATCGGCCTGGCAGTTGATCGCCCTGCGCATCGTCATGGGGGCTTGCGCCGGCATCATCCAGCCGCTGGCGATGGTGCTGATCTTTCGCGTCTATTCCGAAGGCGGTCGTGGCATGGCCCTGGGCATCTACGGGCTGGGCATCATGGTGGCGCCGACCCTCGGGCCGACCATCGGTGGCTACCTGATCGACCATTTCGGCTGGGGTGCGGTGTTCTGGTTGCCGCTGCCGCTCTGTCTCCTCGCGCTGATCGGTGCCCAATGGCTGATGCCCAGCGTGCGCGACCGCAACACGCCAGGCGTCGACCTGCCAGCTTTCACTCTCCTGAGCGTCGCGCTGTTCGCCTTGCTTGGTTCCCTGGCCGAAGCCCAGCGTTTCGGCTGGCTGGCCCCCAGTGCATGGCTGCCGGGATTACTTGGCGTGGCATGCACCGTGGCCTTCCTGCGCCGCAGTCGCACCTGCGAACGCCCCCTGCTGCCGCTGCAACTCTGGCGCCACGCCGCGTTTCGCAAGGCGAGCTGGGTCGCCCTGGTGCTTGGCCTTGGGCTGTACGGCTCCACCTACCTGATTCCGCTCTACCTGCAGACGGTAGAGGGTTATAGCGCCGGGCGGGCCGGTCTTCTGATGTTGCCGACTGGTGTGGTGCTGGGGCTGGCGTCCTTTATTGGTGGCTGGGCGAGCGACCGCCTGTCGGCTGCCTCCATGCTGGTGTTCGGCCTCCTGGTGTTCGCGTTGTCGTCGGCGGGCCTCGGGTTGGCGGGGCACGGGGCTTCGTTTCTGGCGCTCTGCGGCTGGGCCTGCGTCGGCCGGCTGGGGCTCGGTTTGCTCCTGCCAGCGATGAGTACGGGGGCGCTGGACGTCCTCAGCTCGGAAGAGCTGGCGCTGGGAGCGGGTGCCATCACATTCGTTCGTCAGCTGGGTGGCGCCTTTGGAGTCAATCTGCTGACCTTCTTTATCGAGTGGCGCCACGCCGCAGGTGGCGGCAATGCTGCAGCCGAAGTGCTGGCATTCGAGCAGAGCTTCTGGCTGGTTGCGCTACTCTTCCTGATGGCCGTTGTGCCGGCCTGGGGCGTGCGTCCTGCAAGGCGTTGAGCGTGCAAATCGCACGATGAAATTTTTGTCAAGCCCCTAGCGAAATCTTTCCTATAGTGGAGTAAGCTACAGCCCAGGTTTGTGGCCAGCTGCCATTATTCCGGGCGAGGGAGCGGAGAGCCCGAAGCTGTAGGTCTCGAGTGGAATGGATAAGGAGCTCCACCCACTATCACTGTTGTTTTGAGGTCAACGTATTTCACGTCGCTTCGAGGATGCCCGGGTGGGATATCAGGAGCCAGTTGCGTGGTTACGGATGATCGGGGAGGACATATGGCAAGGGTTCACAAGCTCCTTTTGACGCTTGCGTCCGGCTCTGCACTGTACTCGGGTCTGGTACCTGCGTTGGGGCTAGGCGAAATTACCTTGCACTCCGCCCTCAACCAGCCGCTGGACGCCGAGATCGAGCTGCTGGAGGTCGGTGACCTCAATGACAGCGAAATCAAGATCCGCCTCGCATCCGCTGATGATTTCGAGCGTGCCGGCGTCGACCGCTTTATCTTTCTCAACGACCTGCGCTTCAGCCCGGTGATCCGTGGCTCCGGCAGCCGCATCCGCGTGGCGTCCAGCAAGCCGGTCCGCGAGCCTTACCTGAATTTCATCGTCGAAGTCGCTCGCCCCAACGGTAAGCTGCTGCGCGAATACACCCTGCTGCTGGATCCACCCGGTTCGGCATTTACCGCAAGCGCCGCGCCGGTCAGCCCGGCTCACGAGACGTCGGTCGCAACCGCGAGCATTGCACCGGTACAACCCAAGCCGGCGCCTGCTGCGACCCAGGGTAATCACTACCAGGTTGTACGAGGTGACAGCCTCTGGCTGATTGCCAAGCGCTTGAGCGCCGGGAGTGGCATGAGCCAGCAGCAGATGCTGGATGGTATCTACGCTCTCAATCCCAAGGCTTTCCCGGGTGGGGACATCAACCGCCTCCATGTTGGGCAATCCCTGTTGTTGCCCGACGCCGCCGTCCAGGCCACTGCTCCAGCGGCACCTGTGGTCGCACAAGACCCAGCGCCGACGCCGGCTCCGGTTGTCGCAACGCCCGCTGGTCCGACCCTGGATGAGCTGACCCAGGCCCAGCAGCGGGTGGATTCCAGCATCGCCCAGGGTGAAGCCGAGCGCGCGGAGCTGCGGCAGCATATCGCCGAGCTCCAGACCAAGCTGGACGCCATGCAGCAGCAATTGAGCGGCAGTGACCAGGAAGTGACTGCGTTGCGCAACCAGATCCAGCAGATGGCCACTGCGCCGGTTGTCGAACCAGCGCAGGCCCAGCCTGTAGCCGCCGTTCCTGCGGTGATCCCCGCCGCCCAGGCTGCCGAACAGCGGGCTCCGGTACAGCAGGGCAACTCCGGCATCAGCCCGTTCTGGTGGGCGATCATGGTTTCCGGCCTGGTGTTGCTGTTCCTGCTCGATTGGGTGCTGCTGCGCCGCTCCCGTCGCGATGCCCAGGAACAGGAACTCGAAGAGGCCCAGACCACCGGCAAGGCCAAGGTGGCCTTGCAGCACCGCCACGAGGAGGTACGGCCCGCTGCCCCGGTCATGCCGAAACCGGCGCCTGTCGCTGCCGTAGTCCCGCTAAAGGTCGTCGCGACTCCCTCCATCAAGATTGCGTCCGATGCGCTGGAAGGCGCCAACATCTACATTGCCTACGGCCGCTGGCGTGAGGCCCTGGCTGTGCTGCAGCCGGCCGTTGACAAGGAGCCTCAGCGCCTCGACCTGCGTTTCCGTCTGCTGGAAGTGCTGGGTGAGCTGCGTGATCCGGTTGCCTTCACCCTTGAAGAAGCCGCCCTGCGCGAACTCCACGCTGACGAAGGGCGCCTTGCCGCCATCGTCGCCCGCTATACGGATATCGGTTCGGCAGCAGCGCCGGGCGAGCCTGTGTTCGTGCTGGACGAAACGAGCCCAGCCATGGCCGAGGTGAGCAACGAACCCATCGACGATCTGCAATCCGACTTCGACGGCTATCCGCTGGACGCTGACTGGGAACAGGTCAGTCCCTTCAAGACCGCCGAGCCCAAGCGCAAGGCCGCTGTGATCCAGGCCTTCCCGACGGTGGAGGACGACCTGGGCTTCCCCACCAATCTGCAGGAACTGCCGGAAGTCTTCGAACTGACCCTGGATGCCGACACCCTGAGCCCATTTGGCGACCTGCCGGAACTGCCCCAGGCCGAGAGCCTGGACGAGCTTACCGCGGAGTTCGTGGATCCGATGGTCAGCCTGGAAGAGCTGGACAAGCTGGATGCCCGCCAGGAGAACATCACCAAGCTCAACCTGGCTCTGGCCTATATCGAGCAAGGTAATATCGAGGCGGCCTGCAGCATCCTCAACGAAGTCATCAGTGACGGTGACGATGAGCAGAAACAGGAAGCGCGTGACCTCCTGGCGAAGATCGCCTGAAGCGTATCAAGCTCCATGAAAAAGCCCGGACCTGGTCCGGGCTTTTTCTTTTTTGGGCGCATGCAGTTGAACGGGTAGGAGCGAGCTTGCTCGCGAACAGTCCATGCAAAGCCTTCGCGAGCAAGCTCGCTCCTACAGCGTCCGTGACGGTGCAGGCTGAACCAGTCCCATCATCCGCTTGGCCGCCAGCACCAGCCAGCAGGCAAGAATGAACGGTGCGGTCATGGCGGGCAGGCCGATGGCGCCAAAGCCGGGCTGTAGGACCACGCCCAGGAGGACACCTGCCAGGGCGCACCAGGGACGGCGCAGGTCCTTGCCCAGGGCCAGGGCGATCAGCGCACCGTTGAGGCTGAACAGTCCACCCAGCACCGCTTGCATCGGCATGCCGTGGAGCAGCGCCAGGATCAGCGCGGTGGCCGAACCCAACAGTGCCCAGAGCGCCACCCTCCAGCCGGCCAGGAACAGCGCGGCCAGCACCAGGCCACCGGCGAAGGGCTGGTCAAGGAAGATCACCTGGCCGATGCCGCGCACCAGCGCCAGTGGCGTGTCGACCCAGCCGGGTTGCAGCGTAGCGGCGGCAGTGGGGGAGGGCGTCAGCTCCAGTGGCCCACCCAGGGCCAGCAACAGCCAGCCGAGACCGACGAAGGGCGAGGTGTAGGCCGGCAGCCAGTTGCGCTGGCGGACGGCTTTGAGCAGGGCGTTGAGCAGCAGGCTGGAAAGCCCGGCGGCGCAGAAGATCAGCAGCGCCAGGTAGAGCGAAGGCTCGAAACGGACGCTCAGCAGCAGGCCAAGCAGGACGCCGTTGTAGCCGTAGAGGCCGGCTTCGATATCTTCGGGGGCGTAGCGGCGGCGCACGGCGGTGAGCCAGGCGGTGGCACCGCCAAGCAGGGCGCCGCCCAGCAGGCTCGGGGCCCCCACAGCGATGGCGAGCAGGATCAGCGCACCGCAACCGGGGTGGCGCTGGAGGAATATCTGGCTGAAGCCGTTCAACTGGGCGGATGCCCAGCTACGGACTTCGGGTCGTAGTGGCAGTCGGTACATGGCAGCTTGAAAAAAAGGAGGCGCCCCGGTGAGAGGGCGCCCGCATAACTGGCAATGGCCAGATGGGATTTCTGTTGCCGCCCGGCATCGAGGCCGGTGCGGGGAGCGCGGGTTCTCTTTGGACCCCGTCGCTCCGGGCGTGTCACATCAATGCAGGGTTTCGATCCGCAGGCTGTTGGTGCTACCCGGCTGGCCGAACGGCACGCCGGCGGTGATCACCACGGTATCGCCACGCTTGGCCATACCCTGGGCCTGGGCAATCTCCAGCGCGGTGCTGGTGACTTCCTCGACCTTGTGCAGGCGTTCATTGACGACCGAATAGATACCCCAGGCCACAGTCAGGCGACGCGCGGTGTTGAGGTTCGGCGTCAGGCTGAGGATCGGTGCCTTCGGGCGCTCACGGGAGGCGCGCAGGCTGGAGCTCCCCGACTCGGTGTAGTTCACCAGTGCGGCTACCGGCAGGATGCTGCTGATGCGGCGGATTGCGCAGCTGATGGCATCTGACGAGGTGGCCTCGGCCTGCGGACGGCTGACGTCGAGCTGGCTCTGGAAGTCCGGGCCGTTTTCCACCTGACGGATGATTTTGCTCATCATCTGCACGGTTTCCAGCGGATAGTCGCCGGAAGCGGTTTCAGCGGACAGCATCACGGCGTCGGTGCCCTCGGCCACGGCGTTGGCAACGTCGGTCACCTCGGCGCGGGTCGGGGCAGGGGAGAAGCGCATGGATTCCAGCATCTGCGTGGCCACCACGACCGGACGGCCCAGTTGGCGGCAGGTGCGGATGATGTCCTTCTGGATGCGCGGCACATTCTCCGCCGGCACTTCGACGCCCAGGTCGCCACGGGCAACCATGATGGCGTCGCAGAGGCGGGCGATCTCTTCCAAATGCACCACGGCCGAGGGCTTCTCTATCTTGGCCATGAGGAAGGCGCGGCCCTTGATCAGCTCGCGGGCTTCGACGATATCTTCAGGGCGCTGCACGAACGACAGGGCGACCCAGTCCACGCCCAGGTCCAGGCCGAAATCCAGGTCACGGCGGTCCTTGGCGGTCAGCGGCGAGAGTTGCAGCACCGCTTCCGGCACGTTGACGCCCTTGCGGTCGGACAGTTCGCCGCCGGCAATCACGGTGGTTTCCACTGCATCGGCGTGGCTCGCAGTTACCTGCAGGCGCAGACGACCGTCGTCCAGCAGCAGGTTCATGCCCGGTTCCAGGGCCTCGATGATTTCCGGGTGCGGCAGGTTGACCCGGCGCGCATCGCCAGGGGTGTTGTCCAGGTCCAGGCGGAAGGCCTGGCCTCGCTCCAGGTTCACCTTGCCATCGGCAAAGCGGCCCACGCGCAGCTTCGGTCCCTGCAGGTCCATGAGGATGCCGATGGGGTAGTTGAGCTGGCGCTCCACTTCGCGCACCCACTGGTAGCGCTGGGCGTGATCGGCGTGTTCGCCATGGCTGAAGTTCAGGCGGAACAGGTTGACGCCGGCTTCCACCAGTTGGCGGATGTCGTCGATGCCTTTGATCGCCGGACCGAGGGTGGCGAGGATTTTTACTTTCTTGTCAGGCGTCATTTTTCAGGGCTCTCGAGGATCAGGATGGCGCGGAAGTCGTTCACGTTGGTACGGGTCGGTTCGGTGACGATCAGGTCGCCGAGGGCGGCGAAATACCCGTATCCGTTGTTGTTGTCCAGCTCATCGCTGGAAGAAAGCCCCTGCTTGATCGCACGGCTGTAGCTGCAGGGGGTCATGATGGCGCCGGCGTTGTCTTCCGAACCGTCGATGCCGTCGGTGTCGCCGGCCAGTGCGTAAACGCCCGGCAGGCCCTTCAGGGTGTTGGTCAGGCTCAGCAGGAACTCTGCGTTACGCCCGCCACGGCCTTCGCCACGCACGGTCACGGTGGTTTCGCCGCCGGAGAGGATCACGCACGGCGCCTTGATCGGCTGGCCATGCAGGATCACCTGGCGGGCGATGCCGGCGTGGACCTTGGCCACCTCGCGGGATTCGCCTTCGAGGTCGCCGAGGATCAGCGGGGTGAGGCCGGCGGCGCGGACTTTCTCGGCGGCGGCATCGAGGGACTGCTGCGGGGTGGCGATGAGCTGGAAATGGCTGCGGGAAAGGCAGGGATCACCCGGCTTGACGGTTTCCGAACGAGGGTCCTGCAGCCAGGCACGTACATGTGCGGGCACCTCGATCTCGTAGCGGGCGAGGATGGCCAGTGCTTCGGCGGAGGTGGTCGGGTCGGCCACGGTCGGGCCGGAGGCGATCACGGTGGCCTCGTCGCCGGGCACGTCGGAGATCGCATAGGTGTAGACGGTGGCGGGCCAGCAGGCCTTGGCCAGGCGGCCGCCCTTGATCGCCGAGAGGTGCTTGCGCACGCAGTTCATCTCGGAGATGGACGCGCCGGATTTCAGCAGCGCCTTGTTGATCGCCTGCTTGTCCTTGAGGGTCAGGCCTTCGGCAGGCAGGGCGAGCAGGGAGGAGCCGCCACCGGAGAGCAGGAAGATCACCCGGTCGGATTCGTTCAGGCCGCTCACCAGCTTGAGCACGCGCTGGGCGGTTTCCAGGCCGGCGGCATCGGGCACGGGATGTGCGGCCTCGACCACTTCGATCTTCTTGCAGTCGGCGCCGTGGTCATAGCGGGTCACCACCAGGCCGGAGATCTCACCCTGCCATTCGCGTTCGATTACTTCAGCCATGGCGGCGGCAGCCTTGCCGGCGCCAATGACGATGACGCGGCCGGAGCGGTCGGCGGGCAGGTGGTCAGCCAGTACCTGGCGTGGGTGGGCGGCGGCGATGGCGGTGGCGAACAGGTCGCGCAGGAAGGCTTTGGGATCGAGGGACATGGCAGGCTCCAGGTGGCCGAATGCTTCTTGTGGGGCGGCATGCCGGCGAGTGGAATCGCCGGGCGTTCAAGGCCGATTTCAGTCCCGAACCGCCGCACGCAGCGGCTCGGGACTGGAATCGACCTTCCTGGTCGTTGGCGCCGTGTCACCTCGGACCAGGAGGGTCGAAAGGGATCGTAGGACGGGGGGAGCGGGCGCTGGCCATCGCGGGAGCTGCCGGCTCGATGGGCAGCGACTTGCTCAACCCGTCCTACGAAACATTACTCCTCGCGAATCGAGAAGTTGGCCATGTGCTCCAGGCCCTTGATCAGGCCGGAGTGGTCCCAGTTGCTGCCGCCGAGCGCCGCGCAGGTGCTGAACACTTGCTGGGCATTGGCGGTGTTCGGCAGGTTCAGGCCCAGTTCGCGGGCGCCGGACAGTGCCAGGTTCAGGTCCTTCTGGTGCAGGCTGATGCGGAAGCCCGGGTCGAAGGTGCCCTTGATCATACGCTCGCCGTGGACTTCAAGGATCTTGGAGCCGGCGAAGCCACCCATCAGGGCCTCACGTACCTTGGCCGGATCGGCGCCGTTCTTGGCGGCGAACAGCAGGGCTTCGGCAACGGCCTGGATGTTCAGGGCAACGATGATCTGGTTGGCTACCTTGGCGGTCTGGCCGTCACCGTTTGCACCCACGCGGGTGATGTTCTTGCCCATGGCCTGGAACAGCGGCAGCGCGCGTTCGAAGGCGTTCGGGCAGCCACCGACCATGATGCTCAGGGTCGCAGCCTTGGCACCTACTTCACCACCGGATACCGGGGCGTCCAGGTAGGCAGCGCCGGTCGCCTTGATCTTCTCGGCGAAGACCTTGGTGGCGGTGGGGGAGATGGAGCTCATGTCGATCACGACTTTGCCGGCACCAACGCCTTCGGCAATGCCGTCCTTGCGGAACAGGACGTCGTCGACCTGGGGGGTGTCCGGAACCATGACGATGATGAACTCGGCTTCCTGGGCAACCTCTTTCGGGTTGGCCAGGGCGACGCCGTTCTCGCCCAGCAGGTCGGCCGGAGCCTTGTCGAAGTGTTCGGAGAAGAACAGGGTGTGGCCGGCTTTCTGCAGGTTCTGAGCCATGGGCTTGCCCATGATGCCGGTGCCGATGAATCCGATCTTGGCCATGTTGAATACCTCGTTCTTAGATGGCGTTATGGGTTTTCAGCCAGCCCAGGCCGGCAGCGGTGGTGGTTGCCGGCTTGTATTCACAGCCGATCCAGCCCTGGTAGCCGATACGGTCCAGGTGCGCGAAGAGGAAGCGGTAGTTGATCTCGCCAGTGCCCGGCTCGTTGCGGCCCGGGTTGTCGGCAAGCTGCACATGGTTGATCGCGGCGAGGTTGGACTCGACGGTGCGCGCCAGGTCTCCTTCCATGATTTGCATGTGGTAGATGTCGTACTGCAGGAACAGGTTGGCGCTGCCCACTTTTTCGCGGATGGCCAGGGCCTGCTTGGTGTTGTTCAGGTAGAAGCCGGGGATGTCGCGGGTGTTGATGGCTTCCATCACCAGCTTGATGCCGGCGGCCTGGAGCTTCTCGGCGGCGAACTTGAGGTTCTCCACGAAGGTGCTCTCGATGGTCGCGCAGTCGTAACCCTGCGGGCGGATGCCGGCCAGGCAGTTGATCTGGGTATTGCCCAGTACCTTGGCGTAGGCGATGGCCTTGTCCACACCGGCGCGGAACTCTTCCACGCGGTCCGGGTGGCAGGCGATGCCACGCTCACCCTTGCCCCAGTCACCGGCCGGCAGGTTGAACAGCACCTGCTCCAGCTTGTTGGCGTCCAGGCGTGCGCGGATTTCCTCTACGGGAAAGTCGTAGGGGAAGAGGTATTCGACACCACTGAAGCCGGCTTCGGCGGCAGCGGCGAAACGGTCCAGGAAGTCCACTTCGGTGAACAGCATGGACAGGTTGGCAGCAAAACGGGGCATGAGTGTCTCCTTCTGATTCCCCTCTCCCGCGAACGGGAGAGGGGAGGTGAAAGCCCCTCTCCCACCACGAATAGGAGAGGGGAGACGGCAATCAATCCAGCAGCGAGATGGCGGTCGGAGCGTCGGCGCCAGACTGGGCCAGTTCCTCGAACTCGTTGATGGCGTTGATCTCGGTACCCATGGAGATGTTGGTGACACGCTCCAGGATGACCTCGACCACAACCGGTACGCGGAACTCTTCCATCAGCTGCTTGGCCTTGGCGAAGGCGGCTTGCAGGTCGTTGGCGTCATGCACGCGGATCGCCTTGCAGCCCAGGCCCTCGACCACTGCGACGTGGTCCACGCCGTAGCCGTTGAGTTCCGGTGCGTTGACGTTCTCGAAGGACAGCTGCACGCAGTAGTCGATTTCGAAGCCGCGCTGTGCCTGACGGATCAGACCCAGGTAGGAGTTGTTCACCAGTACGTGGATGTAGGGCAGGTTGAACTGCGCACCCACGGCCAGCTCTTCGATCATGAACTGGAAGTCATAGTCGCCGGACAGTGCAACGACCGGACGGGTCGGGTCGGCCTTGACCACGCCGAGCGCTGCCGGAACGGTCCAGCCCAGCGGGCCCGCCTGGCCACAGTTGATCCAGTGGCGCGGCTTGTAGACGTGCAGGAACTGGGCGCCAGCGATCTGCGACAGACCGATGGTGCTGACGTAGCAGGTGTCCTTGCCGAAGAACTCGTTCATCTCTTCGTATACGCGCTGCGGCTTGACCGGCACGTTGTCGAAGTGGGTCTTGCGCTGCATGGTGCGCTTGCGCTCGCGGCAGGATTCGACCCAGGCGCTGCGGTCTTTCAGCTTGCCTGCAGCTTTCCACTCGCGGGCGACTTCCAGGAACGCGTCCAGGGCGGAACCGGCGTCGGAAACGATGCCCAGGTCCGGGGTGAATACGCGGCCGATCTGGGTGGGTTCGATGTCCACGTGAATGAAGCGGCGGCCCTGGGTGTAGACGTCAACGGAACCGGTGTGGCGGTTGGCCCAGCGGTTGCCGATACCGAACACCAGGTCGGACTCCAGCACGGTGGCGTTGCCGTAGCGGTGCGAGGTCTGCAGACCGCACATGCCAGCCATCAGCGGGTGGTCATCGGGGATGGTGCCCCAGCCCATCAGGGTCGGGATGACCGGTACGCCGGTCAGCTCAGCGAATTCAACCAGCTTGGCGGAAGCGTCGGCATTGATGATGCCGCCACCGGCGACGAGCAGCGGGCGCTCGGCGTCGTTCAGCATGGCCAGCGCCTTCTCGGCCTGGATGCGGCTGGCGGACGGCTTCACTACCTGCAGCGGCTGGTAGGCGTCGATGTCGAATTCGATCTCGGCCATCTGCACGTCGAACGGCAGGTCGATCAGCACGGGACCCGGACGGCCGCTGCGCATTTCATAGAAGGCCTTCTGGAAGGCGTAGGGCACCTGGCCCGGTTCCAGAACGGTGGTTGCCCACTTGGTGACGGGCTTGACGATGCTGGTGATATCGACGGCCTGGAAGTCTTCCTTGTGCAGGCGGGCACGCGGAGCCTGGCCGGTGATGCAGAGGATCGGGATGGAGTCGGCGGATGCCGAGTACAGGCCGGTGACCATGTCGGTGCCGGCGGGGCCGGAGGTGCCGATGCAGACGCCGATGTTGCCTGCGTTGGTGCGGGTGTAACCCTCAGCCATGTGCGAGGCGCCTTCGACGTGACGGGCCAGTACATGGTCAATGCCGCCGATCTTGTTCAGGGCTGCGTACAGCGGGTTGATGGCGGCGCCGGGGATGCCGAACGCGGTGTCGATGCCTTCGCGACGCATCACCAGGACGGCAGCCTCGATTGCTCTCATTTTGGCCATGTTTTGTGCCTCTTTCTTGTGAAAATTGTATACAAGCTACGTGGCTGGATTCTATTCATCGTCTGACTGAAGGGTCAAGGCCATTTGTGAGGCTAAAGGTCGCAGGGTGTCGACTCTTTTAAAACGCCTGTTTCACGGGGCTCTCCAGCGATAGTCAGAACGCTGACGGAAATACTGTATACAAAAAATAATGTGATTGTATCTATCTGTTGATTTTTTTGTGTTCGGTGGGATAGTGAGCTACAGCTTTCGGATGCGTCGCAGGACGGGCTGGAAAACGCCCGCGTGGATTCAGGAATGCGCCAGCCCTGGCCCAGACGACGCCGCACAAGGTTCAACCACTCACGAGGAACGCTTGAAAATGACCACCCTGACCCTGGAAACCGCTGTGAGCATTTCCAACCATGCCCTGACCGTTGGTCGCGAGCTGCGCACGGCACCGCTGACCATCGCCGTGCTGGATGCCGGCGGCCACCTGATCACCCTGCAGCGCCAGGACGGCGCCAGCATGCTTCGTCCGCAGATCGCCATCGGCAAGGCGTGGGGCGCCGTGGCCCTGGGCAAGGGGTCGCGCCTGATCGCTGCCGACGCGCAGCAGCGTCCGGCCTTCATCGGTGCGGTGAACAACCTGGCCGACGGCAACCTGGTCCCGGCACCGGGCGGTGTGCTGATCCGTGATGGTCAGGGAGTCGTGATCGGCGCCATTGGCATTAGCGGCGATACGTCCGATATCGACGAGCAGTGCGCAGTCAGCGCGGTAGAAGCGGCCGGCCTGAAGGCGGACGCTGGCGCGGCCTGACGCCTGATAGGGGCTGCTGCGCAGCCCTTAGCGAATGAATTCGCCCCCACAGGGTGGTGTCGATTGGCGCCAGTTCTGTGGGGGCGAAGTTTTCTGGACTCCCGCTATCGCGAATGAATTCGCTCCCACAGGATTCAATCAGTTGCTGGAAGGGGCTGCACTTCTGTAGGGGCAAATTCACTTGCCAAGCAGCCCGAAGGGGGGGCTAGGGGGCGCGGTTACGGTGGGAGCGAATTTATTCGCGAAAGCAACCCGCAGGGTTGCCTTCATCGGTGTCAGGTCTCAAGCACTCTTCGCCGAAACCTTTTCTTCCACTTCGCAGCCCTTGATCACCAGACGGATGATGGTTTCCGCGGCGGCGTCGTAGTCGGCCTCGCTGAGGCTGGGCTTGCCGGTGACGGTGGAAATCTGCCAGTCGAAATCAGCGTAGGTCTGGGTTGCGGCCCAGATGCTGAAGAGCAGGTGATGGGGGTCGACCTTGGCCATCAGGCCCTGATCGATCCAGCCCTGGATGCACTCGATGTTGTGCTTGGCTTGCAGGTTGAGGTGCTCGGTCTGTTCCTGCGAGAGGTGTGGGGCGCCGTGCATGATCTCGCTGGCGAACACCTTGGAGGCGTAGGGCAGGTCACGGGAGATGCGGATCTTCGAGCGGATATAGGCCGTGAGCACTTCATGGGGGTGGCCGGCCTGATTGAAGGGCGCGGACGCCTGCAGCAGAGGCTCGACGATGCTCTCGAGGACCTCGCGGTAGAGGTTCTCTTTCGACTTGAAGTAGTAGTAGACGTTGGGCTTGGGCAGGCCGGCCTTGGCCGCGATGTCGCTCGTCTTGGTGGCGGCGAACCCTTTTTCGGCGAATTCCTCGCTGGCCGCGCGCAGGATGAGGTCTCTGTTGCGCTCGCGAATGCTACTCACATCGGCTCCTTGTCTGACTCGCCCGGGCGCCAGAAAGGCCGGCCGGCGAGAGGTCGGGCATGTTATCACCCGCTTTGCAGGGCTCTCAAGCGAGCCACTGGATGAATTTCCTGTATACAAAAAGTTTTGATTCTGTTTCCATTCGGCATCCGTCCATGTCATCGGAGTCCTGTCCGGTGCGTGTTGCGGCAGACGTCACCCATGCAAGACAACCACTTGCTCGATCCCTTCGGGCGTCGAATTTCCTACCTGCGCCTCTCGGTCACTGACCGCTGCGACTTCCGTTGCACCTACTGCATGAGCGAAGACATGGTCTTCGCACCCCGGGCGCAGATCCTCAGTCTTGAAGAACTCTACGCAGTCGCTGATGCCTTCATCGGCCTGGGTGTGAAGCGCATCCGCATCACTGGCGGTGAGCCGTTGGTACGCAAGGGACTGAACTCGCTGCTGACGCGTCTGGGCGCCCGCCAGGAGTTGGAAGACCTGGCCATCACCAGCAACGGTTCCCAGCTCGGTCACATGGCCGCCGACCTGCGCAAGGCCGGGGTCACCCGTCTGAACATCAGCCTCGATTCCCTGCAACGCGAGCGTTTCGCCGCATTCACCCGTCGCGATCGTCTCGACCAGGTGCTGGCCGGCATCGACGCCGCGCGTGCTGCCGGATTTCGTCGGATCAAGCTGAACACCGTGGTACAGAAAGGCCGCAACGATGACGAAGTTCAGGACCTCGTCGCCTTCGCGGTGGACCGTGGGCTGGATATCAGCTTCATCGAGGAAATGCCCCTCGGCAGCGTCTCCAGCCACGAGCGCAAGGTCACCCTCTGCACCTCGGAAGAAGTGCGCGAGCGAGTGGAACAGCGTTTCCAGCTACTGCCCAGCAGCTACCGCACGGGAGGGCCGTCGCGCTACTACCAGGTGGTTGGCAGTGAGACCCAGGTCGGCTTCATCTCGCCTCATAGCCGCAACTTCTGCGGCGACTGCAACCGTGTGCGCGTCACCGCCGAAGGCAAGCTGGTGCTCTGCCTCGGCCATGAAGGTGCGCTGGACCTCAAGGCGCTGATCCGTCGTCACCCCGGCGATGGCGAGCGACTCCGTGCGGCGCTGATCGATGCCCTCAGGCTGAAGCCCGAGCGGCACCATTTCGAAGCGGATTCCCAGGTCCAGGTGGTGCGCTTCATGAGCATGACCGGCGGCTGACCGCCCTCGTAATCCGAATTCCAAGCAGTACATACGCTTTTGCGTAGGGTGCGCCGTGCGCACCAATAACTTCCTGTCCGCCCACCGGTGCGCACGGCGCACCCTACAAGGAGCCCTGTATGGCCAAGACACTCTTGATCAAGAACGCCGACCTGCTGGTGACCATGGATGGCCAGCGCCGGGAGATCCGGCAGGGCGGGATGTTCATCGAGGACAACCGCATCGTGCAGGTCGGACCGACCAGCGAGCTGCCGCAGAGTGCCGACGAAGTGCTGGATATGAAGGGCAAGATCGTCATTCCCGGCCTGGTCAACACCCACCACCACATGTACCAGAGCCTTACCCGCGTGGTGCCTGCGGCCCAGGATGGCGAGCTGTTCAACTGGCTCACCAACCTGTACCCGATCTGGGCGCGCCTGACTCCGGAGATGATCGGCGTTTCAACCCAGACCGCGATGGCCGAGTTGATCCTTTCCGGCTGCACCACCTCCAGCGACCACCTCTACATCTACCCCAATGGCTGCAAGCTGGATGACAGCATCCACGCCGCTGGTGAGATCGGCATGCGCTTCCATGCCGCTCGCGGCAGCATGAGCGTCGGCCGCAGCCAGGGCGGTCTGCCGCCGGACTCCGTGGTGGAGAAGGAAGCCGACATCCTCAAGGAATCCCAGCGCCTGATCGAGGATTACCACGACGCCTCCCACGGCTCGATGCTGCGGGTGGTGGTAGCACCGTGCTCGCCGTTCTCGGTGAGCCGCGACCTGATGCGCGAAGCCGCGGTACTGGCCCGTCAATACGGGGTTTCCCTGCACACGCACCTGGCCGAGAACGTCAACGACATCGCCTACAGCCGCGAGAAATTCGGCATGACGCCGGCCGAATATGCCGAAGACCTGGGCTGGGTCGGCCACGACGTCTGGCACGCCCACTGCGTGCAGCTGGACGAACACGGCATCGAGCTGTTCGCCCGTACCGGCACCGGCGTTGCCCATTGCCCCTGCTCGAACATGCGCCTGGCTTCCGGCATCGCCCCGGTACGCCGCATGCGCGACGCCGGCGTGCCGGTAGGCCTGGGTGTGGACGGCTCCGCCTCCAACGACGGTGCCAGCATGATTGGCGAGGTGCGCCAGGCATTGCTGCTGCAGCGTGTGGGCTTCGGTCCGGATGCCATGACGGCTCGCGAGGCCCTGGAAATCGCCACCCTGGGCGGAGCCAAGGTACTCAACCGCGACGACATCGGAGCCCTGGCACCGGGCATGGCTGCGGACTTCGTGGCCTTCGAACTCAATCACGTCGCCTATGCCGGCGCCCTGCATGACCCGCTGGCAGCGCTGGTGTTCTGCACCCCGACCCACGTTTCCACCAGCGTGATCAACGGCAAGGTAGTGGTGCGCGATGGCCATCTGGTCACCGTGGATCTGCCGCGCGTGTTGGAGCGCCACAACCAACTGGCGCGTCAACTGGTGTCCGGCGAGTAACTCGCCACCGGGAGCGGGGTGATCCCGCTCCTGTCTATCCCGCCCAAGAAGAACAAGGAGGATGTCATGAAACCTCGGGTTTTCGGCTGGCTGGCTGCCGGCCTTCTGTCCGCCAATGGTGCCCTGGCGCAGACCTATGTGATCGGTGTGGAGAAGCAGGCATTCCAGCCTCATTACTGGGTAAGCGACCAGGGGGAATATCAGGGCTTCGCCCGCGATCTGCTGGACCTGTTCGCCCGTGACGCCGGTCTGGATATCCAGTACCAGACGTTGCCGGTCAATCAGCTCACGCAGCATTTGCTCAACGGCAGCATCGACTTCAAGTACCCGGACAATCCCAACTGGGCGGGCGACCTGAAGGGCGGCAAGGACATTACCTATAGCCTGCCGGTAGTGGATTACGTAGACGGGGTGTTGGTAGCGCCCAAGCGGCAGGGGCAGGGCGTTGACAGCCTGGCCAGGCTGGCGGTGGTGGACGGCTGGACGCCCTGGAGTTACCAGGAGCGCATCGATGCCGGCCAGACCGAGGTGGTCCGCAGCGCCGACCTCGGCCAGATGATCAAGCAGGCGATGAAGCAGCAAGCTGACGGCGCCTACTACAACGTGGTGGTCGCTACTTACTACCTCGACAACATCCGTGCCCGCCCCGGTGCGCTGGTGTTCGATCCGAAGCTCCCGCATACCCGCGGCACATTCAATCTCTCCAGCCTCAAACACCCGGAGCTGATCGCACGCTTCGACCGTTTCCTCGCCGAGCATCGCCAGGAGGTGGAAGCACTCAAGGCGCGCTACCAGGTCGAGGCCAACCTGGACTCCGAATACCTCGGGATGGAGCAGTGGAAGGTCGACTTCCTCAAGCGCCAGAAGGAGAAGGCCAAGCCCTGACCTGCATCGTCTACGAGCCCGTGCCAGAGCCGTTAGGCCGTAATCAGGCGAAGATCCAATCTACTGTTTGTACACAATTATGAAAGAAATTGTTGTTTGTGATGTTCACAGCGTGTATATAATTCGGAAAACCTGACCGCCAGATCAGCTTTTCTGATGAGTAACTACATGGGGTGTTCATCGCCACCCTGTAAGCCCACGACCGACAAAAACAATAGGCAGGCTTTACCCATGAGTTCATCCGACACCTTCGGGGTTCGCTCCGAACTCCGCCACGGCCGGCAAGGCCGTCGACGGCCGAGGCACCGCCTCATTGCCTTTCACCCGTTCCTATCCATGTGCACATCCGGTATCGCCACTGTGACGATGCCTGCAGCAGGTCTGCCCGGACGTTCCGACCAGCCGCTGAACGATGCATGTGCAGAACAATTCGTCTTCCTGGCCTCGGTGAACGAGGTTCAGCAGAACCCCCTGGATGCAGCCGAACAGCGCAACGCTGAAGACAGCCCGTCCGGTATCGCCCGCCACTGCAGCCTCGGCCTCACCGGCTGACGCTGGCGCGCGTAACTCCCTCCAATCCCGAACCCGCCTGCAGCCTGCCCTGATCAAGGGCGGGTCTCGGGCGGGTGCGGGGTGGAAAAACTGAAGCCCACTACCACTACAACAAGGGAAAAACCATGAATGCCAAGTATCTGCCGCACTGCCTCGCCCTCACGACCGGATTGCTCGGAGGCGGCCAGGCCATCGCCGGTGACCTGCTGTTCTGGCAGAACAACAGCCTGACCTATCTCTACGGCCAGAACTTCAAGGTCAATCCGGAGATCCAGCAGACCGTGACCTTCGAGCACGCGGATGGTTGGAAGTACGGCGATAACTTCTTCTTCGTGGACAAGATCTTCTACAACGGTGACAAGGACGCGCAGGTCGGTGACAACACCTACTACGGCGAATTCCAGCCACGCCTGTCCCTCGGCAAGATCTTCGACCAGAAGATCCAGTTCGGTCCGGTGACCGACGTGCTGCTGGCCATGACCTACGAGTTCGGTGAAGGCGACGTCGAGTCCTACCTGATCGGCCCGGGCTTCGACCTGGCCGTTCCCGGCTTCGACTACTTCCAGGTCAACTTCTACAACCGCCAGACCGACGGCAGCCGTCCGGGCGACGACGTGTGGCAGATCACTCCGGTGTGGAGCTACACCATTCCGGTGGGCAACTCCGACATCCTGATCGACGGCTTCATGGACTGGGTGGTGGACAACGACGAGAACGATCGCGGCACCTACCACGCCAACCTGCACTTCAACCCGCAGGTGAAGTACGACCTGGGCAAGGCCATGGGTTGGGGCGAGAAGCAGCTCTACGTTGGTTTCGAGTACGACTACTGGAAGGACAAGTACGGTATCGACAGCGAGAGCTTCCTGGGTGACGAGATCCTCGATGGTACCGACCAGAACACCGCCAGCCTGCTGGTCAAGGTGCACTTCTGATCCATCGGGAAAAAAGACCGGGGGAAGGCGCACCACGCCTTCCCCTCGGTTAAAAGGGGAGGAGAGCCATCCATGGCACCAGCTGGTCGCTGCGGTTTGGGAGCGAATTCATTCGCGATGCGGGCTTGCGGATTTCCCGGTGTACCAGACCGGGCGCCGCTGCACGGCCACTGGCGAATCAATTCGCCCTCACGGCGACTGGCCTCCCTCCGGGTCGCAAAGGGGATTGAACGCCTTTCGGCGGGACTCGGTTCAGAAGGTGAATTCCAGGTTCACCGTCGGCGTCGAGGTGCGGCTGCCACGGCCGCCGTCGACGCCGAACTTGTTGTGCCAGTACTCATAGCCGACACCGAGCCACAGGTTTGGCTTGCGCTTGGCGCCGGGCATTGCGGCGACCATCAAGGAAGTTCGCATCAGGGTTTCCGGCGCGGTGTCCTTGTCGAAGTAGTCCTCGCCCTTTTCCCCCACGTAGTTGACGAAGCCCTGGAACTTGGCGTCGCGATCGCCCAGCTGGAAGGGTTTCAGCCAGGTCAGGTTGACCATGTAGGTTGCGTCGAAGGTGTGGTCCGGGTGCTTGGCGCTGGGGATACCCGAGTGGTTCTTCTCGCGGTAGTACATCAGGCTCAGGTCGAGCACGGCTGCACCGTTGAACTTGAGTGTCGGGCCGAAAACCACGGCGCGCTTCTTGGCCGAGGCCAGGTTGTTGTTGCGGTTGGCGTCGAAGCCGAGGGTGAAGGCGTAGTCCTTGATCAGGCCTGTGCCCAGGGGCTGGTCGAATACCCGCGAGGCGAACAACTGGTGCCTGTAGACCGCGTAGACCTCGCTACCGCCATGGTCGGTACCCTTGCGCGGGTCACGGCTGTCGGAGAGGAATACGTCCAGGTTGAAGAAGTTGCTGCCGTACCGGTAGCCGTCTGCGTGGGTGAAGCTGTAGATCCGCTTGGCAAACTTGTCCGGATTGTTCGGGTTGGTGAACTGCTGGCCGTAACGGAAGCCGACGCTGTTGCTCGTCCACTCGAAGAACTTGCCGTTTTCAGCGGCAAAGCTGGTCGGGGTGGTGGCGATCAGGACGGCGCCAAGCGCCAGGGCGGGATAGCGAAGCATTCAGTGACTCCTTCTTGTTGTTGTACTGCCGAAATCGTGGGTGAACGCCTCCTGAACGGCCTTGCGCAGATGCGGGCCGGTACCAGGAAAGTGTTTAAAAGAGCCCGCCGGGTAGACGGGCTGTGGAGTTCCATCCGCGCCTGATGGGCTCGGACGGATGGGAGCAAATAGGGTTAGTGGGCGGCGCAGTGCCGGCTGCGCTCCTTCTCGCCCAGGATGTTGAACAGCAGGTTCAGGGTGAGGGCGCTGACAGTGGCCATGGCGATGCCGCTATGGGTGATCGGCTCCATCCAGTGGGGCAGCTGGGCGAAAAGTTCGGGGCGAACCACCGGCGCCATGCCCATTCCCATGCTGACGGCTACCAGCAACTGATTACGACGGTCGCTGATGTCCGCTTCGTGGAGGATCTTGATGCCGGTGGCGGCCACCATGCCGAACATCGCCAGACCTGCGCCACCGAGCACTGCCGGCGGAATCGAAGCGACCAGGAAGGCGGCTTTGGGCAGCAGGCTCAGACCGATCAGGAAGCCACCTGCGGCGACCGTCACATAGCGGCTGCGGACACCGGTCATCTGTACCAGCCCGATGTTCTGGGCGAAGGACGAATGGGTGAAGGTGTTGAAGAAGCCCGCCAGGAAGGAGGCGCCCGCATCGCACATCAAGCCGCGGCGCAGTGCGTTGGGACAGACTTCGCGACCGGTGATCTTGCCCAGAGCAAGGAACATGCCGGTGGACTCGACGAAGATGATCACCACCACCAGACACATCGACAGCACCGAGGCCAGCTCGAACTTCGGCATGCCGAAGTGAAGAGGCTCCACCACCTGGAACCAGGGGGTCTCGTCCAGTCCGTTGAGGTCGACCATTCCGCAGGCGCCGGCCAGGGCGTAACCCAGGGCCATGCCGATCAGTACCGAGACGTTCACCCAGAAACCCTTGAGGAAGCGGTTCACCAGCAGGATGGTGCCCAGTACCAGGGCGGCGATGGACAGGTATTCCAGGGCACCGAAGTGGCTGGCCTGGCTACCACCGCCGGCCCAGTTGACCGCAACCGGGAAGAGGGTGAGGCCGATGGAGGTGATCACGGTACCGGTCACCAGCGGCGGGAAGAAGCGCACGATGCGCGACATGAAGGGGGCGAGCAGCAGGCCGAAGAAGCCGGCGGCGATGGTGGCGCCGAATATGCCCTGGATACCGACGCCAGGCATTCCGGCCATCACCACCATGCTGCCCACAGCGGCGAAGCTCGCGCCCATCATCACCGGCATGCGGATGCCTACCGGACCGATGCCGATGGACTGGATGATGGTGGCGATACCGGCGACCAGCAGGTCGGCGTTGATCAGGAAGGCGATTTCTTCTCGGGACAGACCGGCGGCCTGGCCGACGATCAGGGGTACGGCAACGGCGCCACCGTACATCAGCAGGACATGCTGGAAACCGACAAGCAGCAATTGCATCAGGGGCAGGCGCTGGTCAGCGGGCGAAAGGGCGATTTCTCGCTGTGTCGTTGGGGTCATGCAACACCTCGGGCGCTTTTGTTCTTGTAAGTCGCTTGGCAATGCCGCACCTCGTGGGTGCGGCTTGCCGGGTATTCATGTTGCTGGCCGGGTGGGTGGCACCCGGCGGGGGACTGCGGGTACTACTGGAAGAAAAAGAAGCCCGCCTGGGGGCAGGCTTTAAAGCAGGCGGTGCTTGGGGTCACCGCCTGCCGTGGTCATTGGGGGAGCCGATGTTGCAGGTCCCCTTGATGCTCACTTGGTCTTGGCGCCTTGGGCGATCCAACGGCCAATCAGGTCACGCTCTTCCTGGGTCATCTGGGTGATGTTGCCCAGCGGCATGATCTGGCTGGCGACTGCCTGGGCCTGGATCTTCGGTGCGAGCATCTGGATCTGCTGCGGGGTGTCGAACATCACGCCGCCCGGAGCCGAGGTGAACATCGGACTGGTGGGCTTGGCGGAATGGCAGACGGCGCAGCGCTCCTGGATCACGCTGTGGACCTTGCCGAAGTCAGTGCCGGTGGCGCTGGCCTGGGCCGGGGCGGCGGATTCAGCCGGTGCGGCAGCCTGGGGCTTGCTCTCGCTGGCCGGAGCAGCTGCGCTGCTGGCGGCGGGAGCGGCTTGCTCCTGGTGGGCGGGCTCCACGGCAACGCTCGGTTCGGCGGCCTTGTAGTTCGGCGCGGTGACGAACGCCAGGCAGATCATGCCCAGGGCGCCGGCCGGCAGGGTCCAGGCGAACTTGTTGCTGTCGTGGCGGGTGTTGAAGTAGTGGCGCACCAGTACCGCGATCACCGCGATCCCGGCCAGGATCAGCCAGTTGTACTGGCTGCCGTAGGTGCTCGGGAAGTGGTTGCTGATCATGATGAACAGCACCGGCAGGGTGAAGTAGTTGTTGTGGCGCGAACGCAGCAGGCCCTTGGCCGGCAGGACCGGGTCCGGGGTGCGGTTCTCTTCGATGGCCTTAACCAGCGCGCGCTGGGCCGGCATGATGATGCGGAACACGTTGCCGACCATGATGGTGCCGATCAGGGCGCCGACATGGATATAGGAACCACGGCCGCTGAACACATGGGTGAAGCCCCAGGCAGCGCCGATCACCAGCACGAACAGGACGAGGCCGAGCAGGGCAGGGGTCTTGCCCAGCGGCGAGTCGCAGAGGAAGTCATAGATGAACCAGCCTGCGATCAGCGAGCCGATGCCGATGGCGACGGCGGCAGCCGGAGCGATGTCCACGCCGGGTGCGATCAGGTACAGGGTCGGGTTCATGTAGAACACCACGGTCAGCAGGGCGACGCCCGACAACCAGGTGAAATAGGCTTCCCATTTGAACCAGTGCAGGTTGTCCGGCATTTTCGGCGGAGCGAGCTTGTATTTCTCCAGGTGGTAGATGCCACCACCGTGGATGGCCCAGAGGTCACCCGACAGACCGTCGCGCGGGTTGGCGCGGTTCAGGTTGTTCTCCAGCCAGACGAAATAGAAGGATGCGCCGATCCAGGCGATACCGGTGATCATGTGAACCCAGCGAATGCTCAGGTTCAGCCATTCGGTCAGATGTGCTTCCACAGTTGTTACCTCTTTCCCGCCGACCGGCACGCCGATCGTTGGGCTTCTCTTATTAGTGGTGGGGGTCGAGGAGCAGTTGCTCGTCCTCAGTGAAGTAATGCTCGTCGCAGTTGTTGCCAGAACCACTGCGATCAACCACCAGGAAGTCATCCCGCTTTTCGATCGTCAGCACCGGGTGGTGCCAGACGCCGCGATGGTAATTAACGCCCTGCCTGCCATTGGAGAGGAAGGCACGGACCAAACCCGGTACAGGTACATCGCCAATTGGCGCGACCACGACCAGAAAGGAGTTGCCGAGCAGCGGAATGAAAGCCTGGCTGCCCTGCGGATGTCGTTCCAGCATGCGGATGCGCAGCGGCATCTCAAGAGATTCGGCGCTGAAGATGCTGATGATCGCCTTGTCCTCGGGCTGGGCGGTCTCGACCGTGGCCAGCTTGTGATAACGGCGGGTGGAGCCGTTGTTGATCATGAAGTACTCGCTGCCGTCGGTTTCGATCACATCTCCGAAGGGGGCGAAGGCTTCTTTGGTCAGGGGCTCGATCTTCAGGGTTCGCATGGCTGTTCTACTTGTTCGTTGCTGGTTCCCATCCCGCGAGGGGGAGGGGCCGGTGGGGAGGGCGGTATTTCCATCCTCCCCCGTGGCTCTCCTGTGTGGCGGAGAGCCGATGGGCGGGCCGTGGCCCACCCGGTCCTGAATAGGGGCGGTGCGACTGCGGCTTACATTTGCTGCAGGCGGAACAGCGCGATCTTGTTGATCTCGGCCAGCGCCCTGGAGAACTCGGCTTCAGGGGAGTTGTGGATCCGCTCCTCGAAGGCCGCCAGGATCTGGTGCCGGTTGCTGCCTTTCACCGCCATGATGAAAGGAAACCCGAACTTGGCCTTGTAGGCGTCGTTCAGCTCGGTGAAGCGTGCGAACTCTTCAGCCGTGCATTCGTGAATGCCGGCACCGGCTTGTTCGCTGGTGCTGGCTTCGGTCAGCTCGCCACGGACGGCTGCCTTGCCGGCCAGGTCCGGGTGAGCGTTGATCAGCGCCAGCTGGGCTTCATGGCTGGCACTGAGCAACAGGTCGGCCATGCGTTGGTGCAGGCCGTCGATTTCGTTGACGCGGTCGTCCTGGCCCAGGTCGAAGGCCTTCTCGGCAACCCAGGGCGAGTGTTCGTAGATGTCGGCGAACGCTTCGACGAAGGCTTCGCGGGACAGGGTGGACGGAGTCAGGGTCTGGAAGCGGCTCATTCGGCTTGCTCTTTGAACGGGTGGGTGGCGTGCCAGTGGCGGGCGATGTCGGCGCGGCGAGCGAACCAGACTTGATCAAAGCCTTTAACGTACTCGATGAAGCGCGCCAGGGAAGCGAGGCGAGCGGGGCGGCCCAGCAGGCGGCAGTGCATGCCGATGGACAGCATCTTCGGCGCGCCGGCGGCACCTTCGGCGTAGAGCACGTCGAAGGCGTCCTTGAGGTATTCGAAGAAGTCGTCGCCCTTGTTGAAGCCCTGCACCTGGGTGAAACGCATGTCGTTGGTGTCCAGGGTGTAGGGGATGACCAGGTGCGGCTTCTCAGCGGTGCTGGCCGGGTCCCAGTAGGGCAGGTCGTCGTCGTAGGTGTCGGAGTCGTAGAGGAAGCCGCCTTCCTCCATCACCAGGCGACGGGTGTTCGGGCCGGTACGGCCGGTGTACCAGCCCACCGGACGCTCGCCGGTCAGTTCGGTGAGGATGCGGATGGCTTCGAGCATGTGCTCGCGCTCCTGGGCCTCGTCCATGTACTGGTAGTCGATCCAGCGGTAGCCGTGGCTGCAGATCTCGTGACCGGCTTCGACCATGGCGCGGATCGCGTCCGGGTGGCGCTGGGCGGCCATGGCGACGGCGAAGATAGTCAGGGGGATGTCGTGCTGCTTGAACAGATTCAGCAGGCGCCAGACACCAGCACGGCTGCCGTACTCGTAGAGGGATTCCATGCTCATGTTGCGCACGCCCTGCAGCGGCTGGGCGGCCACCATCTCGGACAGGAAGGCTTCGGATTCCTTGTCACCATGGAGCACATTGCGCTCGCCGCCTTCCTCGTAATTGAGGACAAAGGACAGGGCGATGCGGGACTCACCCGGCCAGTGCGGGTGGGGAGGATTGTTGCCGTAACCGATCAGGTCGCGTGGGTACTCGGCGCTCACTGCAGTCTTCCTTCTTGTCTGTTGGGCGATCAGCGACAGCCTGGAAAGTGGTGCGCGACCGGGGATGGGGTGATTGTATACAAACTGTCATGCGTTTTGTAAATCAAATCTTTGTCTGATTCGATAGTCTGCGTTCGGTCAACGAACCTGCCCATCTGGTCAGGTCTGCATGGCATAAGCCCCGAGGGCTGGCCGATGCATGCAAATCCTGATGGGGCCAGTCATCGCAAAGGCTTGGCGGGATATGGTGCTGAGATTGTGTACAATTTTTTGTGTTTATGTCTTACATTTCATCGGCCGCATGTTATTCTGCGCCTCGTACCGGGGCTTCGACCCCACTCACACACCGATATGAACAAGCAGAGGAGGTGTGGCGTTCCTGCCTTGGCCGCGTAATGGCCTGGTAGACGCCCAGCGAGCAATGGGACGTTTGACTACGCATGTACTGGATGCCGCCCACGGCTGCCCTGGCCGTGATATCAAGATCGAGCTCTATCGCGTAGAAGGCGCGGGCCTGGAGCTGGTCGCCACCGCCACCACCAACGACGACGGCCGTTGCGATGCGCCCGTACTGCAGGGTGCCGACTACCAGAGCGGCGTCTACCAGATCCACTTCCATGCCGGCGATTACTACCGCGCCCGTGGCGTGAAGCTCGCCGAACCCGCTTTCCTCGATGTGGTTGTGCTGCGCTTCGGCATCTCCGCCGAGCAGGATCACTACCACGTGCCGCTGCTGATCTCCCCCTACAGCTATTCCACCTATCGCGGCAGCTAGTTTCCGAATACTCGTTACCCTCGACTCACTGGAGTCTTTACGGCCCGTCCACACTGCGGGCCTTTTTTTCGCCTGTAGAAAAGTGGCGGGCCGAAAAGCCTGGCGCAACGCCAGGCGGAAGCGCTTCGCGCGCAGCAGCACAACGGATCAGCTCATGCCGAGCCAGTTCGGCAGGACCAGGGAAATCCAGGGCACATAAGTGACCAGGAAGAGGAAGGCCAACAGGATCATCAACCAGGGCATGGCTGCGCGTATGGTGGCGGTGACGGGCATTCCGCTAATCGCCGAGGTGACGAACAGGTTGAGCCCGACCGGCGGCGTCACCAGGCCGATTTCCATGTTCACCACCATGATGATGCCCAGGTGGATCGGGTCGATACCCAGCCTGATCGCGATTGGGAAGAGAATGGGCGCCAGGATCAGGATGATCGCTGATGGCTCCATGAACGCTCCTGCCACCAGCAGCACCAGATTCACCATCAGCAGGAACATCATTGGCGACAGGCCTGCGTCTATCACCCAGGCGGTGATCTGCTGCGGCAGTTGCTCGGTCGTCAGCACATGGGCGAAGAGCATGGCGTTGGCGATGATGAACATCAGCATGATCGAGAGCTTGCCGGACTCCAGCAGCACCTTGGGCGTCTCGCGCAGCTTCATGTCCTTGTAGACGAACAGCGCGATGAAGGCTGCGTAGACAGCTGCTACTGCCGCGGCCTCGGTGGGTGTGAACATCCCGGCATAGATGCCGCCCAGGATGATCAGCATCAGCAGCAGCCCCCAGAGCGCCTTGCGCCCGGCGTTCAGCCATTCGTGCAGGCTCGCGCGGGGCAAGGCGGGCAGGTTCTTGCGGATGGCGACTATGTAGATCGCAATCATCAGCGTGGTGCCGAGCATGATGCCTGGCACCACACCGGCAACGAACAGCTTGCCGACTGAGGTTTCGGTGGCGGCGGCATAGACCACCATGACGATCGACGGCGGGATCAGTATGCCCAGCGTGCCGGCGTTGCAGATGATGCCGGCACCAAAGGCCGGTGGGTATCCCGAACGCACCATGCCGGCGATGGCGATGGAACCCACCGCTGCAACGGTGGCTGGCGAAGACCCGGAAAGCGCGGCAAACAGCATGCAGGCCAATACCGCGGCTATCGCCAGACCGCCGCGAATGTGGCCGACGCAGGCATTGGCGAAGTCGATCAGGCGCCGCGCGACACCACCGGATGTCATGAAGGCTCCCGCCAGGAGGAAGAATGGAATCGCCAGCAGGGTGTAGTGCTCGGACGTCTCGAACAGCTTGATGGCCAGGGAGCGCACGGAGTCCGGACTGAACAGGATGATGGTCAGTGCACCGGACAGACCCAGCGAGATCGCTATGGGAACGCCGATGAAGAGCAGCAGAAACAGCAGGAAAAAGAGGAAGAGGATGGTCATGGCCGTTCATCCTCAGGCGCACGTCTGTCGTGCTCGGCCAATCTGAGGGCTTCGGCGGTCTCGTCGGCGAGGTTCAGGCCTATCTGGCGGCGCCGCAGGATTCGCACGAAGATCCCCGCATAGCGGAGGAACACGAGTGTGAAGCCCAGCGGAACGATCAGGCCGATGTGCCATTGCTGGAGGCCGTAGTGGCCCAGGTCCTCCGCCCCTATGCCGGCGACGATCAGCGTCTGCATCCACTCGTAGCTGGCGCCGGCCATCAATCCGGCATAACCCAGGCAGCAGCCGCAGGCAATGATGCCGAGGACTCGCTGCGCAGGGCGGGGGGTTAGCCGGACCAGGGTGTCCACGCCTATGTGCCCCGCGACGCGCACGCCGTAGGCGAGTCCGAAGAATATCAGCCAGGCGAACAAGGCTTTAGTGAGCGCGGTGCTCCAGGTCATGGCCTGGGCTGCACCCATGATGCTGTCGCCGATAGCGAAGAGGGGGGCACTGGCGCTCGGCCAGCGATCTGCAAGGTCGTAAAAGACCGTGTAGAGGTTATTGACGACGACGTAGGCGAACGTCACCAGGGTCATCGCGGCAAGGAGGAACGCGATGAAGCCTTCCTCGAAATGATTCCAGGCATGCCGCAGGGCGTTCATGGGGGCACCTCCCGATGGCCGATGCGCTGGGCCGGGTGGCAAGGGCAGGTCCCGCACCGGTGGCGTGTGAATTAGCGAGGCTGGTTGGCGGCATCGGCGGCTTTGATCAGGTCGGGACCTATCTCGGCCTCGAACTTCTGCCACACCGGTTTCATGGCGTCGCGCCATTCGGAGCGCTGCTCTGGGGTGAGTTCGATGACCTCGCTCGTCTTGGCCTCGATGATGCGTTGCTTGTCACCCTGGTTGAGCGAATCGGCCTGTTTGTTCACCTCGCGGCTGACTTCCTGGACGATCTTGTCCAGTTCACTGCGCACATCCGGCGGCAGGCCGTCCCAGAACCTGGTGTTGGTGATCAGCATGTAATCCAGGACGCCGTGATTGGACTCGGTGATGTACCGCTGCACCTCGTGCATCTTCTGCGAATAGATGTTCGACCAGGGGTTCTCGGCGCCGTTGACCACGCCGGTCTGCAAGCCCTGGTAAACCTCGGCGAAGGCCATCTTGCGCGGGTTGGCGTGTACGGCCTTGAACTGATCTTCCAACACCGCCGAAGCCTGGACGCGAAACTTCAGGCCCCGTGCATCCCGGGGCGTGCGAAGCGGCTTGTTGGCTGAGAGTTGCTTCATTCCGTTGTGCCAATAACCGAGGCCGGTTATGCCCTTGCTTTCCATTGACTTCAACAACGCCTGGCCCTCGGGGCTGCGCTGGAATCGGTCCACTGCCTGGATGTCGTTGAACAGGAATGGGAGATCGAACAACTGCAACTGCTTGGTGTATTGCTCGAACTTGGCCAGGGATGGCGCGATCAGCTGCACGTCGCCGAGCAGCAGGGCTTCCATTTCCTTGCCGTCGCCGAACAGCGACGAGTTGGGATAGACCTCGACTCTCACCTTGCCGGGCAGGCGTTCTTCCGCGAGCTTCTTGAAGAGCAGTGCACCCTGGCCCTTGGGTGTGTGCTCGGCCACGACGTGGGAGAACTTGATGACGATGGGGTCGGCGGCTTGGAGTGTGCCGGTGACGCTCAGGGCTAGCGCGCAGGCAAGTGCTTTCAGGACTGTGTTGCTCATGGCCACGTCCTCTTGTTGCGATGGGCGGATCAGGAAGCGGAGGGCAATCTGAACGGGGCGATAATTAGAGTCTATGCGCCCAGCGGGATGTTTGACGGCAATTTGCTACTGTCGGGCGTAGTGCGGCATCTCGGTGGCTCGCCTGAGCGCAATCGGCCGGTTCGTCCGACCAAAAAGAAGCCCGGCACAAGGCCGGGCTGAAACGCATCACGGGGAGATGCGCAAGGGAAGTGCGGAAATCGACAACACAAAGCCTGTGCGCCAGCCCAAGGGGCTGCGCTGATGCATGGGGAATGTCGGTTTAGGGGAGAGTCTAGGCGGCATTTGCCATTTCGCCGGCCGACGGTCGGAAATCGTCTCGGTCTGTCGTTGTCGGGTAACGGGGCGGCATTGCGGCGGGAGACGAATCAAGCGTAGGGGTGAGGAGCGGAGGGCGCCGATCAACGTCAGTCCGGATCGGATGCTCTCGAAAGCCTCTCGGTGCAAATGAAAAGGCCCTGGCGCAAAGCGACAGGGCCCGGTGAAGCGCTACCTGCGATTACAGGAAGATGAACTTGGCCACGAAGATGGCGCACAGGGCATACAGGCTTACCGACACATCCTTGTATTTGCCGGTGAAGGCCTTCATGGCGACGTAGGTCACGAAGCCCAGGGCGATACCGTCGGCGACCGAGAAGGTCAGCGGCATCATGATGACGGTGACGATGGCCGGGATGGTTTCGGTGTGTTCCTTCCAGTCGATGTGGGCCATGCCGCCCATCATCAGCATCGCAACGTAGATCAGCGCGCCAGCGGTGGCGTAGGCGGGGATCATGCCGGCCAGCGGGGCGAAGAACATCGCGGCGATGAACAGGATGCCCACGGTTACTGCGGTCAGGCCGGTGCGGCCGCCAGCAGCAACGCCCGCAGCACTTTCCACATAGCTGGTGACCGGCGGTACGCCGAGCACGCCACCGAACACGCTGGAGGCGCTGTCCGCTTTCATGGCGCGGGACAGGTTCTCGATACGACCGTCTTCCTGCACCAGGTTGGCACGCTGGGCCACGCCCATCAGGGTGCCGGCGGTGTCGAACATGTGCACGAAGAGGAACGCAAGGATCACGCTCACCATGGTCACGTTGAATGCGCCGGTGATATCCATGGCCATGAAGGTCGGAGCCAGGCTCGGGGGCATGGAGAACACGCCGCCGAACTTGACGATGCCCAGGCCAACACCGATCAGGGTCACGGTGAGGATGCTGATCAGGATGCCGCCGAAGATGCGGCGGTATTCCAGTACCGCGATCATCAGGAAGCAGATGGCGGCCAGCAGCGGGCCGGGGGAGGTCAGGTCACCGATGTGCACCAGGGTGGCCGGATGGGCAACCACGATGCCAGCGGTCTTCAGGCCGATCAGCCCGAGGAACAGGCCGACACCCGCGCCCATGGCAAAGCGCAGACTGCTCGGGATGCTGTTGAGCAGCCACTCACGGATGCGCGAGAAGGTCAGGATCATGAACAGCACGCCGGAGAGGAACACCGCGCCAAGCGCGATCTGCCAGCTGTAGCCCATGGTGTTGACCACGGTGTAGGTGAAGAAGGCGTTCAGGCCCATGCCCGGAGCGAGGCCGACTGGCCAGTTGGCGTAGAGGCCCATGAGGAGACAGCCGAAGGCTGCGGCAAGGCAGGTGGCAACGAAGGCTGCGCCATGATCGATCCCGGCATCGGCCATGATGTTCGGGTTGACGAAAATGATGTAGGCCATGGTGATGAAGGTGGTCAGGCCTGCAGCCAGTTCAGTCTTCACGGTGGTGCCGTGCAGGCTGAGCTTGAAGAGACGTTCAAGCAGACCCTTGGCGGGCGGTGTAGCGACGTACGTTCCTTGTTCTTGTTGTTTGATGCTTTCCACAGCGTGGTACTCCTCATCTCTTTTGTTTTGTTCACCCAGAGCCGGGAGCTGGCTCCGGACTGACTGAGGCGGATGGCGTGAGTGGTGCACTTCCTCCAATACTTGACCGCAGGGTCAGGAAGTCACGGCGCGATTATGCCTTTGTATACAAAAAAAACAAATAATGTTTTCAATGTTCGAAAAAACGATCCAATCAACAAAAGTTGACCGTACGGTTAGGTTATGTCGCGACAATTTGCAGGCTAACGAATTAATCAAGTCGTTAAAAAACAATGACTTATGGAGTCATGCCAAAAGAGCGCTGGAGTGGAGGGAGGGGCGCGAAAGCACGAAATGGCACTGCGCTAGCCGCGCTTATGACAAAAAAATGTAGGGAAATCCGCAGGTTTGTCGCTTCAACCCTCAATGAAAAAAGAGGTGGCTGGATCCTGCTGGAAAACCTGTGCAACCGGTCAGGAATGGGGTTGGAGCTGCTGCGAAACTGTTCAAGGGGGGATGATTGTGTACAATATCACTCGATTTTTCCCTGATTTCCCCCGCTGACCCACCTGCTCAGCCCGGCGAAAAGGGGCAAAAAGGGCCCTGGAATACCGCCGACCCCCTTTACGCGAGCACCCATGAACGAACAGTTGCAGCCACTCAAGAAGCAGCCGCGCACCGCCAAAAGCACCCGCAGCGGCACTCAGGACGACGTCGTCTACGCGCACATTTTCGATGCGATTCTCGAGCAGCGCCTCGCTCCCGGTACCAAGCTGAGCGAAGAGGCCCTGGGTGAGATTTTCGGCGTCAGCCGCACCATCATCCGTCGTGCCCTGTCGCGCCTTGCCCATGAGGGCGTCGTGCTGTTGCGACCTAATCGTGGCGCCGTAGTGGCCAGCCCCAGCGTCGAGGAAGCCCGGCAGATCTTTTACGCGCGCCGACTGGTGGAGCGCGCCATTACCGAGCTGGCGGTCGAGCACGCCACCGCCGAGCAGCTGCAGGAACTGCGGCAGATGGTCCTTGAAGAGCAGGCCTGCTTCTCCCGTGGCGACCGTGGCGCCGGCATCCGCCTTTCCGGCGAGTTCCACCTGAAGCTGGCTGAAGCGGCGAAGAACGCCCCCCTGGTGAGCTTCCAGCGCAGCCTGGTATCGCAGACCTCCCTCATCATCGCCCAGTACGAGAGCGGCAGCCGCTCCCACTGTTCTTTCGATGAGCACAATCGCCTGATCGACGCCATCGAGTCCCGCGATGCCGAGCGCGCGGTGATGCTGATGATGCACCACATGGATCACATCGACGACAAGCTGAACCTGGACGAAGGCGGTGCCTCGGACGACCTGCACGCGGTGTTCTCGCACCTGCTGCAGACCAAGAAGAAGCCCGGCCGCGCAACGCCGCGTAACGTCTGATTCAGACCCAGGTAAAGAGCCCCGCGAATGCGGGGTTTTTTGTTTGAGCGTGAAGGCACGGCCAGAACGTAGGATGGGTCGGGCGGCGTTCCGCGAGCTTGCGATACCCATCAATTGGAATTTGCATGGGTATCGTTCCGCTCCACCCATCCTACGGGTTGCATTGCCCGTAGGAGCTGGCTTGCCAGCGAATGGCCCCTTTTCGCTAGCAAGCTAGCTCCTACAAGGCTGCTGAACCCACCGGAATTCCAAAAGAAAAGCCCCGCCGAAGCGGGGCATTTCTGTTTGCGCGTTCGATCAGCCGCGCTTGTGCACGCTGCGACCGGCAGCGAAGGTCTCTTTCACGGTGCGGTCGTCGCCGAGGATGGTCAGGGCGAACAGGCG
Source organism: Pseudomonas sp. BN515 (assembly GCF_029873155.1). Lineage (NCBI taxonomy): Bacteria > Pseudomonadati > Pseudomonadota > Gammaproteobacteria > Pseudomonadales > Pseudomonadaceae > Pseudomonas > Pseudomonas sp. BN515. The sequence goes on along the minus strand of NZ_SSOH01000085.1, from coordinate 70,581 downwards.
TTCCGGAAGGCTCTTGGCCTGCTGCATGCGGTAGTCCAGCAGCGGGGTGGCCTTGTAGTCCAGGACCACGAAGTCCGCGTCCTTGCCGGCCTGGAAGTTGCCGATCTTGTCGTCCAGGTAGAGCGAGCGGGCGCCGCCCAGGGTGGCCAGGTACAGTGACTTGAAGGGGTCGAGCTTCTTGCCCTGCAGTTGCATCACCTTGTACGCCTCGTTCAGCGATTGCAGTTGGGAGAAGCTGGTGCCAGCGCCCACGTCGGTGCCCAGGCCCACGCGCACGCCGTGCTCTTCCAGCTTCTCCAGGTCGAACAGGCCGCTGCCCAGGAACAGGTTGGAGGTGGGGCAGAAGGCTACGGCCGAGCCGGTTTCCGCCAGGCGCTTGCACTCGTCGTCGCAGAGGTGCACGCCATGGGCGAAGACCGAGCGCTCGCCGATCAGCTTGTAGTGGTCATAGACGTCCAGGTAGCCCTTGCGCTCCGGGAACAGCTCTTTCACCCATTCGATTTCCTTGCGGTTTTCGGACAGGTGGGTGTGCATGTACAGGCCCGGGTACTCGGCATACAGCTTGCCCGCCAGCTCCAGTTGCTCGGGGGTGCTGGTGGGGGCGAAGCGCGGGGTCACCGCATAGTGCAGGCGGCCCTTGCCGTGCCAGCGCTCGATCAGCTCCTTGCTGTCCGCATAGCCGGACTCGGCGGTATCGGTCAGGTAGTCCGGGGCATTGCGGTCCATCAGCACCTTGCCGGCGATCATCCGCAGATCGAGCGACTGGGCGGCTTCGAAGAAGGCTTCCACCGACTCCTTGTGCACGGTGCCGAACACCAGGGCGGTGGTGGTGCCGTTGCGCAGCAGTTCCTTGATGAAGATGCCCGCGACGTCAGCAGCGTGGGCCTTGTCTGCGAACTGCTTCTCGGTGGGGAAGGTGTAGGTGTTCAGCCAGTCCAGCAGCTGCTCGCCGTAGGAGGCGATCATGCCGGTCTGCGGGAAGTGGATATGGGTGTCGATGAAGCCGGGGGTGATCAGGGCATCGCGATACTCATGCACCTCGACGCCGGCATCCAGGCCCGGCAGCAGGGACTTGGCTTCACCCAGGGCCTTGATGCGACCGTCTTCCACCACCAGCAGGCCGTCCTCGAAATACTGATAGGACTGCTCGACGCCCACCAGGGCGGGGTCGGCGATGCTGTGCAGGATGGCGGAGCGGTAGGCGGTTACGTGGCTGGTCATGTCAGTCTCGTTCATTGGCGTTGCGATTCTTGCGTCCCGCGAGGGGAGGGGCCGGAGTGGGGAGCTCCCTGTCACGCGGCTCTCCCCACCCGGCACTTACGCGTCGCCTTCCCCGTGGGGGAAGGAATAATTCAGGCCTGTTCGCGGCGCGAGGAAGGAATCAGCTTGGCGACGGTTTCGCCCTTCTTCACTTCCTGGCCGAAATTGGCGTTGTAGGTGGCGACCACTTCGCCGGCGATGGAAATGGCGATCTCCACCGGCAGCTTGCCCTTGACCTCCTGAATGCCCATCGGGCAGCGCATGCGTTGCACGGTTTCGCTTGCGAAGCCGCGTTCGCGCAGGCGGTGCTCGAACTTGACACGCTTGGTCTTCGAGCCGATCAGGCCGAAGTAGGCGAAGTCGTTGCGCTTGAGGATCTCGGCGGTGAGTTCCAGATCCAGCTGGTGGTTGTGGGTCATGACGATGAAATAGCTGCCCTTGGGCATCGCTGCGATCTCGTCGATCACTTCCTCGTTGACCACCTTGTCCACGCCAGACGGAATCTGCTCGGGGAATTCGTTTTCCCGCGAGTCGATCCAGCGCACCTTGCACGGCAGGCTGGCGAGCAGCGGAATCAATGCACGGCCGACGTGGCCGGCACCGAACACGGCGATATGCGCCTGGGGCTGGCCCATGGGTTCGAACAGCAACACGGTCGCGCCGCCGCAGCACTGGCCGAGGCTGGCGCCCAGGCTGAAGCGCTCCAGACGGGTGTCCTGTGTGCGACTTTCGAGCATCTCGCGAGCGATCTCCATCGCCTTGAACTCGAGATGACCGCCACCGATGGTCTCGAAGATGCGCTCGGCGGTGACGACCATCTTCGAACCGGAATTGCGTGGGGTCGAGCCACGCTCTTCGATGATGGTCACCAGCACGCAGGGTTCACCACGGTGCTGAAGGTCGGCGAGGGCGCTGATCCAGCTCATTTGCTCAATCTCCAGCTACGCAGTGGCCTGGTGGTCCGCGACAGCCGCCAGTCATCCTTGGGACGGACCGGTGCCGGCAGCGTTTCCAGCAGCACGGCGTCATTGTCCGGCTGCATCGTCTTCGTTCTATCGGTGGATGTTGTCATTGTTCTGCACCGTTTTATCTATGTAGGAGCCAGCTTGCTGGCGAATCGCGTGTCGTTGGAGGCAACGCTTTCGCCAGCAAGCTGGCTCCTACCGGGTCATGCCGGCTCGGTCTCCGCCTGGGCGGGGGCCTGGGCCAGCTGTTGCAGTTTGCGCATCTGCTCGACGCCCCAGAGCACGCGCTCAGGGGTGGCCGGCGCGTCGATCTGCGGCTGCGCCTTGTAGTCGCCCAGGCTTGCCACGGCATCCTTGATGGCGCACCAGGCGGCAATGCCGAGCATGAAGGGCGGCTCGCCCACGGCCTTGGAGTGGAACACCGTCTGCTCGGGGTTCTTGCGGTTCTCAACCAGCTTCACCCGCAGGTCGATGGGCATGTCGGCGATGGCCGGGATCTTGTAGCTCGCCGGACCGTTGGTCATCAGCTTGCCCTTGGCGTTCCACACCAGTTCCTCGGTGGTCAGCCAGCCCATGCCCTGGACGAAGGCACCCTCGACCTGGCCGATGTCGATGGCCGGGTTCAGGGAGGCGCCCACGTCATGCAGGATGTCGGTGCGCAGCATCTTGTACTCGCCGGTCAGGGTGTCGACCAGCACTTCGCAGCAGGCGATGCCGTAGGCGAAGTAGTAGAAGGGGCGGCCGGCGGCTTTGTCGCGGTCGTAGAAGATCTTCGGCGTGCGATAGAAGCCGGTGCTGGAGAGCGAAATCTGGTTGAAGTAGGCGAGCTGGATCATTTCCTCGAAGGAGAGGAAGTGGTCGCGCACGCGCACCTGGTCGTTCTTGAACTCCACGTCCTCGGTGGTCGCCTTGAAGTGATTGGCGAGGAACTCCACCAGCCGGCCCTTGATGGTTTCGGCGGCGTTCTGCGCAGCCTTGCCGTTCAGGTCGGTGCCGCTGGAGGCGGCGGTCGGCGAGGTGTTGGGCACCTTGTCGGTATTGGTGGCGGTGATCTGGATACGCGAGATGTCCACCTGGAAGACTTCGGCCACCACCTGGGCGACCTTGGTGTTCAGGCCCTGGCCCATCTCGGTGCCGCCGTGGTTCAAGTGGATGCTGCCGTCGGTGTAGATGTGCACCAGCGCGCCGGCCTGGTTGAGGAAGGTGGCGGTGAAGCTGATGCCGAATTTCACCGGCGTCATCGACAGGCCTTTCTTCAGCACCGGGCTCTTCGCGTTGAATTCGCGGATTTCCTCACGGCGCTTGGCGTACTCGGCGCTTTCTTCCAGTTCCGCAGTCATCTCGGCGAGCATGTTGTGCTCGACGGTCTGGTAGTAGTGGGTGACGTTGCGCTCGTCCTTGCCGTAGTAGTTCAGCTTGCGGACATCCAGCGGGTCCTTGCCCAGGTGGCGCGCGATGGCATCCATGATTTCTTCGATCGCGACCATCCCCTGCGGGCCGCCGAAACCACGGTAAGCGGTGTTCGAGGCGGTGTTGGTCTTGCAACGGTGACCATTGATGGTGGCGTTTTCGAGGAAGTAGGCGTTGTCCGAGTGGAACATCGCGCGGTCGACGATGGAGCCGGACAGGTCGGGCGAGTAGCCGCAGTTGCCCGCCAGTTCCAGTTCGATGCCGGTGAGCAGGCCGTTCTCATCGAAGCCCACGTCGTACTCGACATAGAAGGGGTGACGCTTGCCGGTGACGGTCATGTCTTCCATGCGCGGCAGGCGCATCTTGGTTGGACGACGGGTCAGGTGCGCGATCACCGCGCACAGGCAGGCCGGGCCGGCCGCCTGGGTTTCCTTGCCGCCGAAGCCGCCACCCATGCGACGCATGTCGATGACGATCTTGTTCATCGGCACGCCCAGCACCTCGGCCACCAGCTTCTGCACTTCGGTGGCGTTCTGGGTGGAGGTGTAGACGATCATGCCGCCGTCTTCGGTGGGCATGACGGAGGAGATCTGGGTCTCCAGGTAGAAGTGCTCCTGGCCGCCGATATGCAGGGTGCCCTGGATGCGGTTCTTCGAATTGGCCAGCGCGGTGCTGGAATCACCACGCTTGTGCTGGTGGCTGTCCAGTACGAAGTGCTTCTTGCGCAGCGCTTCCACCACGTCCAGCACGGGCTCCAGGTCTTCGTATTCGACGATGGCGGCCATGGCGGCCTTGCGTGCGGTTTCCAGGCTGTCGGCGCCTACGGCCAGGACCACCTGACCGACGTACTCGACCTTGCCGTCCGCCAGCAGCGGGTCACCGGCAACCACCGGACCGATGTCCAGCTGGCCGGGCACGTCCTTGGCGGTAATGGCGATGGTTACGCCCGGGAACTGGTAGCAGGGCGTGGTATCGATGCGGGTGATGCGCGCATGGGCACGGTCGCTCATGCGGGCATAGACGTGCAGCTGGTTGGGGAACTCCAGGCGGTCGTCGACGTACACGGCCTCGCCGGTCACATGCTTGGGCGCGCTCTCGTGCTTGACGCTCTTGCCGACGCCGGTGGTGATGTCGGCACGGAACAGTTCCGCCAGCTCTTCCTGGGACTTGTGGTGGAAGTGATTAGACATATGCGGTCACCCGGGTTTCGACTTCTGGGGATTGCAGCTCGAGGAAGAACTTGCGCAGCAGGTTCTGGGCGGTCAGCAGGCGATATTCCTTACTGGCGCGGAAGTCCGAGAGCGGAGTGAAGTCCTTGGCCAGTGCTTCGCAGGCGCGCTCGACGGTGCCCGGGTACCAGGCGGCGCCGATCAGGGCCTGTTCGCATGCGCTGGCACGCTTGGGAATGCCGGCCATGCCGCCGAAGGCGACGCGGGCCTTGCGCACCTGGCCGTTCTCGATCACCAGGTTGAACGCGGCGCAGACGGCGGAGATGTCGTCGTCCAGGCGCTTGGAGACTTTGTAGGCGCGGAAAGTCTGGTTATTGCGGGCGCGCGGCACGCGCACCTTCTCGATGAACTCGGACTCCTGGCGGGCAGTGACCTTGTAATCGAGGAAGTATTCGTCCAGCGGCAGGATGCGGGTCTGGTTGCCCTTGCGCAGGACGATCTCGGCGCCGAGGGCAATCAGCAGCGGCGGGGCGTCGCCGATGGGCGAGGCGTTGCCGATGTTACCGCCCAGGGTGCCCTGGTTGCGGATCTGCAGGGAGGCGAAGCGGTGCAGCAGTTCGCCGAAGTCCGGGTACTCCTGGGACAGGGTCTCGTAGCAGTCGGACAGCGGAGTGGCGGCGCCGATTTCGATGTAGTCGCCGTTCTGCTCGATGCGCTTCATGGCGTCGATGTGGCCGACATAGATCATCACCGGCAGTTCACGGTGGAACTGAGTGACTTCCAGGGCCAGGTCGGTGCCGCCAGCCAGCAGGCGGGCCTGCGGGTTGGACACGTAGAAGTCGGCCAGGTCAGCGACGGTCAGCGGAACCAGGCAGCGCTTGTCGCCGCTGTTCAGCTCGGCGGTCTCGCGCGGGGCGATGGCTTTCAGCTGAGCGACGGTCTGGGCTTCGGCAACGTCGAACTGGTCGGGCTGCTTCTGGCAGCAGGCCTGCTCGGCGGCGTCGATGATCGGGCGGTAGCCGGTGCAGCGGCACAGGTTGCCGGCCAGGGCTTCCATGGTCTGGGCCTTGTCGTAGCCGTTGCTGTTCTTCTGCAGGGCGAACAGGGACATGACGAAGCCGGGGGTGCAGAAGCCGCACTGGGAACCGTGGCAGTCGACCATGGCCTGCTGCACGGAATGCAGTTGGCCCTGGTGCTTGAGGTCTTCCACGGTGATCAGTTGCTTGCCGTGCAGCGACGACACGAAGGTCAGGCAGGAGTTGAGGGTGCGGTAGCGGATGCGGTCCCCGTCCAGCTCGCCGACAACCACGGTGCAGGCACCGCAATCGCCCGAGGCACAGCCTTCTTTGGTACCGGGTTTGCCGACATGCTCACGCAGGTAGTTGAGCACCGTGACATTGGGATCGAGGGCTTGCTCGGTGCGCAGCTCCCGATTGAGTAAAAACTGGATCAAGGACGACCTCCAGGCACTTTATTGTTTTTACGAGGGCTCGTATGGCGGCAAATTTAGTGGGGTCTGACCTGTGGGTCAATAAATATTTGACTCAAAAGTCAGGAAATATTCATATCTTTCAGTTATTAGCCACCGCAAGCGCTCTGTCTCAAGGTTCAGGCGTGTTTCGCGCCTCCTGTCCTAATTGTAGAAAAGGCAGGGGAGGGTGCCTGTCCTCGACCGTTTCCATTCGCGGAGCCGCCCGTGGCGCCCATTGCCTTGTGGTAGAATCCGCTCCCTGCCCGCGTCCTGCGGCAGAGTCGGAAATTTCCCCTTTTTGCTCTTGCGCCCACTGCCCGTACCCGTAGTACTGTCAGCGCCGGAGCTTTGGCGTGGGAAAGCTCCGGCGCAGCGCACAATGTTCCCCAGTTCGAAGGAAAACCATGACGTTCAAGGCACCGGACAGCCTCTCCGAGCAGATTGCCCAGCACCTCGCCGAGCGCATCATTCGCGGCGAGTTGAAAGAGCGTGAGCGCATCCAGGAACAGAAAGTCACCCAGGCCATGAATGTCAGCCGGGGCTCGGTGCGCGAAGCGCTGCTGATTCTCGAACGACGCCACCTGATCACCATCCTGCCGCGCCGCGGCGCCCAGGTATCCGAGCTGACGCAGCAGCACGTGCGCAGCCTCTATACCCTGGTGATGGAGCTTTACATCCTGCTCGGCTACGCCGTTGCCGAGCACTGGCGCAGCGAGGACGACCTCCTGCCCTTCCGCGCCATCCAGCAGCGCCTGGCCGAAGCGCGCCAGCGGGAAGACATCCTGGCGTTCGTCGAGGCCAGCTTCGCCATCATGCAGACGGCCTATCCCTTCGCCGACAACCCCTACCTGCAGCAGACCCTGGATAACCTGCAGCCAGCCATCGCTCGCACCTATTACATCGCCCTGGAACGCCGCCGGGGCCAGATGGGCCAGTTCGGCGCAGTGTTCGACGACCTGCTGCACGCGGTGATCGCCCGCGACCAGGCGAGGATTCGCGAAGTGCTGCTGGGTTACGGCAAACAGAACTGCGACCTGGTGCTCGCGGCGCTGGCCGAGCGTTGAACGGAGCACATCGATGCGGCTGAAGTGCATCAAGCTGGCCGGCTTCAAGTCCTTCGTTGACCCGACGACCGTCAGCTTCCCCAGCAACATGGCGGCCGTGGTCGGTCCCAATGGTTGCGGCAAGTCGAACATCATCGACGCCGTTCGCTGGGTAATGGGCGAGAGTTCGGCGAAGAACCTCCGTGGCGAGTCGATGACCGACGTCATCTTCAACGGCTCCAATACCCGCAAACCGGTCGCCCAGGCCAGCATCGAGCTGATCTTCGACAACTCCGATAACACCCTGGTGGGCGAGTACGCCGCGTTCGCCGAGATTTCCATTCGCCGCCGTGTCAGCCGCGACGGCCAGAACACCTATTTCCTCAACGGCACCAAGTGCCGGCGCCGTGATATCACCGATATCTTCCTCGGCACCGGCCTGGGCCCGCGCAGTTACTCGATCATCGAGCAGGGGATGATCTCCAAGCTGATCGAGGCCAAGCCCGAGGATCTGCGCAACTTCATCGAGGAAGCCGCCGGCATCTCCAAGTACAAGGAGCGCCGCCGCGAGACCGAGAGTCGCATCCGCCGCACCCAGGAGAACCTGGCGCGCCTGACCGACCTGCGCGAGGAACTGGAGCGCCAGCTGGAACGCCTGCACCGCCAGGCCCAGTCCGCCGAGAAGTACCAGGAGTACAAAGCCGAGGAGCGTCAGCTCAAGGCCCAGCTCGCCGCCTTGAAGTGGCGCGCGTTGAACGACCAGGTCGGCCAGCGCGAGGCGGTGATCGGCAACCAGGAAGTCAGCTTCGAGGCCCTGGTGGCCGAGCAGCGCAACGCCGACGCCAGCATCGAGCGCCTGCGTGACGGACACCACGAGCTGTCCGAGCGCTTCAATCAGGTGCAGGGCCGCTTCTATTCAGTGGGCGGCGATATCGCCCGGGTGGAGCAGAGCATCCAGCACGGCCAGCAGCGCCTGCGCCAGTTGCAGGACGACCTGCGCGAGGCCGAACGCGCCCGCCAGGAAACCGAATCCCACCTGGGCCATGACCGCACTCTGCTCGCCACGCTGAGCGAGGAGCTGGAGATGCTCGGCCCCGAGCAGGAAATGAGCGCCGCTTCCGCCGAAGAGGCCGCTGCCCAGCTGGAGGAAGCGGAAACCGGCATGCATGCCTGGCAGGAGCAGTGGGACAGCTTCAACCAGCGCAGCGCCGAGCCGCGCCGCCAGGCCGAAGTGCAGCAGGCGCGTATCCAGCAACTGGAGCAGAGCCTGGAGCGCCTGCAGGAGCGCCAGCGTCGCCTCAATGACGAGCGCGCCCAACTGGCCGCAGACCCGGAAGATGCCGCAATCCAGGAAATGCTCGAAGAACTGGCTCTCGGCGACATGCGCCTGGAAGAGCTCCAGGCCGCCGAACAGGGCCTGGCGGAGCGCCTGGACCAACTACGTGAAGAGCTGCAGCAGGCCAACCAGGCCCAGCAGCAGGCTCAGGGCGAACTGCAACGGCTGAACGGCCGCATCGCCTCGCTGGAGGCCTTGCAGCAGGCCGCGCTGAATCCCGGCAAGGGCGCCGCCGAATGGCTGCGGGAGCACAACCTGGCTGATCGCCCCCGCCTGGCTGAGGGCCTGCGCGTGGAGCAGGGCTGGGAGCTGGCGGTGGAAACCGTGCTCGGCGCTGATCTGCAGGCCGTGTTGCTGGACGAATTCAACGGCCTCGACCTGTCCGGTTTCAGCCAGGGCGAACTGCACCTGGCCAGTGCCGGCAAGGGCGGGGCGCGGGTTCCGGGTAGCCTGCTGGACAAGGTCGAGGCGCCAGTGGACCTGGCGCCCTGGCTGGCCAAGGTCCAGCCCGTGGAAAGCCTCGACCATGCCCTGGCCCGCCGTGGCAGCCTGGGTGAGGGCGAAAGCCTTATAAGCCGGGATGGCTACTGGGTAGGGCGCAATTTCCTGCGGGTGCGCCGTGCCAGTGAAGCGGAGAGCGGTCTGCTGGCCCGTGGCCAGGAACTGGAACGCCTGCATGCCGAGCGCGAAGAACGCGAAGCCGCCCTGGAGCAACTGGAAGAAAGCCTGCAGCGGCTGCGTGACGACCAGCGTCAACAGGAAGAATCCCGTGAGCAGCAGCGCCGCCTGTTGCAGGAAGAATCCCGCGCCCTGGGCGAGCTCAAGGCCCGCCTGTCCGCCCAGCAGGCGAAGGTGGAACAGTTAGCCCTGCGCCGCCGTCGCCTGGAAGAAGAACTACGCGAGCTGGATGAGCAGCGCGCCCTGGAGCATGAACAGTTGGGCGAGGCCCGTCTGACCCTGCAGGACGCCCTGGACGCCATGGCCAGCGATACCGAGCAGCGCGAACAGCTCCTCGCCGAGCGCGACAGCCTGCGCGAACGCCTCGACCGGATTCGCCAGGAAGCCCGCCAGCACAAGGACCATGCCCACCAGTTGGCAGTTCGCGTCGGCTCCCTGACGGCGCAGCACGATTCCACCCGCCAGGCCCTGGAGCGCCTGACCCTGCAGTTCGAGCGCCTCAACGAGCGCCGTGAGCAGCTCAGCCTGAACCTGGAGGAGGGCGCAGCGCCGCTGGAAGAGTTGCGCCTGAAGCTGGAAGAACTGCTGGAGAAGCGCCTTGGTGTGGAGGAAGAACTCAAGCAGGCGCGGCTGGCCCTGGAAGACGCCGACCGCGAACTGCGCGACGCCGAAAAACGCCGGACCCAGGCCGAGCAGCAGGCTCAGCTGCTGCGTGGCCAGTTGGAACAGCAACGCCTGGAATGGCAGGCCCTGACGGTCCGCCGCAAGACCCTGCAGGACCAGCTTCACGAGGATGGCTACGACCTGCATGGCGTACTCGCCACCCTTCCCGCCGAGGCCAGCGAAAGCGCCTGGGATGAAGAGCTCGAACGCCTTGCCGCGCGTATCCAGCGCCTCGGACCGATCAACCTTGCGGCCATCGACGAATACCAGCAGCAATCCGAGCGCAAGCGCTACCTGGATGCGCAGAACGACGACCTGGTGGAAGCCCTGGAGACGCTGGAAAACGTCATCCGCAAGATCGACAAGGAAACCCGTAACCGCTTCAAGGAAACCTTCGACCAGATCAACGCCGGTCTCCAGGCGCTGTTCCCGAAGGTATTCGGCGGCGGCCACGCCTATCTGGAACTGACTGGCGAGGACTTGCTGGACACCGGCGTGGCCATCATGGCGCGGCCGCCAGGCAAGAAGAACAGCACCATTCACCTGCTGTCCGGTGGCGAGAAGGCGCTTACCGCGCTGGCCCTGGTATTCGCCATCTTCCAGCTCAATCCGGCGCCGTTCTGCATGCTGGACGAGGTGGACGCGCCGCTGGACGACGCGAACGTCGGTCGTTATGCGCGACTGGTGAAGGAAATGTCCGAGAAAGTGCAGTTCATCTATATCACCCACAACAAGATCGCCATGGAAATGGCCGATCAGCTGATGGGTGTGACCATGCACGAGCCTGGTTGCTCGCGTCTGGTGGCGGTGGATGTGGAGGAGGCGATGTCGATGGTCGAGGCCTAGTGGTCGGCCACTTGTGAACCCTGGAAAGCTCCGGGGATCAAATTCGCGTTGGCTTTGGAGTAAGCCTCTATCAGAGGTTTCTCTGCTGGGCTTGTCGTGCTAGCTTTATGCCCAATTTTGTCGCACGTGGAAAACGCCATTCAGAACATGGAGTTGGGCGCCACGTTTCAGGGGACGGGATGTCCTTTCTTCACCATTGTCAGTTTGCATTTTTCACTAGGGGACACAGGACTACATGGATATCGGTCTGCGCGAGTGGCTGATTGTCATTGGCATCATCGTAATCGCCGGCATTCTGTTCGATGGCTGGCGCCGCATGAGTGGCGGCAAGGGGAAACTCAAGTTCAAGCTGGATCGCAGCTTCTCCAACGTCCCGGATGATGATGAAGATCCAAACCTGCTTGGCCCGTCGCGGGTCAAGGACCGCTCTCACCAGGAGCCGTCACTGGACGAGGAAGACCTGCCATCGCTCAGCGCCCGCGAATCCGGCAAACGCCGTGGCGAGCCGCAGCAGGGCGACCTGAACCTCGACGAGCCGGTGCCGACCCTGCTCAACCCGGTCGATGAAGGCAAGAAGAACGGCAAGGTCCATCCGCAGGTGCAGGCCCCGGAAGTTCCGGTCGAGGAAGTCCTGGTCATCAACGTCGTCGCCCGCGATGAAGACGGCTTCAAAGGCCCGGCCCTGCTGCAGAACATCCTGGAAAGCGGCCTGCGCTTCGGCGCCATGGACATCTTCCACCGCCACGAAAGCATGGCCGGTAACGGTGAAGTGCTGTTCTCCATGGCCAACGGCGTCAAGCCCGGCACCTTCGACCTGGACGATATCGACCACTTCAGCACCCGCGCCGTGAGCTTCTTCCTCGGCCTGCCGGGCCCGCGTCATCCGAAGCAGGCCTTCGATGTGATGGTCGCCGCCGCCCGCAAGCTGTCCCAGGAACTGAACGGCGAGCTGAAGGATGATCAGCGCAGTGTGATGACTGCCCAGACCATCGAGCATTACCGCCAGCGCATCGTCGAATTCGAGCGCAAGCACATGACCCAGAAGCGCTGATCCGGCGCCCAGTCAACTAAAGAGCAGCCCCGGCTGCTCTTTTTGTTTCAAGAGAACGAGCCTGAACCATGACCGATGCCCAAACCGCCGCCGAACGCATTCTCGCGCTGCGCGCCGAGCTGGATGCGCACAACTACCGCTACTACGTGCTGGACGAGCCCAGCGTGCCCGATGCCGAGTACGACCGACTGTTCCGCGAGCTGCAGACCCTGGAGGCCGAACACCCCGAGCTGGTGACCCCGGAATCGCCAACCCAGCGGGTCAGCGGTGCGGCCCTGGCGGCGTTCGGCGAAGTGCGCCACGAAGTACCCATGCTCAGCCTGGGCAACGCCTTCGAAGAGCAGGACCTGCAGGACTTCGATCGCCGTGTGCGCGAGGGCCTGGGCGAGCTGCTGCCCGGCGGCGACCTGTTCGGCAATGGTCCGGAAGTGGAATACACCTGCGAGCCGAAGCTGGACGGCCTGGCGGTGAGCCTGTTGTACGAGAACGGCGTGCTGGTGCGCGGGGCCACCCGTGGCGACGGCACCACAGGCGAGGACATCAGCAGCAACGTGCGCACCATCCGCAACGTGCCGCTGAAGCTGCAGGGCGAAGGCTGGCCGGCCGTGCTGGAAGTGCGTGGCGAGGTGTTCATGTCCAAGGCCGGCTTTGATGCCCTCAACGCCCGCAATCTGGAACTGGGCGCCAAGACCTTCGCCAACCCGCGCAACGCAGCGGCGGGCAGTCTGCGTCAGCTGGATGCGAAGATCACCGCCAGCCGCCCGCTGGAATTCTGCACCTACGGTTTCGGTCGGGTGGAAGGCGAGCTGCCGGACAACCAGTTCGCCATCCTCCAGGCGCTCAAGGGCTGGGGCCTGCCCATCAGCCGCGAGCTGAAGCTGGTCAAGGGAGCCCAGGGCTGCCTGGACTACTACCGCGATATCGGTGAGCGCCGCGACGGCCTCGCCTACGAAATCGACGGTGTGGTCTACAAGCTCAACAACCTGGCCTGGCAACGCGAGCTGGGCTTCCGCGCCCGCGAGCCGCGCTGGGCACTGGCGCACAAGTTCCCGGCGCGGGAAGAGCTCACCGAGCTGCTGGACGTTGAATTCCAGGTGGGTCGGACCGGCGCGGTAACCCCGGTCGCCCGCCTGAAGCCTGTCCAGGTTGCGGGCGTCACCGTGTCCAACGCCACCCTGCACAACATGGATGAGGTGGCGCGCCTTGACCTGAGGGTTGGCGATACGGTGGTCATCCGCCGCGCTGGTGACGTGATCCCGCAAGTGATGCAGGTGGTGCTGGAGCGTCGCCCGGCCGATGCGCGTCCGGTGCACATTCCCGAGCAATGCCCGGTCTGCGGCTCGGCCGTGGAGCGCACCCAGCTGATCAAGCGCGGCAAGGGCAAGGAAACCACAACCGAAGGGGCCATCTATCGCTGTGTCGGGCGACTGGCCTGTGGCGCCCAGCTGAAGCAGGCGATCATCCACTTCGCCTCCCGTCGCGCGCTGGATATCGAAGGCCTGGGCGACAAGATCGTCGAGCAACTGGTGGATACCGGCCTGGTGGCCTCGCCGGCGGATCTCTTCACCCTCAAGTACGAGCAAGTGGTGGAACTGGAAGGCTTCGCCGACCTGTCCACCCGCAATCTGCTGGGCGCCATCGCCGACAGCCGTAAGCCGACGCTGGCGCGTTTCATCTATGCCCTGGGCATTCCCGACGTGGGCGAGGAAACCGCCAAGCTTCTGGCGCGCGCCCTGGGTTCCCTGGAGCGCATCCAGCAGGCCCTGCCGGACGTGCTGACCTACCTGCCGGACGTGGGCCTGGAAGTGGCCCACGAGATCCATGCCTTCTTCGCCGATGGGCACAACCAGAAGGTGATCGGTGACCTCCTGGCACGCGGCGTCGAGCTGCAGGAGGAGAGTGGCCTGAGCCCCGAGTTCGCGGCTTGCGCGACCTTCGCCGGCTTCATCGACAAGCTCAATGTTTCCGGTATTGCCGCCACCGGCGCGAAGAACCTGGCGGAACGGGCCGGTAACCTGGACGGCCTGATTGCCCTCAGTCGCGACTGGCTGGACCTGAGCACCATGAAGGGCTTGAACGAGAAGGCCAAGCAGGCCCTGCGCGAGTTCTTCGTAGTGGAAGAGAACGTCCAGCGCGCCCGGGCCATCGAAACCCAGCTGCGCGCGTTCGGCATGCACTGGGAGAGCGAGAAGCAGGCCGTGGAGGGCCTGCCGCTGGCCGGACAGACCTGGGTACTCACCGGCACCCTGGAAGTCATGAGCCGGGAAGTGGCCAAGGAGAAGCTGGAAGCCCTGGGCGCCAAGGTGGCGGGTTCGGTGTCGGCGCGCACGCACTGCGTGGTGGCTGGCCCGGGTGCGGGTTCCAAGTTGGCCAAGGCCAATGAGCTGGGTGTCCGGGTGCTGGACGAGGAGCAGTTCCTCGCCGAACTGGCTCGACTGGGCTGAGGCCTAGGCGCCGATGCCCAGCGCCGCTTCGTCGGTTTCGACGGCGGATGGCATTGGCGCCGTGTCCGAGCGACAGCCCTGGCGATACTCGCTGGGGCTGCAGCCGACCAGCTGCTTGAAGGCGCGGGCGAAGTAGGACGGGTCCTTGAAACCGGCCTCGTAGCCGATGCTGGTGACCGGCATCTGGCTGTTCTCCAGCAGCTGCTTGGCGAAGTCCATTCGCTTGCCAAGGATGTATTCCATGAAGCCGACGCCGTTCACCTCCTTGAACAGGCGGCTGAAGCGGAAAGGGGTCATGCCGCACTGCTGGGCCAGTTCCTTCTGGTCCACGCTGTCGCGGAAATGCTGCTCGATGTAGGGCATCACCTTGCAAAGCGCCTTGTGCTTCTGGTGGCCGGCGGTCAGGCGGATGCTGTCCGGCATTGGCGGGTTGCGGTCCAGCAGCGGCTTGCGGCCCAGGCTGGTGACGGCGCGGCGCACTTCACTGAGCCGTTGCAGGCTTTCCAGATAGCGACTTTGCTCCTCGGCACCCAGGGGGAGCACCACGAATTCCCAGACCCGTGCGCGCATCGCCCAGATCGCCAGTTCCTCGGAGTGCTGGACCGTGAACATGCTGATGGGAATGGACGGGTAGCTGTGCTTGATATCCAGCAGCAGGCTGAGTCCGCCGACATCGGGGCGGTCGAAATGGATGCAGATCATGTCGATCTGGCGCAGGTTCTCCCTTCCCGGCGCGTCCCGGCCGCTGGCCAGCCGGCATTCACACCGCCCCCGGAATTGCTCCATGAGCTTGACCGTCGACCTGTCACGCGTCAGGTCGAGCCAGAGCAGAACGGGTTCTACGGCGGAGTTCGACTGCATGTTCTAACCCTGCGCCAAATTATTGTGGTTCCCCGAGGTGCAGTATTGTCAGTGTGCCATTACCTCAAAGAACCAATCCCTATAAGCCCGCGCAAACTCCAACAACACCGTTCTACCCAAAAGTGGGTGCCCCATTTTTCGCGGCTTCCAAGCCGTCCCTACCGTTCGTCACCCGACCAGTCACCCCTCTGTAAGCCGCGCCCTTGCTGGGCTTGAGCGATTTGACCGTTGCTTGTCGACGGCGCGCAAGAAAGTCCTAGGGATCCGCAAAAAACTCCTAACCCCCCACTTTTGGGGAAATCTAGGGTGGACTCAGGCGGGGCGAAGAGCGTCGCCGGACTTGTGGAAACAACTGAGTGAGGTGGGCGAAATGACTTTCCAATCGTTCAAGGCTTCGGTGACGAAATTCGCGAAAGACGAAGATGGCCTGACCATCGTCGAGTACGCCGTGGCTGGCGGCCTGATCACCGCTGCGGTGGTGACTGCCTTCACCCTGCTGGGCGGCCAGGTGAACACCAGGATCCGGGACATTTGCGCGGCTATCAAAGGCGCCGCCTGCTAAGCGGTCCCATACGACGGCTGCAGGAAGGTCCTGGCCATCCGCAAGAAATACCTGACTCCCCCCTTCAGGATCGCTGGGGGTGGGTTCAGGCGGGGCGATGAGCATTGCCGGACCCGCGGCCTCAACCTGAGTGAGGTGGGTGAGATGACTTTCCAATCGATCAAGGCTTCGGTGGTGAAGTTCGTGAAGGACGAGGATGGCCTGACCATCGTCGAGTATGCGGTCGCTGGCGGTCTGATCACTGCGCTGGTGGTCGCAGCCTTCACCCTGTTGGGGGGCGAGGTGGATACCAAGATTCGGGCGATCTGCCAGGCCATCAAAGGCGGCGCCTGCTAGTACCTCTTCTTCCTGGGAGCGATGCAGTCATGGCCATAGAGCAGATGCATAACGCTGTCTTACTGCTGGGGCTGCTGGGTATCGCGGTGGTGAGCGACCTGCGAAGCCACCGCATCCCCAATCTGCTGATTCTCATTGGGCTCGGTCTGGGCCTGGCCGGTCAGATGTTTTCGACGGGAATCGCGGGCTTGGGTAATGGACTGTTGGGCATGCTGGTCGGCTTCGCCATTTTCCTGCCCATGTACGCGCTGGGCGGCATGGCGGCGGGTGACGTGAAGTTGATGGCCATGACCGGCGCCTTCCTCACTCCGTATGACGCGACCTGGGCCGCCCTGTACAGCCTGATCGCAGGCGGTTGCTGCGGCATCCTGCTGGTGCTGGTACGAGGCCAACTCCCACTGACCCTGTCGCGTTACCTGATGATGCTCAGGGCGCATGCCTATGTTGCCCCGGTGGCAGGGGAGGTGGCCGGCAAGCCCTTTCCCTTCTCGATCGCGATTCTCCTGGGAACCCTGGCCAGCAGCCTGTGGTTCACCTTGACCGCATAGTTGAGGACGCCTGCCATGTACGCCGTCACCGACAACGGAAGCTACCCCAGTGAACGTGAGGCGGTGCAGCGTCTGGCGCCCTTGCCGCGTAATGTTCGCGAAACCGGCCTGGCGGAGAATTTCCTGGGTGACCTGGTCTGCAAGCACCTGCACGATGCCGGTGTGCTGGACCTGCCGAAGCTGGTGGAACGCCTGGCGCTGACCGGCGCCGTGCTGGAGGAGATCCTCAGCTTCCTGCGCAAGGATGGCCGCATTGAAGTCCTCGGCCAGGCCGGTGGCCAGGCCCTGCGCTATGGCCTCACCGAGCGAGGCCGCAGTGCCGCCCGCGATGCTCTGGCACGTAGCGGCTACATCGGCGCTGCGCCCTTCCCGGTGAGCACCTATCGCTCGCTGCTCAAGCTCCAGACCATCCACCACGGCCGCGTCACCGCGCGCGACATGCGCAGCGCCTTCCAGGGCGTGGTGCTGGCCGACGCCATGCTGGACCAGCTCGGCGTGGCTATGAATTCCGGCCGCGCCATCATGATCTACGGCCCTGCCGGTACCGGAAAGACCTACATCAGCAGCCGCCTGATCCGCCTGTTCGACGAAGCCATCTGGGTGCCCCATGCCATCGCCATCAACGAGGCCGTGGTGGAAATCTACGACCCGCAGGTGCACCACGTCCTGGAGGACAGTGCACAACCCAACAGGCTGCTGCTCGACGAAGGCATCGACCGCCGGTTGGTCTGCTGCAAACGGCCGATCCTGATCACCGGCGGCGAGCTGAGCATGGAGCAGCTGGACATCCGCTACGACGCCTTCAGCCGGTTGTACCAGGCACCGCTGCAACTGAAGGCGAGCAACGGCCTGTTCATCATTGACGACATGGGCCGCCAGCGCATGGCACCCGCCGAGCTGCTGAACCGCTGGATCGTGCCCATGGAAGAGAAGCGCGACTTCCTCAACCTGGGCGGCGGGCGTCACTGCGAGGTGCCGTTCGACCTGATCCTGGTGTTCTCCACC
This sequence comes from Pseudomonas sp. BN515, assembly GCF_029873155.1. Classification (NCBI taxonomy): domain Bacteria; kingdom Pseudomonadati; phylum Pseudomonadota; class Gammaproteobacteria; order Pseudomonadales; family Pseudomonadaceae; genus Pseudomonas; species Pseudomonas sp. BN515. The sequence goes on along the minus strand of NZ_SSOH01000085.1, from coordinate 52,933 downwards.
AACCTCAATCCGCTGGAACTGGCCGACGAAGCCTTTCTCCGGCGCATTGGCTACAAGCTGCACTTCAACTACCTGCAACCCCAGGAATACGAGCGCATCTGGCGCCAGGAGACGGAGCGGCTGGGCATTCCTTTCGATCCCATCCTGCTGCGCTACGTGCTCCAGGGGTTCTACGAGCTCCAGGGCATGCCGCTGGTGCCCTGCCACCCGCGGGACCTGCTGGGCATGGCGCTGGACCGCCAGCGTTACCTCGACGGCTCGGGCCCGCTGTCGCCGCAGGACCTGGAATGGGCCTGGCACAACTACTTCGTCCAGCTCGATTTGCTTGGCTGAGGAGAAACCGACATGAGCGCACGAACCCTCACTCTGGTTACCCTGTCCCTGCTGCTGGGGCTGGGTGCTGCCTGGATGGCCAACAACTGGTTGAGCGCCAAGCTCAACGCAAGCCCGGATGACAACCTCCAGGCGGTGGTGGTGGCCACGGTGGAAATTCCCTTCGGGCAGATGATCGAGGCCCAGCAGGTGACCGTGGTACGCATGCCCAGGGGCACCGTGCCGGACGATGCCTTCGACGCTCCGGAGAGGGTCGTTGGCAAGATCGCCACCTTCCCCATGCTGCGAGGCGACATCCTGCGCAGTGCTCGTGTGGCCGAGCACCTGGGCGGCAGCACCCTGGCGTCGCTGATCGAGTCGGACAAGCGCGCGATATCGGTGCGGGTCGATGACGTGGTGGGCGTTGGCGGCTTCCTGCTGCCGGGAAACCGGGTCGACGTGCTGGCCACCCGACAAGTCAATGGCAGCAATGACAGCGAGTCCAAGACCATCCTCCAGGACCTTCGGGTGCTGGCCGTGGACCAGACCGCCAGCACTGACAAGACCCAGCCCGTGGTGGTGCGTGCGGTGACCCTGGAAATGATGCCCAAAGAGGCCGAGGTGCTGGTCAAGGCCATGAGCGAAGGTCGCCTGCAGCTTGCCCTGCGCAACCCCCTGGACGACCGCAAGAAGACCGAGGTCGTGGCAGCGGCCAAACCCGCGCCGGCTGCATCGCCAGTACCGGTCGCCCCCCGTCCTGTCGTGCGCCGGATGGAAGGTCCCAGCGGCGTGATCATCATCCGTGGCACTGAAGTGAAAGTGGCGAAGGCGCAGTTCTAGCCGAGCCCAGCGGGCCGGTGCAGTTGCGGCCAGTCAGAGGAGGAGAGGGTTATGCAAGGCATTCGCAAACTAGGGGCCCTGGCAGCGCTGCTGCTGGCCTGTACGGTACTGCCGGCTCCCGTGCCTGCGGCTCAGCCTTCAGGGGCGGTGGTGGGGATGTCCGCGCAAAACAACGGCCACATCCAGGTTCCCATCTACAAGGCGCGTGTCCTGACCACCCGCACGGCGGTCAAGCGCATCTCGGTGGGCAACCCGGAGATCGCCGACATCCTCATGACCACGCCCAATCAGCTCTACCTGCTGGGGCGTTCACTGGGCAGCACCAACGTGCTGCTGTGGGACAACAGCAACCGCCTGATCGACAGCCTCGAACTGGACGTGGTGCACGATCTTGGCGGCCTCAAGGAAAAGCTCCACCAACTGATGCCCAATGAGCGCATCGAGGTATTCAGCGCCCAGGGTTCGCTGGTGCTGCGCGGCCAGGTCAGCAGCGCTTCGGTGATGGATACGGCGGTGAAGGTGGCCAAGTCCTATTCCGCCCAGACCTCCAGCATCGTGCAGGGGGAAGGTGAGCAGGCGAAGCAGTCCCCGGCCCAGTCGCTGGAGGTGATCAATCTGCTCACAGTCGGCGGAACCCAGCAGGTGATGCTGGAGGTCAAGGTGGCCGAGATGCAACGCAACCTGCTCAAGAGCCTGGACGTCCGTTTCAATGCCTTGAGCCGGAACGGCAACTGGACCACGGGGGGCTTCAACAATGGCCAGCGGCTGGGATTCGACGCGGGCGGTCTGGTCAATCCGACGGCTCTGCTAGGCAATGGCAAGGGCTTCTTCGGCCAATTCCTGTCGGATGACTTCCTTTTCAACGTCGTCCTCGAAGCCGCCAAGGACAATGGCTCGGCCAAGGTACTGGCCGAACCCACCCTGACCACATTGAGCGGGCAGCAGGCCGAGTTCATCTCCGGCGGTGAGTTCCCGATCCCGATCACCGAGGACGAGGGTATTACCATCGAATTCAAGGAATTCGGTGTCGGGGTGAAATTCCTTCCGGTGGTACTGGACGAAGGGCGCATCAACCTGAATCTCAATGTCTCGGTGAGCGAGATTTCCAACGCCAACTCCCTGGTGCTGGATACCGGCCTGGACAGTGTGCTGGGTGACGGCGTCGCCCAGGTCATCCCTTCGCTGACCAAGCGCAGCGCGCAATCCACCGTGGAACTCGGCAATGGCCAGACCATCGCCATCGCCGGCCTTATCAGCGAAAACACCCGCGACTTCGTCAGCCGCTTCCCGGGCCTGGGCGATGTTCCGGTGCTCGGCCACCTGTTCCGTAGCCAGCAGTTCATCAACGGCGAAACCGAGCTGGTGATCCTGGTCACGCCGCACCTGGCCAAGCCGGTGGATGCCAGGAGCGTGCGCCTGCCCACCGAGAAGTTCGTCGAGCCCAGCGACCAGGATTTCTATCTGCTGGGCAAGACCAAGGGGCGCGAGGCCGGTCGGCCGGTGCCCGTCAGCCTTGGCGTCAGCGAAGGCCGTTTCGGCCATGACCTCAAGTAGCCGGAGACTTTGCACATGAAAACGATCATTCCCGTCTGCCTGCTCGCGCTCTGTGGCGGTTGCGTCATGGACTATGAAGAGGGTCGCGTCGGCACCCTCGGGTACAGCGTCTACCAGACCAGCTACCAGCAGATCGCCGATAAGCAGCGCGCGGCCAATCCCGGCACCGAGGCGTCGCCAGCCGGCATGGACGGTGCCCTGACCGAACAGGTCATGGACGGTTATCGCGGCACCAAGGGCAATGCCTCGCAGGTCGGCCAGCCCATCGAGATCAACATCGGAAACGAGTGAGGCCGGCAGTCATGAACCCGAGAATCCCCGGAAGACCATGCGCCATGCCCCGGCGCCAACGGGGTTCGGTCATGGCACTGTTGGCGGTCGCGATGCTTGCCCTGGTGGCCATGGCCGCCCTGGCGCTGGACGGCGGCCACCTGCTGGTGAACAAGACCCGGCTGCAGAACGCGGTGGACGCCGCGGCCCTCAGTGGCGCGAAGACCCTCAGCCAGGTCCAGGGGTCGGCGGAGGCGGCGAGGCTGGCGCGGGAAGCGGCCATGGACACCTTCACACGCAATGCCAACGCTACCGGCAATGGCGAACTGGCGACGGCGCTGGCCGCCGATTCTGGATTCGTCGTGATCACCCAGTCGGCAAGCGTTTACGGCCCCTTCACGGTTGCCGGGCCAGTGGGTAGCAGTCCGCGCTATGTCCGCGTTTCGGTGCCGGATTACCCCCTGACGGGAATCCTCTGGGGCGTGTTGAGCCTCTTCGGCGGTGGCGCCGTGGACAAGGCAGTGGCCGCAATCGCCACTGCCGGGCCCAGCCCCACGAGCCCGTGCGACCTGGCCCCGGTGATGGTCTGCGGCGATACGGGCGCCGGCCAACATGATCCAGCCAACGGCCTCTACTGGGGGTTCCGTCTTGGCGATCTGGAAGTGCTGAAGACGGCCAAGAACAACTCTTCGGGCATCGGTCCGGGCAATTTCCAGTTGCTGGACTTCGGCTCAGGTGGCAGCACGGTACGCGAGCAACTGGCCGGTGGCGGCACCCTGTGCCCGGATATCGGCAACAACGTCGCCACCAAACCCGGCAATACCGCAGGGCCATCGGTCCAGGGACTCAATACCCGCTTCGGCGACTATTCCGGCGGCGGTCTTTCCGAGACCGACTTTCCGCCTGATCTGGTGGTGGACTACAACAAGCTCGGCAACGGTAACCCGGCTCTTGAACCCAACCTGGACACCAACCAGATCAATTACCTGGGCAGCGGCGGTGGGGTGGTGAGCAGTGACGCGCAAGGAAACCTCAGCACCGCAGGCGGTGCCGCACTGTTCGATTACAACGATTGGAAGAGCCGCACCGCGACCTGCGTCGACAACCCTGCCGCAGCCGGCTGCCGCAATGGCGGGGTGTTCGAGCGACGCATGCTGAAGATCGTCATCGGCAGATGCAGTGGTACGGATGGCGGCACCTCTTCGGTTCCCGTACTGGGGTTCGGCTGCTTCTTCGTGCTGCAGCCCATGGACCAGCAGGGCGGCAGCGCCTGGTTGCTCGGCCAGTTCATTCAGGAGTGCGAGGGCGACGACCTGCCAGGGCCTAATCCGTCCACCGAATCCGGGCCGCAGATCATCCAGCTCTACAAGACCTATATCGACGACAGCCGTACACCGAGCAGCGACTCATAGGAGGCGCCATGCGACGTATCCCATGCACAGGCAGGCGCGGACAGCGAGGGTTGGCCATGGTGGAGTTCGCCCTGGCCCTGCCGTTGCTGTTGCTGTTGCTGCTGGCCGTGAGCGAAATCGGACGCATGCTGCTGCAGTACAACAGCCTGTTGCAGGCCAACCGCGACGCGGTCCGCTATGTCGCCGGCAAGGCCTTCGATCGTACGCAGGGACGGGTCGAGGTCAGTGCCACGTTGAGGACGGAAACCCAGAACCTGGCGGTCTACGGTTCGCCCGTTGTGCGTCTGGGCATGCAACCCCTGGTATCCGGATTGAGCACGGCCAATGTGCAGGTTTCCGCCGTGGCTGGCACCACGGACCACGTGCAGGTAAGCATCAGCTACACCTTCCAGCCCCTGTTCGGCAGCGGCTTGCCGGCTCTGGTCGGAAGCTCGATGCGGCTGGATTTCCCGCTGGTGACCACCACCGTAATGAGGGCGCTGTGATGAATGCCAGACGGATGCGCGGGACCTACACGGTGGAGTTCGCCATCACCGGACTGCTGCTCTTCGTGGTGTTGTTCGGCATGTTGGAGATGGGGCGGTTGTTCTTCACCATCAACGCCCTGAACGAGACGGTGCGTCGGGGCGCGCGCCTGGCCTCGGTATGCGATATCAGCGACCCGGTGGTCCTGCGTCGGGCCATCTTCAATGCAGCTACCGACAGTGGCGCGAGCAGCCTGATCAACCAACTCGATACGGCCGACCTGAGCCTGGTGTACCTGGACCAGAGTGGCGCGACGGTCACCAGTCCCACTGATACCGCCAGCGTCAACGGATTTCGCGCCATTCGCTACGTCGAACTGCGCCTGCAGAACTTCACCTTCAACTTCCTGATCCCCGGCTTCGGCGGCAGCATCACGCTCCCGGTGTTCAGGTCGACCATGCCGCGCGAAAGCCTTGGCCGACATGCCGAGGTCGGCGTCGCTCCGGGGATCACGCCATGCTGAAGACCAGAGAAACCGTACCCGTCCAGGCCACTGGAACATCCGGCCAGCGCTTGCTCATCAGCAGTCGTGATGCCGCAGCGCTGCGTCACCTGCAGGGCTACTGCCAGCGTCTTTCGGGGCTGGTGGTCAGCACCCGGCTGGTCACCAACGGTCACACCGATCCTCTCTACGGCCTGGAGCAGAAGCCCGATTTATTGCTGCTGCGGGTCAGCCACCTGTGGCGCGAGGAACTGGCGGCGCTATTGCAGCGTCCCGTCCACGAGCGTCCGCCGTTACTGATCTGCGGCCCGCTGGAGGAACGCGAGGGCATTCGCCTGGCGATGCAGGCCGGCGCCCGTGACTTCCTCCCCGAGCCGGTTACTGAGGACGATCTGCGCGCAGCACTGGGCCGTCTGGTGCAGGAGTCCAGCGCCGGCTCCGCTGGCGGCGGCCAGGTGGTGGCGGTGATCAACGCCAAGGGCGGCTCCGGCGCCACCCTGTTGGCCTGCAACCTGGCACACCAGCTCAGCAGTCGAGGTGCCGGCACCCTGCTGATGGACCTGGACCTGCAGTTCGGCAGCGCCGCCCACTACCTGGACATACACCCCGGGCACAGTCACCTGGACGTGCTGCAGCAGGTGGAGGAACTGGATGGCATGGCACTGCGCGGTTTCTGCAGCCATTTCAGTCCGACATTGCATGTGCTGGGCGGTCGCTCCGATGAACTCTGCCTGACCCAGGACGTGCGCCTGGAACAGCTGGAAGCGCTGCTGCGTCTTTCCCGCAGCACCTATGACTGGGTGGTGGTAGACCTGCCACGGCAGATCGACCACCTCACTGGCGTGACCCTCGAACAGGCCGATCGTGTGGTGATCGTGGTGCAACAGAGCCTCAGTCACCTCAAGGATGCCACTCGCCTGGTACGCATCCTGCGAGACGACCTGGGCATCCAGGGCAATCGCCTGCAGGTGGTGGTCAACCGCTACAACAAGGCTTCACCGGTGACCCTCAAGGACATCGCCGAGGCCTTGCGTTGTTCGGATGTGCAGAAGCTGCCCAACGACTACGCGGTGGTCAGCGAAAGCCAGAACACCGGGGTGCCACTGGCCCAGCATTCGCCAAGGGCGCCGGTGACCCTGGCGCTGCGGGCATTGACTGAAGACCTGGTCGGCGCGGAGAGCGTCAGCCAGGGCCTGTTGAAACGGACATTCGGCCGATTGTTCAGGGGGTAGACCATGTTCAGCGAATTCCGCAATCGGCTGCGCCAACCTGCAGCCAGGAAGGCCGGTGCCGACCAGCCACAGGAGGTGGGGGAGGGCGAACAGGCGACTGGTCTGATGGCCTGGGAGGTCTGTGCGCCGGACCAGCCTTACGAGACCCGCACTCACTTGAGCGCCGTGGAGGCCGAATGGCGCGAGCGCACTTACCAGCAGTTGCTCAAGGTCATGGACCTGTCCCTGCTGGATGCCCTGGAGCCGGCCGAAGCCGCACGGCAGATCCGCGAGATCTGCCTGCGTCTGCTGGATGAGCACCAGGCGCCGGTGAGCTCCGGCTGCCGCCAACTGATCATCAAACAGATTCAGGACGAGGTTCTCGGGCTCGGCCCGCTGGAGCCGCTGCTGGCCGACCACAGCGTGTCCGACATCCTGGTCAACGGCCATGGCTCGGTATACGTCGAGCGCCACGGCAAGTTGCAGCGCACTGACGTGTGCTTCCGCGACGACCAGCACTTGCTGAACATCATCGACCGCATCGTTTCCAGCCTGGGTCGGCGTATCGACGAATCCTCGCCCCTGGTGGACGCCCGCCTGAAGGACGGTTCGCGGGTGAATGCGATCATCCCGCCGCTGGCCATCGATGGCCCCAGCCTGTCGATCCGCCGCTTCGCCGTTGACCTGCTGAGCACCGAGAGCCTGGTCCAGATGGGTACCCTGACTCCGGCGATCGCCCTGGTGCTCAAGGCGATAGTCCGGGGCCGCCTGAACGTGCTGGTCTCGGGTGGTACCGGCACCGGCAAGACCACCATGCTCAACGTGCTGTCCAGCTTCATTCCGCACAACGAACGCATTGTCACCATCGAAGACTCGGCCGAGCTGCAACTGCAGCAACCCCATGTGGTGCGGCTGGAAACCCGGCCCGCGAACATCGAGGGACGCGGCGAGGTGAACCAGCGTGAGTTGGTGCGCAATAGCCTGCGCATGCGTCCGGACCGCATCGTCATCGGCGAAGTCCGCGGCGCCGAGGCGCTGGACATGCTGACGGCGATGAATACCGGCCACGACGGCTCGATCACCACCATTCACGCCAACACCGCGCGGGATGCCCTGGGCCGCATCGAGAACATGGTGTCCATGACCGGCGCCACTTTCCCAATCAAGGCCTTGCGTCAGCAGATCGCCTCGGCCATCGACGTCGTCATCCAGCTGGAGCGCCAGGAGGATGGCAAGCGCCGGCTGGTCAGCGTGCAGGAGATCAACGGCATGGAGGGCGAGATCATCACCATGACCGAGATATTCGGCTTCGAACGACGGGGGCTCGGCGAGCATGGCGAGGTCCTCGGCGACTTCCGTCCCAGCGGCATGGTCCCGCACTTCCGCGATGTACTGGCCAAGCGTGGCATCGAGCTGCCGTTGAACCTGTTCCGCCCCGACTGGATGGAGGGTTAGCGCCATGGACAAGATTCCTGCCGAGTTCATCCTGGCTTTTCTCGGGATGGTCTTCGTTGCGGTCTTCCTGCTCAGCCAGGGCCTCGTGGTGCCGGTATTCGGCGAGGCCGGCAAGGTGCGTCGACGCATCCGCGCGCGCCTGGATGTGCTCGAACACGCCAGCAACCTGCCGAACATGCAGACGGTGCTGAGGCAGAAGTACCTCAAGCGCCTCTCGCCCATGGAGGCCCGGCTGGAACAACTGCCGCTGATGGAGCGTCTGGCGCAGACCATCGAGCAGGCCGGCCATGTCTACCTCGCCTACCGGGTGGTGTTGCTGTGCCTGATTCTTGCTATCGCTGCGGGTGGTGGCGTCTGGCTGATGTTCAAGATCTGGTGGGCGGCGCTGATCCTGGGGGGTGTGGTGTTCTGCGTACCGCTGATGAAGGTCGCCCGGGACCGCAACGCCCGCTTCGCTGCGTTCGAGGAGGGCCTGCCTGATGCGCTGGATGCAATGTGCCGCGCGCTGCGTGCCGGCCACCCCTTCAACGAGACGCTGCGCCTGGTCGCCGAGGAGCACACCGGGCCGGTGGCTGTCGAATTCGGCCTGACGTTCGCCGACATCAACTACGGCAACGATGTGCGCCGGGCCATGCTCGGCCTGCTGGAGCGCATGCCGAGCATGACAGTGATGATGCTGGTGACATCGGTGCTGATCCAGCGGGAGTCCGGGGGCAACCTGACCGAGGTTCTGGAGCGCCTGAGCCGCCTGATTCGCGGGCGCTTCCGCTTCCAGCGCAAGGTCAGGACGCTGTCGGCGGAGGGGCGCGTTTCGGCCTGGGTGCTGGTGTCGGTGCCCTTCGCCCTGTGCGCGGGAATCATGTTTACCACCCCGCAGTACATGCCCGTGCTGATCAACGATCCGCTGGGGCAGAAGATGGTCATGGCCGCCTTCGCGGCGATGATCCTGGGCATTTTCTGGATTCGCCGGATCATCCGGATCCAGGTCTGATGGCGCAGCCGAAGGGGAGGCACATTCCATGGACTACCTGCTCGGATTGATCAGCGGTGTGGTGGGCAACCCGGAGCTGGCGCGCCTGGTGTTCCTGGCTGCGGTGGCCTTGAGTTCGGTGCTGGCAGTCATCACCTTCGGCATGCTGCTCATGGGGTTGCAGAGTCCGGTGCAGCGGCGCCTGGCGATGATCAAACGCGGTCATGAAAGCCTGACCGCCAGTCAGCGCCCGGTGAGCAACCTGCACTTGCTGCTGGAGCAGGTGGGGCGCCACATGGGGTCGGGCGAGGAGCGCAAGACGTCGGCGACCCGCCAGATACTGATCCACGCCGGCTACCGTACGGCTTCAGCGGTGCAAGTCTATTGGGCTGTGCGTTTGCTCTTGCCGTTGTTGATGCTTGCCTTGTCCCTGCTGGCGCTGCCCATGCTGCCAAAGCTTTCGATTGCCCTGGTGCTGTTGATCGGTGCAGCGGCTGCAGGGCTGGGCTGGCTGGCGCCGGCGGTCTTCGTGGAGCGGCGCAAGGAAGCGCGGATCGGTCGTCTGCGTGCAGCCTTTCCTGATGCCCTGGACCTGATGGTGGTGTGCGTGGAGTCGGGGCTGGCGCTGCCCCAGGCGATAGAGCGGGTTGCTGACGAGATGGCTGTGAGCCAGTCGGAACTGGCAGAGGAACTCGCCCTCGTGAATGCCGAGGTGCGTGCGGGCATCCCCAGCGCCCAGGCCCTGAAACACCTGGCCGACCGTACCGGGCTGGAGGATTTGCGCGGACTGGTGAGCCTCCTATCGCAGAGCATCCGCTTCGGTACCAGCGTGGCGGATACCTTGCGTATCTATGCCGAGGAGTTTCGCGACCGGCGTACCCAGGCAGCGGAGGAGCGGGCCGCGAAGATCGGGACCAAGCTGGTGTTCCCGCTAATCTTTTGCCTATGGCCAAGCTTTTTCCTGGTGGCCATCGGCCCCGCAATCATTGGGGTGTTCAAGGCCTTCGGGAAGATGTGACATGAACAGAACCAGTCTGCTGTTGGCCATGATGGCTGTGCTGTCGGGATGCCAGAACATGGGGCCGGAAAATGCCGGTGGTTTCCAGTCCGTCTACCGGGGCGACAATTCCGTCCTCTATCAGGTGCAAAGCCAGATCAACACTCCCGAGCTGGCCATGCAAATGGCCGCCCATTCCTACCAGGCTGGCGATACGGACCAGGCGCTGTACCAGTACCTGCGCGCCATCGAACTCGACCCCAATCGCTATGACGCCCTGGTTTGGGTGGGGCGCATCCATCGGGAGCGGGGCAACACCCAGTTGGCCGAAATGGCGTTCACCGATGTGCTGGGTAACGACCCGGACAATATCGACGCGCTGGCCGAGATGGGCCTGCTCAACCTCGGTATCCGCCGCCATGACCAGGCCGAGGCGTTCCTGCTCCAGGCAATTGGCGAAGATCAGCGCCGGCTGGGAGGTACTCCGAAGGTGGCGCTGGGTGATGTGGCCCGGCTGAAGGTGGACAGCAAGTCCCCCTTGCGGGTCTACAACGGGCTGGGCGTGCTGGCGGACCTGAAGGAGAACTTCTCCATTTCCCAGGCTTACTACCTTCTCGCGATGAAGATCGACCCCCGCTCGACGCTGGTGCAGAACAGCCTCGGCTATTCCTATTACCTGGCCGGCAACTGGGACCAGGCCGAACGCACCTACAAGCAGGGCATCAGCTTCGATCCTGCCTACCACCCGTTGTGGCGCAACTACGGCCTGCTTCTGGCGCGGATGGGGCGTTACGAGGAAGCGATTTCGGCGTTCGAGCAGGTGGAGAAGCCTGCCGAGGCGAGCAACGACGTCGGCTACATCTGTCTGGTGGAAGGCAAGCTGGATGAGGCGGAGCAGTTCTTCCGCAGCGCCATCGACCAGTCGCCGGCGCACTACGAAACAGCCTGGGAAAATCTCAATCGGGTCCAGCAGATTCGCCGCCTGCGCGGCATGGGGGGCGCCACTTCGGTGGGGGAACCGGTGGCAGTGATTCCGGGAGCGGAGGTGCGCCCGGTCGCATTACCGTAGACCGGGATGACGGAAAGGGGCAGGCCTTGGGCCTGCCCCTTTTGCATTACTTGTTGACCGCGTCGGTCAGGGCCTTGGCCGGAACGAACTTGACCACCTTCTTCGCGGCGATCTCGATGGTCTTGCCGGTCTGCGGGTTGCGACCGGTACGGGCGGGACGATCGCCGACCTTCAGCTTGCCGATGCCCGGCAGGGTGATCTCATCACTGTTCTCCAGGGAGTCGCTGACGATCTCGCTGAGCTGCTCGAGCACGGCTCGCACGGCGGCCTTGGTGGTGTCGGTGGCTTCTGCGATGTCAGAGATCAGCTGGTCTTTGGTGAGTGCCATGGTGTTGCTCCATTTAATGAATGTCTGGCTTGTGGCCTGGCCGGACGCGCCGGCCCTGATGTGACAAGCGGCGCGCCTGGAAGTGCGGCGGAAGTTGTAGCAGCGGGCCGCAACCGGTTGGGGAAGCTAGCACAAAAGGTGTGGCGAACCTGTGTAGACGGCCGGGTTTTGCGTCGATATGACGCAACCTGTCGTCGGCCAGGGCGGTCGACGACAGGACGTCACCCGGTGCCGGAATAAGGCGTCTACAGATGCCGATGGCCGTCGCTGCCCATGCAAGGCCTGAATTCCCATGACCGACTACGCTTGGCCTTGTGATGCCAAGCGCTAAGGAGAGCCGCCATGCTACGTGCCTTTGCTGATTTGGGGTTTCGCTGGAAGATCGCCTTGCCCATCCTGGTGCTGGCGTTTCTCATGGTGCTGGTGGGCGGCCTCGGCATGCAGGGGATCGCCCAGGTCGGGGACTCCAGCAAGCAACTGACCAATCGCTACCTGCCCGCCATCAGCCTGCTGCTCAATGCCGACCGTGACCTCTACCAGGCGTTCATCGCTGAACGCAGCCTCCTGGATGAGGCCGCCGGCGAGCACGTCCAGGCGCTCAAGGCGGACCATGCGGAGAACCTGCAACAGGCCTACGACCGCGTGCACAAATACGCCGCCATGGACGCCAGCGCCGAAGCCCAGCAACTGGTGGCGCAATTCGACCGTGGCTATGCCCAGTGGAAGGCCACCTCGCAGCGGGTGGTCGACCTGTCCGCCCAGGACCCGGCAGCGGCCAGCACCCTCAGCTTCGGTGACAGCGAGCGCCAGTTCGGCGAGATGCGCGATGCCATCGACAAGCTCGGCGAACTGGAGGACCTGGCCGCCAACGCCGAAGGGCAGGGCGCTATCGCCTTCGGGGATACACGCGCCTGGCAGCAGGGGTTGGCCATCGCCATTGGTCTGGGCCTGTGCCTCATCCTGGTCATCGGCTTCCCTGCGCTGGTGACCCGTCCCTTGCGGAACCTGCTGGAACGAATCGAGCAGATCGCCGACGGCGACGGGGACCTTCGCGTGCGCCTGGAAGTATTGTCGAAGGACGAACTGGGCAAGCTCAGTCATGCCTTCAATCGCTTTCTCGACAAATTGCAGCCGCTGATCCGGGAGGTCAGCCGGGTGACCGGGGAAGTGGCCGACTCGGCGCGCAGCCTGGCAGGGCTGGCGGCCGCCAATGATCGCCTGATCAATAGCGAACACGCCGCCGTGGACCAGGTGAGCACCGCCGCCACGGAAATGAGTGCGGCCGTGCACGAGGTGGCGCGCAATGCGCAGAACGCGGCCGACGCGGCGCGCTTCGCCGAAGAACAGTCCCGTGAGGGCGCCCAGGTGGTGGGGGCGACCGTCGCTGCCATTCGTCAGTTGGCGATAGAGGTGGAAAGCGCATCCACCACCATCAGCACCCTTGAGCAGGAGACCGCCAATATCGGCGCCGTACTGGCGGTGATCAAGGGCATCGCCGACCAGACCAACCTGCTGGCGCTGAACGCCGCCATCGAAGCCGCACGGGCTGGCGAGCAGGGCAGGGGGTTCGCCGTGGTGGCCGATGAGGTGCGCGCCCTGGCGGCGCGGACCCAGGATTCCACCAAGGACATCCAACTGATGATTGAACGCCTTCAGGCCGGCGTGCAGGAGGCGGTCAAGGCCATGCGTTCGGGCAGCCTGAAGGCAAGGGACAGCGTGGAGCGGGCGGCAGGTGTCGACCAGGCGCTCACTGACACTGGCGACTCGGTGCAGCGGATCAACGACATGGCCGCCCAGATCGCCACCGCCTGCGAAGAGCAGAGCAGTGTCACCGAGGAGATCGCCCGCAACATCAGCGACATCCGCGACCTCTCCAACGAGGCTGCGCAGACCTCGGAGCAAAGCAATCAAGCCAGCCAGCACCTTTCCCAGCTGTCCAGCGGCCTGGCCCAACTGGTGGGGCGCTTCCGGGTCTGACCCGCAAGTGCTTGTAAGGAAAACGGTTTTACCGGTTGTAAGTTGACGAAGAGCCGGTACAATGGCGCGGCTCGCCGATCTGGCGAGCTGCGTGATGGTGGCCCTGCCGGTCCCCCCGCAACGATCAGCCGTGAACCCGGTCAGGCCCGGAAGGGAGCAGCCGCAGCGGTGAAATCGTGTGCCGGGGTGTGGCTGGTGGGGTCACCTCCAATTTCTAAGTCCTTAATTCTAAAGGACTTTTCTCGCCAAAAATCGAAGAGTGGAACAGCGTTGTGGTACGCCAGAGTGGTGCACCGCGCGAGTGACCCTATCCATTCGTCTTGCGTTCGGTTCAATCCCCCGGCTTTTCTCCCTCAGCAACCAGCTGACTTCGTGCGTTCCTCACTGCCGCACCAGCGTCTGTGGACTACCTGGCTGACCTAAACTCATGTATGGCCTGCGCGAGCGGGGCGGTCGATATGAGTGTTTCAAAAACGTTCGTGGTGCTACTTCCGGCCTTGTTTTATCCGGCAGCGACGTACGGTTTGGGCTGCAGCTACACATTCGACCTGGAAATGAGGACACGCATGTGTGCCTTGGAGCTGGAGAACGAATGGAGGGCAAAACTGAAGCCCGATGATGCGTGTGCACGACTCATGGTTGAGGCCAGGAGATTTGTCTCCAGCTTTGAAAGCGGGGAAATACAGGTCAATCAGGGTTGTACGGCAGCGGCGTTGATGAAGGCCGCGGACAACGCGACGAAGGCGATCGCCAAGGCGCGGGAAAAGGGTTGGACGACACTTGAGGACTATCTGCGTTACTAGGGCGGGAATCGATTGTTCAGCGGCCGGTCCTCAGCGGTAGCGCGCCAGAATCTCCTCGATTTCCCCTGATTCCTTCATCTGCACCAGTGTGCGCAGGATGCGTTGCGTCGGCAGGGCTGGGTCGTTACGTACCAGGCAGCCCACGGGTTCTTCTTCCAGCGTGCTGACGCTCACGAGGTGGTCCTGGTCCGGCAGATTGCGATTGAACCAGCCCAGCGCCAGTTCGTTACTCACGGCGTACCGATAGCGTCCGGCCAGCAGTTTCTGTAACACCAGGTCCTGGTTGCGGGCTTCGTCGCGCTGTACAGCTCCGCGCTCGAAGAGCTGCTGCAGGCGCGGATAGGTGTAACCGAGGACGGTGCCCACGCTCTCCCCGGACATGGCGTCCGGGCTGGCAAGTTGCTCGCTGCCATTGCGCGCCACGATCAGGTCGCGCTGATAAAGGAAGGGGATGCTCCAGAGGTATTCGTTGCCGTTGGTGATCCATTTCGGGCTGATGTAGCACCGTACGTCGATTTCGCCCTGTTTCAGGGCCAGTTCCACGCGGTTTCGTGGTAGGACATGCACCTGCGCCGGCATGTCGAGTCGTTGTGCAAGGCGTTCTATCAGGTCGTGGATGATGCCGCCGACCAGGCGGTTGTCCCTGAACTCGGCCACCGGCATGGCCCAGCTGTCCACCGCGGAAAAGCGCAGGGCGGCAGTCGCGGCATGGCCGAATGTGCTCCAGCAGAGGAGAAGGGCGAGGACAAATGAGCGCATCGGGCTCCCTCGTCTCAAGTGGGCGGTGCCTCACAATGCCCGTTGTCGAGCGGATTGAACAGGGCGCCGTTCGCATCGGATGCATTTTGCGCATCGCTCCGCTAGCATTAGCTCCTTCTGCTCCCCAGACGCGATGGTTTTCAATGAGTTATCAGGTTCTTGCACGAAAATGGCGTCCGCGCTCGTTCCGCGAAATGGTCGGCCAGACCCATGTGCTGAAAGCCTTGATCAATGCACTGGACAACCAGCGCCTGCACCACGCCTATCTGTTTACCGGTACCCGGGGGGTGGGCAAGACCACCATCGCGCGTATTCTCGCCAAGTGCCTGAACTGCGAAACCGGCATCAGCTCCACCCCTTGCGGCCAGTGTTCGGTCTGCCGGGAGATCGATGAAGGTCGTTTCGTCGACCTGATCGAAGTGGACGCCGCCAGCCGCACCAAAGTGGAAGACACCCGCGAACTGCTCGACAACGTGCAGTACGCCCCCAGCCGCGGCCGCTACAAGGTCTACCTGATCGACGAAGTGCACATGCTCTCCACGCACTCGTTCAACGCGCTGCTGAAGACCCTCGAAGAGCCGCCGCCCCACGTCAAGTTCCTGCTGGCCACCACCGACCCGCAGAAACTGCCCGTTACCATCCTCTCGCGCTGCCTGCAGTTCTCCCTGAAGAACATGCCGCCGGAGCGTGTGGTGGATCACCTGACCCATGTGCTCACCGCCGAGAACGTGCCCTTCGAGGCCGACGCGCTGTGGCTGCTGGGCCGGGCTGCCGACGGCTCGATGCGAGATGCCATGAGCCTCACCGACCAGGCGATTGCCTTCGGCGAGGGCAAGGTGCTGGCCGCCGATGTACGCGCCATGCTCGGCACCCTCGATCATGGCCAGGTCTATGGCGTGCTCCACGCGCTGCTGCAGGGCGATGCCCGCGCGCTGCTGGAGGCCGTACGCCACTTGGCCGAGCAGGGGCCGGACTGGAACGGCGTGCTCTCCGAAATGCTTAACGTGCTGCACCGTGTGGCCATCGCCCAGGTGCTGCCGGATGCCGTCGACAATGGCCAGGGTGACCGCGAGCGCGTACTGGCGCTGGCGCAGGCCCTGCCGGGCGAAGACGTGCAGTTCTACTACCAGATGGGCCTGATCGGCCGTCGTGACCTGCCGCTGGCACCGGATCCGCGCAGTGGATTCGAGATGGTGCTGCTGCGTATGTTGGCGTTCCGTCCGGCAGATGCCGATGGCGCGCCCAAGGTCCAGCTAAAGGACCCGGGGATCAGTCAGGCCACGACTGATCCCCGGACGAACCCAGTGGCCGGAGCCGCCCCGTCGGCTTCGGTTGCCGTTGCTGCGCCGCAACCCGCTCCCGTACAGACTCCGGCTCCGGTCGTTGCTCCGGCCCCTGAGGCCAGCCAGCCAGTAACGGCTCCGGCTCCTGTCGTAGAAGCGCCTGCGCCCGCTCCAGTGGTAGAGGCTCCGGTTGCCGCTGCGGTCGAAGAAAGCATTCCCCCAACGCCTGCTGCCGAGCCCGTGGCTGAACAGCCCGCGCCCGCGCCAGTGGCAGAGGCTCCTGCCGAAGTGGTCGACCTGCCTTGGGAAGAGCCTGCCGCTCCGGTGGTTGTCGAGTCCTCTGTGGAGGTCCAGGCTGAGCCTGAAGTGCAACCCGAGCCGGAGCCCGTCGCTGAGACTGCTCCGGCTGTGGTCGAGCCTGTTGCCCAGCCCGCAGTGGTTGCTGCCGCCGATGAATCCGACGATGAGCCGCCGCCCGGCGACTACGACGACTATTACGAGGCGGATGCCGACAGCATCGCTTACATGGATGACTTCGGCCCTGCTGAAGAACCCGCTGCCACGGTGCCGGAAGTCCTGCCGGCCGCGCAGCCGGCTACCGGCCTGGCTGCCGAGTGGCTGGACCTGTTCCCGCGCCTTGGGCTGTCGGGGATGACTGGCAACATCGGCGCCAACTGCACCCTGGTGGCCGTGGAAGGCGATGTCTGGCGCCTACACCTGGATCCGGCGCAGAGTGCTCTGTTCAACGCCAACCAGCAGCGTCGTCTGAACGATGCGCTGAACCAGTACCACGGGCGTAACCTTAAACTCGAAGTCGAAGTGCGTCGTCCCGAGCAGGAGACTCCCGCCCAGGCCGCCGCACGTAAACGCGCCGCTCGTCAGCGCCAGGCCGAAGAGGCCATTGCCAGCGATCCGCTGGTGCTGAAAATGATCGAAATGTTCGGCGCCCAGGTGCGTGCCGACACCATTGAACCCCTTGACCGCTGAGGACAATCACCATGATGAAGGGTGGCATGGCGGGCCTGATGAAGCAGGCCCAACAGATGCAGGAAAAAATGCAGAAGATGCAGGAAGAGCTGGCCAATGCCGAAGTTACCGGCCAGTCCGGGGCTGGCCTGGTGAGCGTGGTGATGACCGGTCGTCATGACGTCAAGCGTGTCTCTCTGGACGACAGCCTGATGCAGGAAGACAAGGAAATCCTGGAAGACCTGATCGCCGCTGCGGTGAACGACGCCGTACGCAAGATCGAGCAGAACAACCAGGAGAAAATGGCCGGCATGACGGCCGGGATGCAGTTGCCCCCCGGCTTCAAAATGCCCTTCTGAGTGAGTGACGCCCAGCCGGCACGCATTACTGCGTTGCGCGCGGCCCCGGGCATCCTCATTTACAGACGTAAACTCCGGTGCCCGTGGCCGCTCGCACCTTGTACTGCATACCGTCTGGTTGCCCCAGTCGATGCTGTCGAGAGGCACTGGAGTCCATCCATTCCATCCGCACTTTGAGACGCCCATGAGCTTCAGCCCGCTGATCCGTCAATTGATCGATGCTTTGCGCATTCTGCCCGGTGTGGGTCAGAAGACTGCGCAACGCATGGCGCTGCAGATGCTCGAACGTGATCGCAGCGGCGGCTTGCGCCTGGCCCAGGCGCTGACGGCGGCCATGGAAGGAGTGGGGCATTGCAAGCAGTGCCGCACCCTGAGCGAGGAAGAACTCTGCCCGCAATGCGCCGATCCGCGCCGCGATGATTCGCTGCTCTGCGTGGTGGAAGGCCCGCTGGACGTGTTCGCCGTTGAACAGACCGGCTATCGCGGCCGCTTCTTCGTCCTCAAGGGGCATCTGTCCCCCCTGGATGGCCTCGGTCCGGAGGCAATCGGTATCCCTGAACTGATGGCGCGCATCGAGGCTGGTCAGTTCGCCGAGGTGATCCTCGCCACGAACCCGACCGTGGAGGGCGAAGCCACCGCCCATTACATCGCCCAATTGCTGGCGTCCAGAACCATCATCGTCTCGCGTATCGCCCATGGCGTGCCGCTGGGCGGCGAGCTTGAGCTGGTGGACGGCGGCACCCTGGCCCACGCATTGGCAGGACGTCGCCCCATCGGGCTTTGAGCGAACGGCGGCAAGGCTGATACGGCCTTGTCGATGGCAAAAGTCTCGCCTTGAAAACCAAGCAAGCGCTCGGTAAGTTCATTCGATCTTACCGGGGAGTCTTGCCATGTCTGCCTACCAGGAATACTTCGACGAATCCCATCAGTTGGTCCGCGATTCGGTGCGGCGTTTCGTCGAGCGGGAAATCCTGCCTTACATCGCCGAATGGGAGGAAGCCGAGGAGTTTCCCCGAGAGCTTTATCTCAAGGCTGGCGCCGCCGGCATCCTGGGGATCGGTTATCCGGAGCAGTTTGGCGGTAGCCATGAGGGCGACCTGTTCGCCAAGGTCGCTGCGAGCGAAGAGCTCATGCGCAGTGGTTCCGGTGGCCTGGTGGCTGGGCTAGGGTCCCTGGATATCGGGCTGCCGCCGGTTATCAAGTGGGGGCGCAATGAGCTGCGCGAACGTGTCGTGCCGCAGGTGTTGTCCGGCGAGAAAATCATGGCGCTGGCGGTCACCGAGCCGTCTGGCGGTTCGGATGTGGCGAACCTCAAGACCCGAGCTGTGCGTGATGGCGACTTCTATCGCGTGAGCGGTAGCAAGACCTTCATCACCAGCGGTGTGCGCGCGGACTATTACACCGTGGCGGTGCGCACCGGCGGCGAGGGCTTCGGTGGGGTGAGCCTGCTGCTGGTGGAGAAAGGCACGCCGGGTTTCTCCGTGGGGCGCAAGCTGAAGAAGATGGGCTGGTGGGCCTCGGACACCGCCGAGCTGTTCTTCGATGACTGCAGGGTGCCGGTGGAGAACCTGATCGGCATGGAGAACATGGGCTTCGCTTGCATCATGGCCAACTTCCAGAGCGAGCGCCTGGCGCTGGCCATCATGGCCAACATGACGGCGCAGCTGGCCCTGGAAGAGTCTCTGAACTGGGCTCGCGAGCGGGAAGCCTTCGGCAAGCCCATCGGCCGTTTCCAGGTGCTTCGTCACCGGCTGGCGGAAATGGCCACCCAACTGGAGGTATCTCGCGAATTCACCTATCGCCAGGCGGCGAAGATGGCGGCCGGCAAGAGCGTGATCAAGGAAATCTCCATGGCGAAGAACTTCGCCACTGACATCGCCGACCGGCTGACCTACGACGCTGTGCAGATGCTCGGCGGCATGGGCTACATGCGTGAGAGCCTGGTGGAGCGGCTGTACCGGGACAACCGCATCCTCTCCATTGGTGGCGGCACGCGGGAGATCATGAACGAGATCATCGCCAAGCAGATGAACCTCTGACCTGATCCGGAACTTCCAAACGGGAGTTCCGGTTTTCTTTGATTGATATATATTGCGGTCGACATTCAATTGAGCCGTGTGAATCAGGAGAAGCCCGATGAGCGATCTGTCCCGTGAAGAAAAGCTGCAAGTCTGGCTGGCGGAGGAGGCTGAGATTCGTGCCCGCCTGAAGCCCGGCACCATGAGCATCGCGGACGTGGCCATGCTCAGCCCCCTGGAGTTCTTCGATGGCATCGGCAGGGGCGATCTGCCAGCGCCGCCCATTGGCGAGTTGATGGGCTTCGTCCCTATCGAATGGTCGAAGGAGCGCTTCGTATTCCAGGGCGTGCCGCAGATGCAGCACTACAACCCGATCGGGTCAGTGCATGGGGGATACGCAGCCACGCTGCTGGATTCGTGCATGGGCTGCGCCATCCACGCCAATCTGGAGAAAGGGCAGGGCTATACGACCACCGACCTGCGCATCAGCTACATCCGCGCCCTGACCACCAGGACCGGACCGGTGCGCGCAGAAGGGCGGATCATTCACGTGGGCCGTTCCACCGCTCTCGCCGAAGGGCGGATCTACGATGTGGACGGCAAGCTTTATGCGACAGGCTCGACCACCTGCCTGATTCTGAGTGGGAAGTAGCTGCCAATTTGTAGGGTTTGGGGCAGGTCTGCGACCTGCTTGGCGAATGAATTCGCCCCTACAGTGGGTGGTTATCTCGGGACAAAAAAAGGGGGCACGCTTGTGGCGTGCCCCCATTGCCGTCAGTGAATGACAGCCAACCGTCGAAGAGAAGTGGACGAATTCGCCCGGTAAGGCGGTTCGCCTGGAGGTCGGGCCTCCGGTGTTGCGACCGACGCCCGCCTTGTGGGTGGGCGCCGGGTGAAGCCATGCCGCGCCCGGAAGCGCGGCGAAGTATCAGCCGATGGTCATCAGGCTGGCGTTGCCGCCGGCGGCGGCGGTGTTGACGCTGATGGCGCGCTCGATCAGCAGGCGCTCCAGCGGGATCGCGGTCTCGCCCTTGGACAGGCCCTGTACGCCGATGATCGGCCCCTTGCGGGACGCGACCTGCTGGCACACAGCGCCCAGCTGGTCGGAGTCACCGTGGTGCAGGACGGCATCGAAGGCGACGTCGGACTGGTTCCAGTCCGCCACCAGCTGGATGCGCGCCTGGACAGCCTTCGGCAGGGCGCCGCGCAGCTTGCCGGTCAGCTCGCTGGTAGCCCAGAGCGCGCTGCTGCCTACGGCCAGGGTGGCGGCCAGTTGGGTCAGCAGGTCGGCTTCATCGTCAGCCAGGCAGAGCACGGTCTCGCGCGGCAGCAGCACATAGGTGTTGCGCTCGCCGGTCGGGCCGGGGAGCACGCGACTCAGGCCACTCTGGGACTGCACGGCAAAACTGTCGCAAAGGCTGGCCAGGCTGTCCTTGCCATTCTTGGTCGCCCAGGCCTTGAGGGCTTCCAGCGGCTTGCCCTGGCGTTCCTGCAGGGCGGTGCGCTGCTGGGTGTCGGCAACCATCGAACCGTCCAGGCGCTGGAAGGTGCGGGCAACGCCGTCCACCGGGCGGGTGGCCAGCAGGCGGTACATATACAGAGGGCCGCCAGCCTTCGGGCCGGTGCCGGACAGGCCTTCGCCACCGAAGGGCTGCACGCCGACCACGGCGCCAACCATGTTGCGGTTGACGTACAGGTTGCCGGCATGGGCCTTGTCCACCACCTTGGCGATGGTTTCGTCGATGCGGGTGTGCACGCCCAGCGTCAGGCCGTAGCCAGTAGCGTTGATCTGGTCGAGCAGCGCGTCCATGTCCTCGCGCTTGTAGCGCAGCAGGTGCAGGACCGGGCCGAAGATCTCGCGTTCCAGGTCGGCCAGGCTGTCCAGCTCGATCAGGGTCGGCATCACGAAGGTGCCACGCTGCATCACATCACCCTCGGTACGGGCGATCTGGAACACGCTGCGGCCTTTGCTGCGCATGGCCTGGATGTGCTTGTCGATGTTGGCCTTGGCTTCGGCGTCGATCACCGGGCCGATGTCCACGTTCAGGTGCTCGGGGTTGCCAATGCGGCATTCGCCCATGGCGCCCTTGAGCATTTCCACCACGCGGTCGGCCACGTCTTCCTGTACGCACAGGACGCGCAGGGCGGAGCAGCGTTGGCCGGCGCTGTCGAAGGCGGAGGCGATCACGTCGGTCACCACCTGCTCGGCGAGGGCGGAGGAGTCGACGATCATCGCGTTCTGGCCACCGGTTTCGGCGATCAGCGGGATCGGACGGCCTTGTGCGTCCAGGCGACCTGCGACATTGCGGGCAAGGATGCCGGCCACTTCGGTGGAGCCGGTGAACATCACGCCCTTCACGCGCTCATCGCTCACCAGGGCGGCACCCACGGTGTGGCCGAGGCCCGGCAGCAGCTGCACGACGCCTTCCGGAACGCCGGCCTGGAGCAGGATGCGAACGGCCTGGGCGGCGATCAGCGGAGTCTGCTCGGCGGGCTTGGCCAGCACGGTGTTGCCAGCGGCCAGGGCTGCGGCCACCTGGCCGGCGAAGATCGCCAGGGGGAAGTTCCACGGGCTGATGCACACCACCGGGCCCAGCGGGCGGTGGGTGTCGTTGGCGAAGTCGTGACGGGCCTGAGCGGCGTAGTAGCGCAGGAAGTCCACGGCCTCGCGCACTTCGGCGATGGCGTTGTTGAAGGTCTTGCCGGCTTCGCGGACAAGGATGCCCATCAGCGGCTGCATCTCGGCTTCCATCAGGTCGGCGGCGCGATCCAGGGCGGCGGCACGCTCCACCGGCGGGGTGGATTGCCAGATCGGCGCGGCGGTGATGGAGGCCAGTACGGCGTTACCGACGTCAGCGGTGGTCGCGTTCTGTACGTGGCCGACCACGTCGCGGTGGTCCGCCGGGTTCAGCACGGGCTCAGCCGCGCCTTCGCTGGCCGGGCAGCCGAGCATCGGCTGGGCGCGCCAGTCGGCATGGCCGGAGCTCAGCAGGGCGCTGGACAGGGAGGCCAGGCGGTGTTCGTTGGCCATGTCGATGCCGCTGGAGTTGACGCGGGCATCGCCATACAGGGCCTTGGGCTGGGGGATGCGCGGATGCGGCAGGCCCAGGGAGCCTTCGACGCTGGCCATGGCTTCGGCGCTGGCGACCGGGTCTTCCACCAGTTCCTTGATGGAGATGCTGTGGTCGGCGATGCGGTTGACGAAGCTGGTGTTGGCGCCGTTTTCCAGCAGGCGGCGAACCAGGTAGGCCAGCAGGGTTTCATGGGTGCCGACCGGTGCGTAGATACGGCACGGACGGTTCAGCTTGCCGTCGGCCACCTTGCCTACGACCTGCTCGTACAGCGGTTCACCCATGCCGTGCAGGCACTGGAACTCGTACTGGCCCGGGTAGTAGTTCTGGCCGGCGATCTGGTAGATGGCCGACAGGGTGTGGGCGTTGTGGGTGGCGAACTGCGGGTAGATCGCGTCCGGTACGCCCAGCAGCTTGCGGGCGCAAGCGATGTAGGAAATGTCGGTGTAGACCTTGCGGCTGTAGACCGGGAAGCCTTCCAGGCCGTCGACCTGGGCGCGCTTGATCTCGCTGTCCCAGTAGGCGCCTTTCACCAAGCGGATCATCAGGCGGTGGTTGCTGCGGCGGGCGAGGTCGATCACGTAGTCGATCACGTACGGGCAGCGCTTCTGGTAGGCCTGGATGACGAAGCCAACACCGTTCCAGCCCTTCAGGGATGGCTCGAAGCAGAGGCGTTCGAGCATGTCGAGGGAGATTTCCAGGCGATCGGCTTCTTCGGCGTCGATGTTCAGGCCGATGTCGTACTGCTTGGCCAGCAGGGTCAGGGACAGCAGGCGCGGGTACAGCTCGCCCATCATGCGCTCGTACTGGGCGCGGCTGTAGCGCGGGTGCAGGGCGGAGAGCTTGATGGAGATGCCCGGGCCTTCATAGATGCCACGGCCGTGGGAGGCCTTGCCGATGGCGTGGATCGCCTGCTCGTACGAGGCGTAGTAGCGCTGGGCGTCTTCCTCGGTCAGCGCGGCTTCGCCGAGCATGTCGTAGGAGTAGCGGAAGCCCTTGGCTTCGAAGCTGGTGGCGTTGGCCAGGGCTTCGGCGATGGTTTCGCCGGTGACGAACTGCTCGCCCATCAGGCGCATCGCCATGTCCACGCCCTTGCGGATCACCGGTTCGCCGCTCTTGCCGATGATGCGGTTCAGCGAGCTGGAGAGGCCAGCTTCGTTATGGGTGGACACCAGCTTGCCGGTGATCAGCAGGCCCCAGGAAGCGGCGTTGACGAACATCGATGGGCTCTGACCCAGGTGCTGCTGCCAGTTGCCGGTGCTGATCTTGTCGCGGATCAGGGCGTCACGGGTGCCTTTGTCGGGGATGCGCAGCAGGGCTTCGGCCAGGCACATCAGCGCCACGCCTTCCTGGGAGGACAGGGAGAACTCCTGCAGCAGGCCCTGGACGATACCGGCACGACCGCCGGCGCTCTTCTGGTTGCGCAGCTTCTCGGCGATGCCGTAGGCCAGCTTGTAGGCGGCGTCGGCCATCTCGGCGGGCAGGCGGGCCTGCTCCAGCAGCATGGGTACGGCCTCCTGCTCGGGGCGGCGGTAAGCGGCGGTGATGGCCGCGCGCAGCACGGACTGCGGCAGGATGCTCTCGGCGAATTCGAGGAACGGCTGGTGAGCGGCTTCAGGCAGGGCTTCGAGGGCGTCGTGGTCACCTTCGGCCAGGCGCTGGGCGATGCCCTGGAGTTCGGGCAGGGTCATGCCGCTTTCCAGTGCTTCGAGGTAGCTGAAGATCGCTTGCTTGATCAGCCAATGCGGGGTGCGCTCGATCTTGCGCGCAGCTTCCTTGAGACGATCGCGGGTCGCTTCGTCCAGTTTCACGCCAAGGGTGGTGCTCGTAGCCATTTCTTGTCCTCTTATCAGCCGTGTCCGCACGGCAATAGCGGCGCAAAGAGTAGCGATGTCCTACAAGGGGTGCAACCGGGTGCAACCAAAGGTCGTCGGTCTGGCGGCAATCTCCGGATGAAAGGTCGCCCGGATGCCATGGAAAGGTTGCACCTTGCTCGTGCAGGCACCCCGATTCATGGACGCCAGGCAAGATATGGCCGATTGGAAGGGGGAGGGTGCAACCCAGGTGCAGCCGGCTTCGGACCCACCTGGAAAGCATAGGCGGCCCCCGCTAGCTGCCGGGGGCGGCGACGAATGGTACGGGGGTCAGGCCTTGGCGGCCTTGGCAGCGGCGACCTGGGCGAGCAGGGTCTGGCGGGCGCTGTCGAGGATGCGGTCAGACAGTTCTTCGCTGGCTACGCTGCGGGCCAGGGTCAGGGCGCCCACCAGGGTGGAAAGCATGGTCAGGGCCTGATCGGAACTGCCGACCTCCTTCTCTACCAATACCAGCAGGTTGTTCAGCACGCCGTCCGTGATGGGGCTGGCGTTGCCGCGCTGGCCCAGTTCGGCCGCCATGGTGGGCAGCGGGCAACCCTGCTCGGGATGGGCGCGGTGCTGCGCAGAGAGGTAGCGCTCGAAGAAGGTCTCCAGTGGCTGCTCCTTGGCGAAAGCCTTGACCCACTGGGCGTTGGCGTCGTTCGCCGCAGCCTGTAGAGCCTCTTCCACCAGGGCATCCTTGGATTTGAAGTGTGCATAGAAGCCGCCGTGGGTCAGGCCCAGGGCCTTCATCAGCGGTTGCAGGCCGGTGGCATCGATGCCGTCGGCACGGAATCGGCGGGACGCTTCGGCGACGATGCGTTTGTGGGTTTCGGCTTTGTGGTCTTCGGGGTAGCGCATATCGGTCGCCTCGTTCGCAAGATTGATATGGCGATTGTAATTCACATCCCTTGTTACGTGAGCGGGAATCGACCACGGCGCCGACGGGGCCGTGGCCGTCCGGTCAGGCGCGTTCCAGCAGGGTGGCCACGCCCTGGCCACCGCCGATGCACTGGGTGGCGATGGCGTAACGGCCGCCGGTGCGTTTGAGCAGGCTGGCGGCCTTGCCGGTGATGCGCGCGCCTGTGGCTCCCAGTGGGTGACCGATGGCCATGCCGCCGCCATCCAGGTTCACCTTCGCCGGATCGAGATCCAGCTCGCGGATGCAGGCCAGGGCCTGGCTGGCGAAGGCTTCGTTGATCTCGAACAGGTCGATGTCATTGACCTGCAGGCCGGCGCGTTGCAGCAGCTTGCGGGTGGCGTAGAGCGGCCCCATGCCCATGATTTCCGGCGGGCAGCCGACCACAGCCACGGACTTGATCCGGGCCAGGATGTCCAGCTCCCAGCGCTTGGCGAAGTCTTCGGTGCAAACGAATACCGCGGCGGCGCCATCGGTCAGAGGGGAGGCGGTGCCCGCAGTGACACTGCCGCCGAAGGCTGGCTTGAGCTGTGCCAGGGCTTGCGCATTGGTGTCGGGGCGGATGCAGCCATCCTCGCTCACCTGGCCGTCCGGGGTGTCCACGGCGATGATTTCGTTCCGCAGCAGGCCCTGCGCCCGCGCCTCGGTGGCCTTGCGGTGGGATTCCACAGCCATGGCTTCCTGGTCGGCGCGGGAAATGTCATAGCGCCCGGCGACTACTTCGGCGGTGTGTCCCATGGCCATGTAGGCCTGCGGATAGTCGTTCACCAGCTTCGGATTGGGGGAAATATTGAAGCCGCCCATGGGCACGCGGGTCATGGATTCCACACCGCCGCAGATGAAGGCTTCGCCCGCGCCCAGCTGGATCTGACCGGCCGCGAAGTGGATGGCGCTCATGGACGAACCGCAGAAGCGGTTTACCGTGGCACCGGCCACGGTTTCCGGAAGGCCGGCGAGGAATCCGGTGATGCGCGCCAGGTTCATGCCTTGCTCGGCTTCCGGGTAGGCGCAACCGAGGATCAGGTCCTCGATCTGCCGGGGATCGATATCCAGGCGATCCACCAGTCCCTTCACCACCTGGGCGGCGAGGTCATCCGGGCGGAGATTGATCAGGCCGCCTTTCTTGGCGAAGTGAAAGGGCGAGCGGGCGTAACCGGCGATAACGATGGATTGCATGGAGGGCTCCTTGGTGCAGGGGGTTGGCCTCGATGCTTTGAATGATATTCGTAATTCAATTGCTCGTACATGATGGTCGTCATACAAAATCGCTATAAGCCTTTTGGGTCAGCTTGCAGTCCGGAATTGTTCGGCTTTTGCAGGAGTGAATATGCGCAGGAGCTACACGTGCAGATATAGCCCCCGCGAAGGCCGGGGCTCTTTTCAGGCCAATGACAGGGCCAGGTCGGCCAACACGCGGGTGAGGATTGCTCGGAAACCGATCAGGGCGTTTTGCATTGTTCTTCTCCTGGTGGTTTGTATCGCTTCGATGCTGTCTCGCGGGGTGCTGCCACAGCAGCCTAGTCGAGTCGAGCGGGTTCTGCTGCGGGGCGAAGTGATTCACTAGATCGCTCAATCGTCCCCAGAGCTCCAGGGCCAGGCCCCTTGAGTCGCCCTGGTTAAGCCGATATCTTGAGTCGCCTAATCATTAGTCTGCTACCAAGCCCTTTCCTCGCAGACGACCCGGATCCCTGATGAGCTCCCAAAGCCCCCTGTCGCAACGCGTGGACCAGCCGCTGAAAGGCATCGTTCTGGTTTGCCTGGCTACTTTCCTGTTCTCCAGCCACGACGCGATTTCCAAGTACCTCTCGGCCTTCTATCCCATCGTGATGGTGGTTTGGGTACGTTACCTGGTGCACACCTTGCTGATGGCGGGCTTCCTGCTGCCGCGTGAGGGCACGCGGGTGTTGCGCACCAAGCGGCCGTTGCTGCAGGTGGCGCGGGCGCTTTGCCTGATCGGAGTGAGCCTGCTGTTCACCACGGGCCTGCGGCATATCCCGCTGGCCGAGGCGACCTCGGTGATCTTCCTGGCACCGCTGCTGGTCACCACGCTTTCGGTGCCGTTGCTGAAGGAGCGGGTGTCCCGGGGGCAGTGGGGAGCGGTGCTGGTGGGCTTTGCCGGGGTGCTGCTGGTTGTAAGGCCGGGGAGCGCGCTGTTCACCCCGGCCATTCTCTATCCCTTGGCGGCTGCGGTCTGCTTCGCCTTCTACCAGTTGCTGACCCGCATCCTGGCCCGGACCGACAGCTCAGCCACCAGCAACTTCATCACCGGCCTGACCAACACGCTGATCATGAGCGCCATGGTGCCGTTCTTCTGGCACCTGCCGGATACCCTCGGCCACAGCCTGCTGATGCTGGCGCTGGGCACCTGCGGCATGGGCGGGCACATGCTGTTGACCCAGGCATTCCGCCACGCCTCGCCGCCACTGCTGGCGCCCTTCGGCTACGGGCAGATCGTTTTCGCCGGTCTGCTCGGGCTGCTGCTGTTCAACCATGCGCCGGACCAGATCGGCCTGCTCGGCATCGCTATCATCGTCGGCAGCGGCCTGTTCATGGCATACGCACAAAAGCGCTAGGCGCTCTCCACCTGGCGCGAGTCCACGTAGTCCTTCAGCCACCTGAGCACCTGCACCGGCTCCCAGCGGGCCGGGTCGAACAGAGCATAGGCCTGGCCCTGATAGCCCACCACATCCAGCTGGCGGTGATAGCCGGCGCGCTGGAACAGGGCCTCGATCTCGGCCAGGCAGGTATTGAAATGCAGGCGGCCGAAGGGGGTCTTGCCATCGGTCACCAGGCCTTCCAGGCGTAGTTCTTCCACCGCTTCGCGGACCTCTTCCGGAGCCATGCGGCTGACGGTGTACTTCAACTGGCGCACATCCAGCATCTGGGCGTCCTCGGGTGGATTCAGTGCAGCTGCCGATTGGCGAGCAGGGGCTGCACCTGGCCGCGGGGCGGGAAGGGCAACGGCAGCTGATAGGGCAGGGGGATGTTCGACGGAACAGGTTGTTCGGGTATCGGCAAGTGGATCGGGGCTGATACAGGCATAGGACTTTTCCTGGATTACTGTATATTTATACAGATATCAGTTGCCGCGGTCTGATGGCAACCAAACCAAAGGAAAAATCTGTTGTCAGTCATTTCCCCCTGACGCAGTACCCTGGGAACAAGAAGCCTGATGATTCGCTCTATCCTGCTGTTTTGCCTGCTGTTTTCCGCCGCTACCGAAGCCGCTGCACCACGCACGTTCAATGAAGCTAAGAAGGTCGCCTGGAAGCTCTATGCCACGCACCCAGTGGAGTTCTATTGCGGCTGCCGCTACCAGGGCAACCGGGTGGACCTGAAGAGCTGTGGTTATGTGCCGAGGAAGGCGCCGCAACGGGCCAAGCGCATCGAGTGGGAGCACATCGTGCCGGCCTGGGTGATCGGCCATCAGCGCCAGTGCTGGCAGAAAGGAGGGCGCAAGAACTGCGCGGAGAACGACGCCACTTATCAGCGCGCCGAAGCGGATCTGCACAACCTGGTGCCGAGCATCGGCGAGGTGAATGGCGATCGCAGCAACTACAGCTTTGCCTGGCTTCCGCAGAAGCCCAGTCAGTACGGCGCCTGCCCCATGGTGGTGGACTTCAAGGCGCGCAAGGCGATGCCCCGCCAGCAGATTCGCGGAATGATCGCGCGCACCTATTTCTACATGAGCGATCGCTACGATCTGAAAATCTCCAGTCAGGACCGCAAGCTCTACAACGCCTGGAACCGCCAGTACCCGGTGGAAGCCTGGGAGCGCAATCGCAACCAGCGTGTTGCCTGCGTGATGGGCTACGGCAATCCGTTCGTGGGCAAGGTGGATATGGGTGTTTGCCAGCGATAGTGCCAACAGCTTTCGCGCATGCACTTGCTCCCACAGGGCAGACCTTTGGCCTGCTTGGCGAATGAATTCGCCCCTACAGGGAATCGATGGCCCACCAGGAAGGCAGAAGCCGCTGCACTTCCGGCCGCGCGAAGCGGTCGTCGATCAGGTGCACGACGCCCCGATCCTCGGTGGTGCGGATGACCCGGCCGGCGGCCTGCACCACTTTCTGCATTCCGGGATAGAGGTAGGTGTAGTCGTAACCGGCGCCGTACAGCGCGCCCATGCGCACCTTCAGTTGCTCGTTCACTGCATTCAGCTGCGGCAGGCCGAGGGTGGCGACGAAGGCACCGATAAGGCGCTCCCCGGGCAGGTCGATGCCTTCGCCAAAGGCGCCGCCGAGCACGGCGAAACCGATTCCCCGGCCACCGGCCTCGAAGCGCTGGATGAAGGCTTGGCGCTCGGCTTCGTCCATCTGTCGTCCCTGTAACCAGATGGGCACTTGCGGATGTTCGCGGGCGAAGCGCTCCGCTGCCTGCTGTAAGTAGTCGTAACTGCTGAAGAAGGCCAGGTAGTTGCCGGGGCGTTCCGCGAACTGCCGGGCCATCAGTTCGGCGATGGGGCCGAGCGAGGCGCCGCGGTGCTGATAGCGCGTGGATACGTTGGCCGCGACCCGTACCTGGAGCTGATCGGCGTGAAAGGGCGAGTCCACTTCCAGCCAGGGCGTGTTGTTCGCCAGGCCCAGCAGGTCGCTGTAGTAACGGCTCGGGCTGAGGGTGGCGGAGAACAGCACGGTGGAGCGGCTGGCGGCGAAGCGCGGGGCGAGGAAGGGGGCCGGCACCAGGTTGCGCAGGCACAGGCGCGACAGGCTGCTGCCCGTCTTGCCGGTTCGTTTGCTTATGTCGAACAGCGAATGCCTGTCGAACTGCTCGGCCATGCGACCGAACTGCATGGCCTCTAAGTAGAAGTCCTGCAGTGCTGCATCCACGGCGGTGGGGTGGTCGGTGAGGTGGTCGGTGATGGCCACGACCGCGCCCTGCAATGCGTTCAATAGCTTTGGCGGCGGTTCGTCGTAGGCGCGGTAGTCCTCGACCTGCTCTTTGTTCAGCTCGCTCCAGGCGCGACTGACCCGCTCCAGAGGCTTCTTCAGCCCGATCGGCGCAGCCTTGCGCAGGGCCTTGAGGTTGAGTTGGTCGAGTTCGGCCGAGTACATGCGACGGGCCCGTTCCACCAGGTTGTGGGCTTCGTCTACCAGCACCGCCACGCGCCACTGGTTGGCGCTGGTCAGGCCGTGGAGCAGGGCGCTGGCGTCGAAGTAGTAGTTGTAGTCGCCCACCGCCACGTCGCTCCAGCGTGCCATTTCCTGGGCCAGGTAATACGGGCAGACCTGATGGGCGAGGGCCACGTCGCGAATGGCTTCGCGGTCCAGCCAGCGGCGTTCTGCTGCCTCCTTGCGAGCGTCTGGCAGGCGTTCGTAGAAGCCCCTGGCCAGCGGGCAGGACTCACCGTGACAGGCGTTTTCCGGGTGCTCGCAGGCCTTGTCGCGGGCGACCAGTTCCAGCACCCGCAGCGGCTCAGCCCTGGTTTGCGCCAGAGCATCCAGGGCCAATTGCCGACCGGGCGTTTTCGCGGCGAGGAAGAAGACCTTGTCCAACCCTTGGCGCGGCACGGCCTTGAGCAGGGGGAACAGCGTGCCCAGGGTCTTGCCGATGCCGGTGGGTGCCTGGGTCATCAGGCAGCAGCCGGTGCTGACGGCCTTGTACACCGCTTCGGCGAGCTGGCGCTGGCCGTGGCGGAACTGCGCGTGGGGGAAGCCGAGGGCTTCCAGGGCGGTATTGCGTGCTCCGGCGTGGGCGAGTTCCTGCTCGGCCCAGGCGATGAAGCGCTGGCACTGCTCTTCGAAGAACCGGCGCAAGCCTTCTGCGCGATGACGTTCGGTGAGCAGAGTTTCCTCCTGGCTGCCGATGTCGAAATACACCAGCGCCAATTCGATCTCCGTCAGCTCTTTCTGCTGACAGAGCAGCCAGCCATAGATTTTTACCTGGGCCCAGTGGAGCTGCCGGTGGTTGTCCGGCATGCGCTGGAAGTCGCCACGGTAGGTTTTCACCTCTTCCAGGCGGTTCAGTGCCGGGTCATAGCCGTCGGCACGGCCGCGCACCCGCAGCGCCCCGTACTCGCCGCTCAGTGCGACTTCGGTCTGGTAGCCCTCGCCACGACGAGCGGCTACCAGGGCATGGCCGGCGATGCCTTCCTGTGCGGTGGGGGCTGGGGTGAAGCGCAGGTCGAGGTCGCCGCCCTTGGCGGTGAACTCGCAGAGCGCGCGCACGGCGACGCTGTAGCCCATGGTCAGGCGTCCGCCCACTGCACGTAGCAGACTTCCACGGGAATCCCGTGCTGGGCGCAGAACTCCAGCCAGCGCAGCTGGTTGTCCTGCAGGCGGTCGCCGGGGCCCTTCACTTCGATCAGTCGATAGCGCCGCTCTTTCGGCCAGAACTGGATCAGGTCCGGCAGGCCGGCGCGATTGGACTTGATGTCCGTGAGGATGCGCTGGAAGCAGGCTTTCAACTGTGCCGCCGGCAGGCAGGTCAGGGCCTGCTCAAGCAGGGTTTCGTCCAGGTTGCCCCAGTAGACGAAGGGCGACAGCAGCCCCTGTTTGGCGACGTATGTCCGTCGGATGCTGGCCTGGTAGGCGTCGCCATCCAGTTGCGCCAGGCAGGCGTCGAACAGCTCGGCGCGGCGTGCATGGAAGTCGGGGCTGAGCAGGTCCGCCGGGCCATTGTGGAACGGATGGAAGAAGGCACCGGGTAGCGCGGCGAAGATGGCGTCCCAGCAGAGCAGGCCGAACAGCGAATTGAGCAGGGTGTTCTCCACGTAGTGCACAGGCGCGTCGTCTTCGTGGAAATGCAGCAGCACAGCGTGCTCCACCGAGAGCGGCTCCGGCGGCTGCGGCAGTATCAGGTCGATGCGCTGAACCGGGGTCTTGCCGGCAGGCGACTCCTTGGGCAGGCCCAGCTTGCGTCGCAGGCGCGGCAGGATACGGCGGAGGTGCTGCTCCTCCTCTTCACTTTCGGGCTCTGCGCAGGCGCATTGCGCCAGGTCGAAGGCCTCTGCGTGGGCGTCCAGTCGCTCCAGTGCGCGGATGCGTCGTACCCGCGCGCCGGGGTAGTCGCACAGACCGTACAGACCCAGGGCGGCCTCCAGCAATTCACTGCGTTCGCAGTGCTGGCCGACCTGGAACAGCAACTTGCGCCGACGCGCATCCAGCCAGGGATTCGCGTGGGTTTCCAGGGGCAGTTCGGGGAGCAATTGGTCCAGCGCTTCGCCGGTTTCGAAGCGTTCCCGCCAGCGGTGCAGTTGCAGGTAGTAGTCCAGGTCGGCGCGCTCGCGGAAGCCCCGTGCCGAGGCGTCGATCTCCACCTTTTCATACTGGTAGATACCGAGGTCGGCGAGGACGAATTCGGACCAATCCTGGTAAAGGTTGCCGAAGAACATCAGGCGCAGGCGGTCGCAGACATCCATCTGGTCGAGGGCGTACACGCAGTCGCTGCTGGCCGGGTACCAGGCGGCGAAGGTACGGGGTTCGCCGTGTTCGCTCATCAGGGCTTCCAGGCGCTCCGCCTTGCGTCCCGGTGCCTTGCCGAAGCAGGCGTCTACTTCGCCCAGGGTGAGCAGGCCGAAGAGCTGTGGCAGTTCGAGTTCCGGTGCGTCATCCACCCAACCCAGCGCTACCAGCGGTTCTGCCGCAGCTCGGGTTTCGCCGATTTCGGCGTAGTTCAGCTTGCTGGCGCGAAACAGCGTGCCCTTGCGCATCACCATGCGTACCAGCAGCGCCTGGGACGCGCGGGGCAGGGTGCGGAAATCCTCGATGAATGCCTGCTCCTCGGCATCCAGCAGGTCGCTGTAGCGTTGGCAAATCCAGTCCAGCAGGGTGTGGAAATTGTTCAGGTAGTAGAAGGGATCTTCGAGGGCGGCGGGCATGGGAGGAGGGTGGTTTGGGCTTTTACTGTGGATTTATACAGATATCAGGCGCGGTCGGGCAGCGGCAAATGGATTTCGATCAATGGGTCATGCAGCCGCGATCTGCACCTGGTCACGCAGCCAGTCCAGCGCCGGGTCGCCAAGGGTGCGTTGGTGCCAGACCAGGTCGAAGGTGATCCCCGGAAGCTCGAACGGTGGCGGCACCACGGCCAGATGGGCCGTGTCGATCCGGCGCAGGACGCGGCTGGCGACGGTGAGGATGAGGTCGGTGCCGGCGATCAGTTGCGGGGCTACGCTCCAGTGGGGCAGGCGTACGGCAATGCGGCGCCGCTCGCGAATGCGGGTCAGTGCGCGCTCGATCTCGGCGGCGCCACCGCCGCTCATCTCCACCAGCACATGGGGGCGCGCCAGGTAGCTGGCGAGGTTGAGCCCCTCTGCGGGCAGGCTATTGCGGTCCACCAGGCAGGCGAAGCCTTCCTCGAACAGGCTGGCGCTGCGCAGGTTATCGGGCAGTTCCGGGAAAACTCCGGCGGCCAGGTCGATCTCGCCGTTCTGCAGTTGTTCCAGCATGGTCGCGCGGCTGCCCTGGCTGATTTCCAGGTCGATACCGGGCGCCTGCTCGCGCAGGGCGCGTGTCAGGGCCGGCAGCAGGCTGGCCGCGCCGTAGTCGGACATGGCCAGGCGGAAGCTGCGCTGGGCGGTGCCGGGATCGAAGCCCTGGGGAGCCAGCAGCGCCTGGACCCTGCCCAGGACGTCCGCCAGTGGACGCTGCAGTTCCAGGGCGCGCGGAGTGGGCGTCAGGCCGCCGCCGATGCGCACCAGCAAGGGGTCGTTCAGTAGGTCGCGCAAGCGTCCCAGGGCGTGGCTGACAGCCGGTTGGCTGAGGTGGAGGCGCTCGGCGGCACGGGTTACGTGCTGTTCTGCCAACAGGGCGTCGAGAATGACCAGCAGGTTCAGGTCGATGCGGCGAAGTTCATTCATTTGCTGCATGTTCTGTAGATGAAAACAGAATTTAAATCTGTTCGATGGATTGAATAGAGTCCAGGGAAAGTTTCCTGGAGTACCTGTCATGCCATCGATCCAATCACTTCTTCTGCTGTTGCTGGCCCTGGGCGCCGGCGCTGTGGTGCCGCTTCAAGCCAGCGCCAATGCGCTGTTGGGACGGGGCCTGGGGCATCCGCTCTGGGCGACGCTGGTGTCCTTGCTGGTGAGCATCGCCGTGTTGCTGCCGCTGCTGCTGGCACTGCGCGTGCCGATGCCGACCTTCGCCTTTGCGGCAAAGGCGCCGATCTGGGTGTGGAGCGGCGGCATTTATGGTGTCTGCTTCATTTCCCTGGCGTTGATCCTCGCGCCCAGGCTGGGGGTGAGCGGTTTCGTCGCCGCAGCGGTGGCAGGGCAAATGCTGGCGTCCCTGGCCCTGGATCACTTCGGCCTGATGGGGCTGATGGAGCGGCCTCTGAATCCGGGCAAAGCGCTGGGCGCGCTGTTGCTGGTGGCGGGCGTGGTCGTGTTGCAGGCCTTCAGCACCGAGGCGGCACCGGTGGTGCAGCGCGCCGGGGCCTAATTGAGAGGACCAGGCGAGCCAGCTGGTTCCAGGCGCACGCAGGGCCATCAAATATGTCGTGCCTGACGCTAAAAAACCTATATCCGAAGCCTTGTGCCGCGCGGGGCCTGACGTTTTCCGCGCGTGCAGCTTTTTCCTAGCCAGCGACTACAAAAATCATAATTTCGCGAATCCCTGCCTCTGAACAGAATGCGGCCAACCCCAACAAATAGCCGCATCAGCAGAACAACAAAGATCAGAGTCAGAGGAGGCAAGCCATGACCGACCTGAACCAAGCCGCCTTTCAAAAGCACACGGGCGTGACGGTTGAACAAATGGAAATAGATACGCTTGTTGTCGGTGCCGGTCAGGCCGGCGTGGCCATAAGCGAACACTTGAGCAAGCTCGGAGTGCCCCACCTGGTTCTCGAGCGCAATCGCATTGCCGAAGCCTGGCGCACCGGGCGCTGGGATTCGCTGGTCGCCAATGGCCCGGCGTGGCACGACCGTTTCCCCGGTCTGGAATTCGAAGGCCTCGACCCTGACGCCTTCGCCCCGAAGGAGCAGGTTGCGGCGTATTTCGAGGCTTATGCCAAGAAGTTCGATGCCCCCATTCGCACCGGGGTGGAAGTGAAGAGTGTGGTGCGTAATGCCGATCGCCCGGGATTCACCATCGAAACGTCCGAGGGCGTGATCCAGGCTCGTCGTGTCGTATCTGCGACCGGTCCCTTCCAGCGTCCGGTCATTCCACCGATAGCGCCCAAGGATGATCGGCTCCTGCAGATCCACTCCGCCCAGTACCGCAACCCTGAGCAGATGCCTGAGGGCGCCATTCTGGTGGTCGGCGCGGGTTCGTCGGGGGTGCAGATCGCGGATGAACTGATGCGCGCCGGCCGGAAGGTGTATCTGTCGGTCGGGCCGCATGATCGTCCCCCGCGCGCCTATCGCAACCGTGATTTCTGCTGGTGGTTGGGCGTTCTTGGCGAGTGGGATGCCGAGGCTGCCAGGCCGGGCAAGGAGCACGTCACCATCGCGGTGAGCGGTGCCCGTGGTGGCAAGACTGTCGACTTCCGCGAGCTGGCCCAGCAAGGCATGACGCTGGTCGGCCTGACGAAATCCTTTAATGACGGTGTGGTGACCTTCCAGACCGATCTTGCGGACAACCTCGCTCGCGGCGATGAGAACTACCTGTCGCTGCTCGATGCCGCGGATGCCTACATCGCTCGCAATGGTCTCGACCTTCCGGAGGAACCCGAAGCTCGCAGGACCTTCCCGGAGCCGGAATGCGTGTCCAATCCGATTCTCGAACTCGACCTGGCCGAGGCTGGCGTCACCTCGATCATCTGGGCCACCGGCTACTCCGTCGACTTCAGCTGGCTGCAGGTCAACGCCTTCGACGCGAATGGCAAGCCGAAGCATCAACGTGGCGTATCCAGCGAGCCCGGCGTGTATTTCCTCGGGCTGCCCTGGCTGTCGCGTCGTGGCTCCACCTTCATCTGGGGCGTTTGGCACGACGCCAAGCACATCGCCGACCACATCGCCACACAGCGCAAGTACCTCGACTATCGCGACGCTGCGCAACGCCAGGCTGAGGACTGATCGAAAGATCAGTCCCGCACGCGCGCCCCGATTCGCACGTTCAACACACTATTCAAAGGAAGCCAGTAGATGCCTACCCATACCCGCATCCGCATGTTCAATACCAAAGACACCTACCCGAACCAGACGCTGAACAACGACCTGTGCCAGGCCGTGCGCGCCGGCAATACCGTCTACGTTCGCGGCCAGGTCGGCACCGATTTCGAGGGGCGCCTGGTGGGCCTTGGCGATCCGCAGGCCCAGACCGAGCAGGCGATGAAAAACGTCAAGCAGCTGCTGGAAGAGGCGGGCAGTGACCTGTCCCACATCGTCAAGACCACCACCTACCTGATCGACCCGCGCTATCGCGAACCCGTTTACCAGGAAGTCGGCAAGTGGCTGAAGGGCGTGTTCCCCATCTCCACCGGGCTGGTGGTGTCGGCCCTGGGTCAGCCCCAGTGGCTGATGGAAATCGACGTCATCGCGGTGATCCCGGACGACTGGCAGCCGGCGCAGGTATAAGGAGCAGGATCATGACGTTCTCCATCATCGGTCGCTGCCCTGAAACCGGGCAGCTCGGCATCGCCATCAGTTCTTCCAGCATCGCCGTTGGCGCCCGTTGCCCTTGGGTACGGGCCGGGGTCGGAGCGGTCGCGACCCAGAACGTCACCCTCCCGGCCCTGGGGCCGCAGATCCTCGACCTGCTCGACTCGCAGCAACTGGAACCAGCGGCTGCTCTGGATCGGGCGCTCAGCACTAACGGCTGGAGCCAGTTCCGGCAGGTGACCGTGATCGACGCTCAGGGCCGAACTGCGCTGTTCAGCGGCAGCGAGGCGCTGGGGGTGCACAACGCAGTGGCCGGCGAGCAGTGCGTCGCTGCCGGGAACCTGCTGTCCGGCACTCAGGTGATCGAGGCCATGGTGCAAGCCTTTGAAGCGACGCCGGGTGTGCTGGCCGATCGCCTGCTGGCGGCCATGCACGCAGCGATGGCGGCCGGTGGTGAAGCCGGTCCCGTGCATTCGGCGGCGTTGAAGGTGGTGGGGGATCTCACCTGGCCGATCATCGACCTTCGCGTGGACTGGGCGGACGAAAATCCCATCGGCCAGCTGGATGCCCTCTGGCAGGCATATCGGCCGCAGATGCAGGACTACCTGACCCGGGCGTTGAATCCTACAGCCGCGCCCAGCTATGGGGTGCCGGGCGATGAGTGATTTGTCCAGTCGCGATCTGCTCGAGCGGCTGGTCGGCTTTGCCACGGTCAGTCGTGACTCCAACCTTGAGCTGATTGCGTTCATCCGGGACTACCTGACCGGGTTGGGGGTGGAGTGCGAACTCTTTCATAACCCGGGACGCACCAAGGCCAACCTGTTCGCCACCATCGGTCCTCGCGACCGGGGTGGCGTCGTGCTTTCCGGTCATACGGACGTGGTGCCGGTGGATGGGCAGGCCTGGACGGTGGAGCCCTTCCAACTGACGGAGAGAGAAGGGCGGCTTTACGGGCGCGGTACGGCGGATATGAAGGGCTTTATTGCATCAGTCCTGGCTGCGGTGCCGGTGTTCCTGGAGAGGCCGCTGAAACTGCCGGTTCATCTGGCCTTTTCCTATGACGAGGAGGTGGGTTGCCTCGGCGTGCGCTCGATGCTGGCGGAACTGGAACGGCGTCCCCACAAGCCACGACTGTGCCTGATCGGTGAGCCTACGGAACTGAAGCCTGTGCTGGGCCACAAGGGCAAGCTGGCGATGCGCTGCCAGGTCCAGGGTGCCGCCTGTCATTCCGCCTATGCGCCCTATGGCGTCAATGCCATCGAGTACGCGGCGCGGCTGATCGGCAAGCTGGGGGATATCGGTGCGGCGCTGGCGCGGCCTGAGCGTCATGACGAGCGTTTCGACCCTCCGTTCTCGACAGTCCAGACCGGGACCATCAAGGGTGGGCGTGCCCTGAACATCGTGCCAGCTGAGTGCGAGTTCGATTTCGAGGTGCGTGCACTGCCGGACTTCGATGCCCAGCAGGTGGTGGATGAACTGCAAGCCTACGCGGAGGCCGAATTGGCGCCGCGAATGCGCGCGGTGCAGCCGGAAACGGGTATCAGCCTGAAGCCGCTGAGTGCCTATCCAGGGCTGGCCACTTCGCCGGACAGCGAGGCTGCGCGGCTGCTGGCGCTGCTCAGTGGATCGACGGAGTTCGGCACGGTGGCCTTCGGTACCGAAGGGGGATTGTTCGAACAGGCGGGCATTCCCACTGTCGTATGTGGTCCGGGAAGCATGGATCAGGGGCACAAGCCAGACGAATTCATCAGCTGCGATCAACTGGCCGGATGCGATGCGATGCTGCGCCGTCTGGCGCTTCATCTGCAGGAAGAAGGCGGTTTGGCGTAGACTGCCGACCCTCTGGAATGGGGCAGGATGCGCGATTGACGGGCGTCTACCCCATTGCTACCATTCCAGCCCTTATGTTGGCTCGATTCCTCCGTCCGGAGGTTGAAAATGCCAATGTCAACACCGAGATTCGCGTCGCTTTTCGCATTCGTGGGAGGTGGCGCAACCGAGGTGGCGCAGGATACCAGCTTCGATCCTCGTCGCTTCTATTGATGACTTGACCGCATTGGCTGGAGTGCGGAATAGGGCCTTTCCTGGCCTTTGACTACAGGTATGAACATGAGCGAAAGCTTTGCAGAACTTTTTGAAGAAAGCCTGAAATCCCTCGACATGCAGCCGGGTGCAATCATCACCGGCATCGTGGTTGACATCGATGGTGACTGGGTCACCGTCCATGCTGGCCTGAAATCCGAGGGCGTCATCCCGGTCGAGCAGTTCTATAACGAACAAGGCGAAC
Source organism: Pseudomonas sp. BN515 (assembly GCF_029873155.1). Classification (NCBI taxonomy): domain Bacteria; kingdom Pseudomonadati; phylum Pseudomonadota; class Gammaproteobacteria; order Pseudomonadales; family Pseudomonadaceae; genus Pseudomonas; species Pseudomonas sp. BN515. The sequence continues at coordinate 13,768 of NZ_SSOH01000085.1, read as the reverse complement.
TGACCATCAAGGTGGGTGACGAGGTCCACGTTGCGCTTGACGCAGTGGAAGATGGCTTCGGTGAAACCAAGCTGTCCCGCGAGAAAGCCAAGCGTGCCGAGTCCTGGCTGGTTCTGGAAGCCGCCTTCAACGCCGAAGAAGTGGTCAAGGGCGTTATCAATGGCAAGGTCAAGGGCGGTTTCACCGTCGACGTCAGCGGCATCCGCGCGTTCCTGCCGGGCTCCCTGGTCGACGTGCGTCCCGTACGCGACACCACCCACCTGGAAGGCAAGGAACTCGAGTTCAAGGTCATCAAGCTGGACCAGAAGCGCAACAACGTTGTCGTTTCCCGTCGCAGCGTCCTGGAAGCCGAGAACAGCGCCGAGCGCGAAGCTCTGCTGGAATCCCTGCAGGAAGGCCAGCAAGTCAAAGGTATCGTCAAGAACCTCACCGACTACGGTGCGTTCGTTGACCTGGGCGGCGTAGACGGCCTGCTGCACATCACCGACATGGCTTGGAAGCGCATCAAGCACCCGTCCGAGATCGTCAACGTTGGTGACGAGATCGACGTGAAGGTCCTGAAGTTCGACCGCGAGCGCAACCGCGTTTCCCTGGGCCTGAAGCAACTGGGCGAAGACCCATGGGTTGCCATCAAGGCTCGTTACCCGGAAGGCACTCGCGTGACTGCCCGTGTAACCAACCTCACCGACTACGGCTGCTTCGCCGAGCTGGAAGAGGGCGTGGAAGGCTTGGTACACGTTTCCGAAATGGACTGGACCAACAAGAACATCCACCCGTCGAAAGTCGTTCAGGTTGGCGACGAAGTGGAAGTTCAGGTTCTGGACATCGACGAAGAGCGTCGTCGTATCTCCCTGGGCATCAAGCAGTGCAAGTCCAACCCGTGGGAAGACTTCTCCAGCCGCTTCAACAAGGGCGACAAGATCTCCGGCACCATCAAGTCGATCACCGATTTCGGTATCTTCATCGGCCTGGAAGGTGGTATCGACGGTCTGGTTCACCTGTCCGACATCTCCTGGAACGAAGTTGGCGAAGAAGCCGTACGCCGCTTCAAGAAGGGCGACGAGCTGGAAACCGTCATCCTCTCCGTTGATCCGGAGCGTGAGCGCATCTCCCTGGGCATCAAGCAACTGGAAGACGATCCGTTCTCCAGCTACGCCTCCATGCACGAGAAGGGCAGCATCGTTCGCGGCACCGTGAAAGAAGTTGACGCCAAGGGCGCTGTAATCAGCCTCGGCGGCGAGATCGAAGGTGTTCTGAAGGCTTCCGAAATCAGCCGTGACCGCGTTGAAGACGCTCGCAACGTGCTGAAGGAAGGCGAAGAAGTCGAAGCCAAGATCATCAGCATCGACCGTAAGAGCCGCGTAATCAGCCTCTCCATCAAGTCCAAGGACGTTGATGACGAGAAGGACGCCATGAAGGAACTGCGTAAGCAGGAAGTCGAGTCCACCGGCCCGACCACCATTGGTGACCTGATCCGTGCTCAGATGGAGAACCAGGGCTAATCCCCCTGCTCCATTAGCAGAAAGGGCGGCCTAGGCCGCCCTTTTTGTTTTCTGCGATTTCCCTTCCCACCCTTGGGCTGTTCAAAGCCTCTCAGGCGTGCTAAAACCTCAGTGAGCTGATCTAGCCGCTTGAATTAGAAGGGAAAACCATGACCAAGTCGGAGTTGATCGAACGAATCGTCACCCACCAGGGCCAGCTATCGTCCAAGGACGTTGAGCTTGCCATCAAGACTATGCTCGAACAGATGTCTCAGGCGCTGGCGACTGGGGACCGGATCGAGATTCGTGGGTTTGGTAGTTTTTCCCTTCATTTCCGTGCGCCGCGCGTCGGTAGGAATCCCAAGACAGGGGAGTCCGTGCGGTTGGATGGCAAGTTCGTACCGCATTTCAAGCCAGGCAAGGAGTTGCGAGATCGGGTCAATGAATGATTCCGACTCGGATGGAGAGCGACAGATGCGCCTAGATGACGCTTGCTAGCCGTCTGCGAGGCAGTCTCGCGTTTTTCCGGGAATAGTCTGCTTCTTCCTGTTGGTTGATAAGTTGGATGTAAATCAATTCACCCTGGATGGTGGGGTGGATGGTTTTTTATTTCCATTTAAAAATATTTTTCTGTGTCGCGTGGTTGTTGTGGGTTGAGTGGTGGTCGTTCGGCGGTGTCACTTGGCGCCCAGCTATTCTTGTTATTTTTCTGTTGGGTTCAAACTGGTTCCGGCTATCGGTTTTTTGCTGGCAGTTTGTATTCTATTTCTCAGGGTTGCTGAAAGTTTCGATGGTTTATCGTCGTCGAGAATTCGGTTTCATCGTTGAATTTTCTGCTTCGCTGAAAGCTCAAGTTGTTCTAGCTATTTCTATTGAGTTTCTCAAATGCGTTCAATTGGCTATTTTGGTGCGAGATCTTTGATCTGAGGGTCTTCCTGCGTAGAAGGTTTTGCTGCTGAGATTAATTGCGGCGCGATTCGATTTGTCTATTCATGCTGCAATACAGTATTCGTACGATTAGGTCATTTTCTGATTGTTGGAAGATTATTAATCTCCCAAATTCAACCGATCCAGGCTCATTGCCTGCGGGGGGGATAATCCTCTTATCTGGCTGGACTTTGCTCTGACAGAAACTCCATGGTGGCGTCGTCATGAGGAGCTCCTCGTTGGCGATAACATTAGTCCGGCCGAGCATTGGATGATCCTGCGGATCAATGAAAGGCACTTACCCTGGGATATCTTCAGGCGGGTGTTTTCGGAGTTGTTCGCGGCGGTGGGAAGCAATGACTACGTCCGTGTGCGCCAACTCCTACGCGAAACCGTCAACGGTTACACCCCCCGAAGAGGAAATTGTTGACTGGATTCATCAGCAACGTCGAATTGAGCCCTTTAACTCCAGGTATTAGTTTGTGTTGGGCGGTTTATGGAGTACCGCCCTTCCTCTTACTGATGACAAGGAGTGTTCATGATGTTTCGCGTTCGACTTGCCCCGTTGCTTCTGGTTCTCTGTTCGCTTTGTTTCGGTTACGCCCAAGTTGCGGTGGCAGCGAAGAGCGAGCCGACTGCGGTAGTCGCAAGTGCTTCCACCGACTCCGGCAAACTGAACATCAACACGGCAGATGAGGCCGCGTTGCAGGATCAGATGATTGGCATTGGCGCAGCAAAGGCCCGGGCGATCGTGCAGTATCGAGAGGAGAATGGAGCATTCTCCTCGGTGGACGACCTGCTCGAAGTCAAGGGCATCGGTGTCAAGACGCTGGAGAAGAGTCGCGACAAACTAACAGCGGAGTGACTAACGAGTGGTATCAGGAAAGCCGGCCTATCAAGGTCGGCTTTTTTGTGGCTGTGTAGTTGGCGCGATGGGGTGTTACGACGCTTGAGAGGGGGCTTGGGCACAAAGAAAAAGCCCCCGGCATGTGCCGAGGGCTTTCAATTTGGCTCCGCGACCTGGACTCGACGGCGAACGCCGAACGCGCTTCAGCGCGGCCCCGAAGGGGTGAGGGACGCAGGACCGAATAACCTGGGACGAAGTCCCTGGTGAGAGTCCGGCGCCCAAAAGAAAAAGCCCCCGGCATGTGCCGAGGGCTTTCAATTTGGCTCCGCGACCTGGACTCGACG
>NZ_SSOH01000085.1:0-10119 GCF_029873155.1 Pseudomonas sp. BN515 | reverse complement strand
CGCGACCTGGACTCGACGGCGAACGCCGAACGCGCTTCAGCGCGGCCCCGAAGGGGTGAGGGATGCAGGACCGAATAACCTGGGACGAAGTCCCTGGTGAGAGTCCGGCGCCCAAAAGAAAAGCCCCCGGCATATGCCGAGGGCTTTCAATTTGGCTCCGCGACCTGGACTCGAACCAGGGACCCAATGATTAACAGTCATTTGCTCTACCGACTGAGCTATCGCGGATCGGATGCGGCGTATCTTACTGATTAGAAAGGAGAAGTCAAGCGTTTGCCTGAACTTCTCCAGATTCTTTTCAGAGGACCTGGGTGATGGCGCGGGTCACGCTGTCCAGGTTGCTGTTGTTCAGTGCGGCAACGCAGATGCGGCCGGTGCTGACGGCGTAGATACCGAACTCGTTCTTCAGGCGCTCTACCTGCTCGGCGGTGAGGCCGGAGTAGGAGAACATGCCACGCTGGCGGGCTACGAAGCTGAAGTCGCGCTTGGCGCCCTGGGCAGCCAGTTGTTCGACCATGGCCAGGCGCATGCTGTGGATGCGGGTGCGCATCTCGCCCAGTTCCGCTTCCCACATTGCACGCAGTTCCGGGCTGTTCAGCACCGAAGCCACCACGGTGGCGCCGTGGGTCGGCGGGTTGGAGTAGTTGGTGCGAATCACGCGCTTGACCTGGGACAGCACGCGGCCGGCTTCTTCCTTCGAGTCGGTCACCACGGACAGGGCGCCAACGCGCTCACCGTACAGGGAGAAGGACTTGGAGAAGGAGCTGGATACGAAGAACTGCAGGCCGGACTGGGCGAACAGGCGCACCGCGAAAGCGTCGTCATCGATGCCGGAGCCGAAGCCCTGGTAGGCGATGTCGAGGAACGGCACGTGCTCGCGCTCGCGCAGGACTTCCAGGACGGCTTTCCAGTCTTCCAGTTCCAGGTCCACGCCGGTGGGGTTGTGGCAGCAGGCGTGCAGGACCACGATGGAGCGGGCGGGCAGCGCCTTGAGGTCTTCCAGCAGACCAGCACGATTTACGCCATTGGTGGCGGCATCGTAGTAGCGGTAGTTCTGCACCGGGAAGCCGGCGGATTCGAACAGGGCGCGGTGGTTTTCCCAGCTCGGGTCGCTGATGGCGACTACGGCATTGGGCAGCAGGCGCTTGAGGAAGTCGGCGCCGGTCTTCAGCGCGCCGGTGCCACCTACGGCCTGGGTGGTGACGACACGGCCCTGGGCCAGCAGTTCGGAATCGGCACCGAACAGCAGCTTCTGCACGGCCTGGTCGTAGGCAGCGATGCCTTCGATCGGCAGGTAACCGCGCGGGGCGTGCGCTTCGATGCGGGCCTTTTCCGCTTCAGCTACAGCGCGCAGGAGCGGGATACGGCCTTGCTCGTTGTAGTAAACGCCCACGCCCAGATTGACCTTGTTGGCACGGGTGTCGGCGTTGAACGCTTCGTTGAGACCCAGGATGGGGTCGCGCGGAGCCATTTCGACGGCAGAAAACAGACTCATGATGCGGCAGCTCGGAGGAGGAAGGTGAGGATGGGACGTAACCCCGAACGATGTGCGCTAGGGGTTGCGCAATCGGGCCGGTATTATAGCGGCCCAGACAGTTTGCGGCGACATCGCTCGCAAGCTTTCCGCCAGGTATGACGCCCGTTCTGCGCAGGTGTCACATCCAAAGTCGAGGTCAGCATGTCGGAGTTCCAGCTTGTCACCCGCTTCAAGCCCGCCGGCGACCAGCCGGAGGCCATTCGCCAGATGGTGGAAGGGCTGGAAGCCGGCCTTTCGCACCAGACCCTGCTGGGCGTGACGGGGTCGGGGAAGACCTTCAGCATTGCCAACGTCATTTCCCAGGTTCAGCGACCAACGCTGGTCCTGGCGCCCAACAAGACTTTGGCTGCGCAGCTTTACGGCGAGTTTCGAGCCTTCTTCCCGAACAACTCCGTCGAGTACTTCGTTTCCTATTACGACTACTACCAGCCGGAAGCCTACGTCCCGTCCTCTGACACCTATATCGAGAAGGACGCCTCGATCAACGACCACATCGAACAGATGCGTCTGTCGGCGACCAAGGCGCTGTTAGAACGGCCCGACGCCATCATCGTCGCCACAGTGTCTTCCATCTACGGTTTGGGGGATCCTGCGTCCTATCTGAAGATGGTGTTGCACATCGATCGTGGTGACCGCATCGACCAGCGTACCCTGCTGCGACGCCTGGCCGAGTTGCAGTACACCCGTAACGATATGGACTTCGCCCGCGCCACCTTTCGGGTTCGCGGCGATGTCATCGATATCTTCCCGGCGGAATCCGACCTCGAGGCCATCCGCGTCGAGCTGTTCGACGATGAGGTGGAAAGCCTGGCGGCGTTCGATCCGCTGACCGGCGAAGTGATCCGCAAGCTGCCGCGCTTCACTTTCTACCCCAAGAGTCACTACGTGACGCCCCGCGAGGTGTTGCTGGAGGCGGTGGACCAGATCAAGGAAGAACTGAAGGAACGCCTGGAGCATCTGCGCTCCACGAACAAGCTGGTCGAGGCGCAGCGACTTGAACAGCGCACCCGTTTCGACCTGGAGATGATCCTCGAGCTGGGCTATTGCAACGGCATCGAGAACTATTCCCGCTATCTATCTGGTCGTGCGCCAGGCGAGGCACCGCCGACGCTCTACGATTACCTGCCGGCCAATGCCCTGTTGGTGATCGACGAATCCCACGTCACCGTTCCCCAGGTTGGCGCCATGTTCAAGGGGGACCGCTCGCGCAAGGAAACTCTGGTGGAATACGGCTTCCGCCTGCCGTCGGCGCTGGATAACCGTCCGTTGCGTTTTGACGAGTGGGAGGCCATCAGCCCTCAGACCATCTTCGTGTCGGCCACGCCCGGCCCTTATGAGGGTGAGCACGCCGGCCGGGTGATCGAGCAGGTGGTGCGGCCCACTGGTCTGGTGGACCCGGAGGTCGAAGTGCGCCCGGCTACTACCCAGGTCGATGACCTGCTCTCGGAAATCCACAAGCGTGTGGCGGTCGAAGAGCGGGTGCTGGTCACCACCCTGACCAAGCGCATGGCCGAGGACCTCACCGACTACCTGGCCGATCACGACGTCAGGGTGCGTTACCTGCACTCGGACATCGATACCGTGGAGCGCGTGGAGATCATTCGTGACCTGCGTATTGGCACATTTGACGTGCTGGTAGGCATCAACCTGCTGCGCGAAGGCCTGGACATGCCGGAAGTGTCGCTGGTCGCCATTCTGGACGCCGACAAGGAAGGTTTCCTGCGTTCCGAGCGCTCGCTGATCCAGACCATTGGCCGTGCGGCGCGAAACCTGAACGGTAAGGCGATCCTCTACGCGGATAACGTCACTGGCTCCATGCAGCGTGCCCTGGGTGAGACCGAGCGGCGGCGTAACAAGCAGATGGCCTTCAACGAAGCCCACGGTATCGTGCCGAAGGGCGTGAAGAAGGACATCCAGGACATCCTCGAGGGCGCCACCGTGCCCGGCTCGCGCAGCAACAAGCGCAAAGCCATGGCCAAGGCGGCCGAGGAGAGTGCCCGCTACGAGGCCGAGCTGCGTTCGCCCAATGAGATCACCAAGCGCATTCGTCAGATGGAAGAAAAGATGTTCCAACTGGCTCGCGACCTGGAGTTCGAAGCCGCGGCGCAGATGCGCGACGAGATCCAGAAGCTGCGCGAGCGGTTGATAAATCTCTAAGAAAAAGGCGCCGGAGGGCGCCTTTTTCATGGGGCTTCAGCGTCTGCCGAAGATGATCATGACCACCCCTATGAGGGTCGCCAGGCACGCCCCCAGGGCGGCGACTTCCAGGCGCTCGCCGAGGATCAGGAACCCCAGCAGCAGGGCCACTACGGGGTTCACAAAGGCGAAGGTGGACACCAGGCTCGGCTTCACTTCCCGCAGCAGCCAGAAGTATGCGGGATAGACCCCCAGGCTGACCGGAATCACCAGGTAGGCCATCCACAACCAGGCGTCCAGGCTCACGTTGGCCAGCTCAACGCCGTGCCAATCCCCTCGCCAGAGGCCGAAGATTGCCAGGATCACTGTGCCAGACAGCATCTGCAGGCTGAGGCCCATCCAGCTGGAGCGGAAGGGCGGACGCTGGCGCAGCAGCCAGGCGCCGATGGCCCAGAGCAGGGTGGCCAGTACGACCAGGCCGCCGGCGAACCACTGTTCGAAGCCGGCGCCGCTGCCAAGGCCATTGCCCATCAGCATCACGATGCCGCCGCTCGCCAGGGCCAGGCCGCAGAGGACCCACAACGGTGGGCGGCGATCCAGCAGCCACTCCAGGGCGACACTCCAGAGGGGCAGGGTGGTGTAGAGCATCGCCAGCATGCCGGTCGGCAGGAACTGGTTGGCGTAGATCAGCGCTCCCTGCCCCACGGCGATCAGCATCACACCGCCGATCAACGCGCCGCCCAGATCGCTGCGCTGGACCTGCGCCTTGCCGCTGGCTAGCACCCAGCCAAGTGCCAGGGTGCCGGCGAACAGGAAGCGCAGGGTCGCGATGACGAAGGGCGGCAGTTCGCGGAGGAGGAAGTGGTTGGCCAGATAGGTGGTGCCCCAGCCTATGTAAATCATGGCGAAGGCACCGATCAGCAGAAGGGTGCGGCGGGTCGAAGCGTGGGAAGACATGTACAGCCTGAAGCGAATCGCGCCGGTGGCCCGGCGCGGGATTAGTGGGCGGCGGCGCTTGCTTCACCGGTGGAACCGGCGGGCAGGGCGCGGGTGAGCAGCACGGCGAGCATGCTGACGCCGAGGGCGATGCCGATGAAATGGAAGGCGTCATTGTAGGCCATGATGCTGGCCTGCTGGTGGGCGATCTCGCTGAGTTTGCCGAGGGCGGCCTGTTCGCTGCCAAGCTTCTCGGTCAGCAGAGCCAGGCGTTCGGCCACTTGCGGGTTACTCGGGACCAGGGATTCGCGCAGGTAGTCGAAGTAGACCTTGGCGCGTGCATCCAGCAGGGTGGCGAGCAGGGCGATACCAATGGCGCCGCCGAGGTTGCGCAGGATGTTGAACAGGCTGGAGGCCGAGCCTGCGTCCTGGGGCTGGATGTAGGCGGTGGCGATCAGTGACACCGTCACCATTACCAGCGGCTGGCCGAGGGCGCGGATGATCTGGATCTGGTTGAACTGCGGTCCGGCGAAATCAGGGTTTAGTATCCCGGAGGCGAAGCTGGCATAGCCGAACAGGCCGAAGCCCAGCGCACAGAGGAACTTGGGCGGAATCACCTTCATCAGCTTGGGTACCAGCGGAATCAGGAACAGCTGAGGAACACCCATCCACATGATCACTTCGCCGATCTGCAGCGCGTTGTAGCCCTGGATCTGTGCCAGGTACAGCGGCAGCACGTAAATCGAGCCATACAGGCCCATGCCGAGGCCGACGCTGGAAATGCTCGACAGGCCGAAGTTGCGATTCTTCAGGATGCCCAGGTTGATCAGCGGGTTGGGGCGCGAGACCTGGAGGATGACAAACAGGATCAGGCTCACCAGGGCGACGCTGCCCAGGCCGACGATCAGCTGGGACTCCAGCCAGTCCTTGCGATGACCTTCCTCCAGGAACACCTGCAGGCAGCCCAGCCCGAGGCCGAGGGTGACGATACCCGCGTAGTCGGTGCGCTTCAGCAGCTCCCAGTGCGGGGCTTTCTTTTCCAGCCCGTACATCAGGCCGGCAATCATCAGCAGGCCCGGTGGCACGTTGATGTAGAAGATGTACTCCCAGCCGAAATTCTCCGTCAGCCAGCCACCCAGGGTCGGGCCGATGGACGGGGCGAAGGTGGCGGTGATGGCGAACAATGCCATGCCCTTGGCGCGATGGTGTTCCGGCAGCTTGATCAGCGTGAGAGTGAACGCCAGTGGGATCAGCGCGCCGCCGGTGAAGCCCTGCATGGCGCGGAACACGATCATGCTCTCCAGGCTCCAGGCCAGGGAGCAGAGCAGGGAAGAAATCAGGAAACCGATGGAGACCCAGACCGCCAGGCGTCGTGCGGAGAGCAGCTGCACCAGCCAGGCAGTGAGGGGAATCATGATGATTTCCGCCACCAGGTAGGAGGTGGAAATCCACGAGCCCTCTTCCAGGGTGGCGGAGAGCGCCCCCTGGATGTCCTTGAGCGAGGAGTTGGTGATCTGGATGTCGAGGACTGCCATGAACGCACCGAGCATGGCGCTCATCACGGCAATCCAGTCGCGCCGGGTAGGTTCGCCGGTAGGGCGAACCAGTGCATCACCCGCCATGGTTCTCGGCCTTCAGGTGCACCTTGACCAGAACGGACATGCCGGGGCGGATACGGCCCTTGAGCGGGTTGTCAGCGGTGAAGGTCAGCTTCACCGGAATGCGTTGCACCACCTTGGTGAAGTTGCCGGTGGCGTTGTCCGGCGGCAGCAGGCTGAACTGTGCGCCGGACGCTGCGAACAGGCTGTCCACGCGGGCTTCGATCGGGGTGTCGGGGAAGCTGTCGAACACCAGTTCGGCGGTCTGGCCGGGAACCATGCGCTCGATCTGGGTTTCCTTGAAGTTGGCCTGGACCCAGATGTCGCTGTCCGGCACCAGGGACAGCAGGTGGGCGCCGACCTGGACGTACTGGCCATTGCGCGCGGCGCGCTGGCCGACGCGGCCGTCCACGGGGGAGCGGATCTCGGTGCGGCCGAGGTTGATTTCGGCCTGAGCCACTTCGGCGCGGGCTGTAGCGATCTGTGCTTCCAGGCGCTTGACCTCGGCATTCAGGGCATCGATCTGTTGGCGCTGGGCCTTGAGATCGGCCTCGGCCTTGGCGACCTGCGAGCGTGCCACGCGGGAGTCGGCGGACAGGGTGGTGACCCGCTCTTCCGAGATGTAGCCGGGCTTGCGCAGGGTTTGGGCGCGGGACAGGTCGATCTGGGTGCGGCCAAGGGTTGCCTGGCTGGCTGCCACGTCGGCCTGGCTGGCGGCTATCAGGCTGGATTGCTGGGTCAGCTTGCTCTGTGCCTGGGCCAGTTCGGCCTCGCGGGTTGCGAGCTGGGCGCGGGCGCGCTCCAAGGCGAGTTTGAAGTCGTCGGCTTCCAGGCGTACCAGCAGGTCGCCCTTCTTTACTTGCTGGTTGTCGGTGACCAGGACTTCGTCGATTCGGGCGCCCAGTTGGCTGGAGATGCGAGTGATCTCGCCTTGGACATAAGCGTTGTCGGTGGACTCGACGAAGCGGCCGATCAGCAGCCAGTGAGCGAAGAAGCCGGCGATGACCATTGCCACCAGGGCGATGAAGATGAACAGGCGGCGTTGCAATTTTGCAGGCATATGAAAACCGGGCTCGAAGTCTTTGCAGAATGTTGCGAATCTAGCAGTGTTCCGTCCTCGCAAATAGCCAGTACAATTCAGAAACTTTGTTGCTTATAGGGAACAATCATGGGGCTGGATGATGCGCTGATCTTCACTCGCGTGGTCGAGTGCCACAGCTTCACTCAGGCTGCACAGAGCCTGGGGATGCAGAAATCCACCGTCAGCCGACGCATAGCCCTGCTGGAAGAACGGCTTGGCGTCCGCCTGCTCAATCGCACCACTCGCAAATTGCGCCTGACCGAAGTGGGGCTGGCCTACTACGAGCGTTGCCGGCAAATCATGCTGGACTTCGCCGAGGCCGAGCAGGCTGTGATGCAACTGCAGCAGGAACCGTCCGGCCTGCTGCGAGTGACCGCGCCCATCGAGTTCGGCCAACTGTTCCTCGGCAAGGTGCTGGGCAGTTTCATGCGCCAGTATCCGCAGATCACCGCTGAGGTGGAGATCACCTCGCGCAACGTCGATCCGTTGGAAGAGGGCGTGGATATCGCCATCATGATCGGCCAGCCCCAGGATTCCACCCTGATCGCCCGCAAGCTCTTCGAGAGCGCCCGACGCCTGTGCGCCAGTCCAGCCTATCTGGCGGCACACGGCACACCGCGCACGGTTGAGGCGCTGGCTGGCCATCGTGCAGTGCTGCTGCCGCAGGATTCCCAGCGCTACTGGATGCTGCAGGGGGAAAGCGTGCCCTGCCAGCGCGTGCTCTATTGCAACAACATCACCTTTGCCCGTGAGGCGGTGCTGGCTGGCGCCGGCATCGCTGCGCTGCCCTTGATGTTCACTGAGCCGGCCGTGCAGCGTGGCGAGCTGATCGAGCTCCTGCCCGAGGCGCGTCTGCCCAGTGGAGAGATCTATGCTGTCTATCCGTCGAGGCGCTTCCAGGCGATGAAGGTCAAGGCCTTCCTTGACTTCCTGATGCGCAGCTTGCCGGTGCAGGAAGGTCACTTGCTGGAGCCCGCGGCGGCCAGCCTGATAAGATCGCGCCTTTGATCGTCCCTCTGCTTCGAGAACAACCCATGACCACCGTCCGTACCCGTATCGCGCCGTCGCCCACCGGCGACCCGCACGTGGGCACCGCCTACATCGCCCTGTTCAACCTGTGTTTCGCGCGCCAGCACGGCGGTCAGTTCATCCTGCGCATCGAAGACACCGACCAGCTGCGCTCCACCCGCGAGTCCGAGCAGCAGATCTTCGACGCCCTGCGCTGGCTTGGCATCGAGTGGGACGAAGGCCCGGACGTCGGCGGCCCGCACGGCCCCTATCGCCAGAGCGAGCGTGGCGAGATCTACAAGAAGTACTCCCAGGAGCTGGTGGACAAGGGCCATGCCTTCCCCTGTTTCTGCACCGCTGAGCGCCTCGACAAGCTGCGTGCCGAGCAGACCGAACGCAAGGAAACCCCGCGCTACGACGGCCACTGCATGCACCTGTCCAAAGACGATGCTGACAAGCGGATCGCCGCCGGCGAGCCCCACGTCGTGCGCATGAAGGTGCCGAGCGAAGGCGTCTGCGTGGTGCCGGACATGCTTCGCGGCGATGTCGAAATCCCATGGGATCGCATGGACATGCAGGTCCTGATGAAGACCGACGGTCTGCCCACCTACTTCCTCGCCAACGTGGTGGACGACCACCTGATGGGCATCACCCACGTGCTGCGCGGCGAAGAGTGGCTACCCTCGGCGCCCAAGCTGATCAAGCTCTACGAATACTTCGGCTGGGAGCAGCCCAAGCTCTGCTACATGCCGCTGCTTCGCAATCCGGACAAGAGCAAGCTGTCCAAGCGCAAGAACCCCACGTCCATCACTTTCTACGAGCGCATGGGCTTCCTCCCCGAAGCGATGCTCAACTACCTGGGCCGCATGGGCTGGTCCATGCCGGACGAGCGCGAGAAGTTCTCCCTGGCGGAGATGGTCGAGCACTTCGACCTGTCGCGTATCTCGCTGGGTGGTCCGATCTTCGATCTGGAGAAGCTGTCCTGGCTGAACGGCCAGTGGATTCGCGAACTGCCGGTGGAGCGCTTTGCCGCCGAGGTGCAGAAGTGGGCACTCAATCCCGAATACCTGATGCGCATCGCGCCGCACGTGCAGGGCAGGGTGGAAACCTTCAGCCAGATTGCTCCGCTGGCGGGCTTCTTCTTCTCCGGCGCCGTGCCGCTGGATGCCAAGCTGTTCGAGCACAAGAAGCTGAGTCCGGACCAGGTTCGCCAGGTCATGCAGCTCGTGCTGTGGAAGCTGGAGTCCCTGCGTCAGTGGGAGAAGGACCGCATCACCGGCTGCATTCAGGCAGTGGCCGAAAGCCTGGAACTCAAGCTGCGCGATGTCATGCCGCTGATGTTCCCGGCCATCACCGGTCAGGCCAGCTCGGTCTCCGTGCTGGATGCGATGGAAATCCTTGGTGCCGACCTCAGCCGCTTCCGGCTGCGCCAGGCCATCGAGCTGCTCGGTGGCGTGTCGAAGAAGGAAACCAAGGAGTGGGAGAAATTGCTCGCGGCCATCGCCTGATGGCCCTTTGGTCGGTGCGGGGAAGGGCCCGCGCCGGCCGAGGTCGGGTAAGTGTTTGTTCTTCCAGATAAAAAAGTTCGGTTCGTAGAAAAAATATTGTTGACAGCAGGAGGGGGCGCCCCTAATATGCGCCCCGTCCTCGCGACGGGGCTATAGCTCAGCTGGGAGAGCGCTTGCATGGCATGCAAGAGGTCGACGGTTCGATCCCGTCTAGCTCCACCACTCCTTCAAGAGTGGGTCGCGAAAAGGCATGAAGGTTTTGTCCCCTTCGTCTAGTGGCCTAGGACACCGCCCTTTCACGGCGGTAACAGGGGT
>NZ_SSOH01000084.1:7872-14967 GCF_029873155.1 Pseudomonas sp. BN515 | reverse complement strand
CGCATGGTGCGGATCACCCGGTCCAGCGAGATGAAGTGCTCGCCGTCGCCGCGCAAGGCCATCTGCGCCGCGTTGATCGCCTTCACCGCGGCGATCGCGTTGCGCTCGATGCACGGCACTTGCACCAGCCCGCCCACCGGGTCGCAGGTCAGCCCGAGGTTGTGCTCCAGGCCGATCTCAGCCGCGTTCTCCAGCTGCGCCGGGGTCGCCCCGAGCACTTCCGCCAGGCCAGCGGCGGCCATGGCACAGGCCGAGCCCACTTCGCCCTGGCAACCCACTTCGGCACCGGAGATCGAGGCGTTCTTCTTGCACAGGATGCCGACGGCGGCGGCGCCGAGGAAGAAGTGCACCACGTCGTCGTCAGTCGCCTCGGGATTGAAGCGCATGTAGTAGTGCAGCACCGCCGGGATGATCCCCGCTGCACCGTTGGTGGGCGCGGTGACCATGCGCCCGCCGGCGGCGTTTTCCTCGTTCACCGCCAGGGCGTAGAGGTTCACCCACTCCATGGCGCTCATGGTGCTGCCGATCACGTTGGGCTTGCCCAGCTCCTGCAGGCTGCGGTGCAGCTTCGCGGCACGGCGACGCACGTTGAGCCCGCCGGGGAGGATACCTTCCTCGCCCATGCCGTTGCGCACGCATTCCTGCATGGCGTCCCACAGTTTCAGCAGGCCAGCGCGGATCTCCGCCTCGCTGCGCCAGGCCTTCTCGTTGGCCAGCATCAGCTCGGAGATACGCAGGTTGTGGCGCTGGCAGAGTTCCAGCAGTTCTTCGGCACTGGAGAAGTCGTAGGGCAGCTTGGTGGCGTCCTGGTCCAGCTGGCCGGACTTCGCCTGGGCCTCGTCGACGACGAAACCGCCGCCGATGGAGTAGTAGGTGTCGCGGTGCAGTTCGCCGCCCTCGCCTTCGACGATCAGGGTCATGGCGTTGGGGTGATACGGCAGGTTCTCGTCGAGCAGCAGCAGGTCGCGCTGCCAGTCGAAGGCGACCGGGTGGCTGCCGTCCAGCAGCAGTTCGCGGGAGGCCTTCAGCGCCTCGATGCGCGGGGCGATCTGTTTCGGGTCGACCTGGTCCGGCCATTCCCCCATCAGCCCCACCAGGGTGGCGCGGTCGGTGCCGTGGCCGACACCGGTGGCCGACAGCGAGCCGTACAGGCGCACCTCGACCCGCGTCACCTGCGCCAACAGGCCGCGCTCACGCAGCGCCGTGGCGAACAGCGCCGCCGCCCGCATCGGGCCCACGGTGTGCGAGCTGGAAGGGCCGATACCGATCTTGAACAGGTCGAAAACGCTGATGGCCATGCAGGTTCCCCGCTTGGAAGCAATTTGGGAGCGATGTGTGGGGGCGAATTCATTCGCGAATCAGGCCGCAGGCCTGCCCTACTGGATTCTCCCGATCCCGCCTCGGCGAAATCTGTCTGTATCCGACCCGAAAATGTACGGGGCCACCGGCCTAGCCCACAGAAACCGGGGATGATGCTGTGGATAAGCTGTAGAGCCACGGCTGAGGCCCAGGCGCTGCGGCGCGTGTAGGGAAATGGACATTTCTTGAGCCGTTTCAGGCGCTTGCCGAACCAACCGCCCCCAGAAACTGTGCAATGCGCTGTGGATAAGGTGTGGGCGGCGATGCCGGAGGCAGGCGTAGCGGGCCCTGGGAAATAACGATCAAAAAACAATCAAATTAAACACGCGATTAAATTTTGTAACCCCTGCGGCAGCCATTCAAAGCGATTGGTATAACTGGCAGCGCTCAAATAATGACCACTTCAGAACCCGACACACTGTTCCAGTCACTCCTCACGAGGCAGCCTGACATGACCGACACCCTCACCTACCGTGGCGCCGTCTATCCCTGGCACTGCGACCACATGGGCCACATGAACGTGATGTGGTATGTCGGCAAGTTCGACGAAGCCACCTGGCAACTCTTCACCCTGCTGGGCCTGGCGCCCTCGCGGCTGCGTGAGGAGAACGCAGGCATGGCGGCGGTGGAACAGCAGATTGAATACCGTCGCGAGCTTCACGCCGGCGATGTGGTGTCCATCCACTCCCAGGTGCTGGAGGTGAAGGACAAGTCCATTCGCTTCCGTCACGAAATGCGCAACGACGAAACCGGCGAGATCGCCGCCGTCACCACCCTGGTGGGCGTCCACCTGGATACTCGGGCGCGCAGGGCCCGCAGCTTCCCGGCGGATATCCGTGAACGCGCGGCCACTTGGCAGCCCGCCGGCTGACCTCTATCCCCACAATGCGTGGACCGTCCTGTGGACAACCTGTGAGGTCGGCCCCGCAGCCCCCGTGATGCCTGGGCCGCAGCCGATCGATCAAGAAATGCTCAGCCGTTCAGCTGACTCAGGCAGGATTGGGAAACCTTGATCAGGCGCTGGTGGGTCTGTTCGGGCAGCGGGGTCTTCTGGGTCTTCAGCGCTTCCAGCTCGGCGCCGCTGAATTCGCTGCTGACCCCATCGGCAGCGCAACTGCAGTAGCGCTGCAACTTGTCGACGGGGACATTGGCCTGGGCGCTGGTCTTGCACTCCTGCATGAAGTGCTCGCGCTCGCCGGTGGGCCACTCGCCAGCTACAGCCGGTAGGCCGATCAGCATGGGGACGAAAAGGGCAATCAGGGTCGTGTAACGCATGACGTTTCCTCCTTCCGGATGAGGCGTGCTCCTAAGTTCTGAGGCAGCGCCTGCGCAATGAGTTCCCCCTGCCTGACCACGCGCCGCTGACAGAAAAGGATGTCGCCGTGAGCGAATCCTGCAGCGGCAACCTGGCGTACAGTTAGGCCCCATGCGCCTGTGCCTGCAGGCGAACGGACAAAAGGACCAGGACATGACCGACCAGACCCAGCAATTCGCCAGCGACAACTACTCCGGCATCTGCCCGGAAGCCTGGGCCGCGATGGCCGAGGCCAATCGCGGCCATGAGCGCGCCTACGGCGAGGACCAGTGGACGGCCCGCGCCTCCGACCACTTCCGCCAATTGTTCGAAACCGACTGCGAAGTCTTCTTCGCCTTCAACGGCACCGCAGCCAACTCCCTGGCCCTGGCCTCCCTGTGCCAGAGCTATCACAGCGTGATCTGCTCCGAGACCGCCCACGTCGAAACCGATGAGTGCGGCGCGCCGGAGTTCTTTTCCAACGGCTCCAAGCTGCTGCTGGCCAGGACCACCGACGGCAAACTGACCCCCGATGCGATCCGCGAAATCGCCCTCAAGCGCCAGGACATCCACTATCCCAAGCCCCGCGTGGTCACCCTGACCCAAGCCACCGAAGTCGGCACCGTCTATCGCCCCGAGGAAGTCCGCGCCATCAGCCAGGTGTGCAAGGAGCTGGGCCTGAACCTGCACATGGACGGCGCGCGCTTCTCCAACGCCTGCGCCTTCCTCGGCTGCTCGCCGGCCGAGCTGACCTGGAAAGCCGGGGTGGACGTGCTCTGCTTCGGCGGCACCAAGAACGGCATGGCGGTGGGCGAGGCCATCCTCTTCTTCAATCGCGACCTGGCCGAAGACTTCGACTACCGCTGCAAGCAGGCCGGACAGCTGGCCTCGAAGATGCGTTTCCTCGCCGCCCCCTGGGTCGGCCTGTTGCAGGATGACGCCTGGCTGCACTACGGCAACCACGCCAACGCCTGTGCACAACTGCTGGCGGAACTGGTGGCCGACGTGCCCGGCGTCAGCCTGATGTTCCCGGTGGAAGCCAACGGCGTGTTCCTGCAGATGTCCGAGCCGGCACTGGAATTTCTGCGCGCCAAGGGCTGGCGCTTCTACACCTTCATCGGCGCCGGCGGTGCGCGCTTCATGTGCTCCTGGGATACCGAGATGGACCGCGTGCGCGAACTGGCGGCGGACATCCGTGCGGCGATGGGGGCATAACCCAGCGCCAGCAACCACTGTAGGGGCGAATTCATTCGCCAAGGGCAGCGCAGCTGCCCCGCAGGTTGGTCCGAGCGCAGCGAGGCCCAACGCGCCCGGCATCAGCCGCGACATGTTGGGTTTCGTTCCTCTACCCAACCTACAAGTGCCGCCCCTACAGTTTTTCTCCTTCCCCTGCCTTACCCCCGTTTTCCGTGGACCAACCTGTGGACAATCTGTAGAGCCACGGCTGCGGCCCACGCCAGCCGCGGCCTCCCGCCAGTTGGATATTTCCTGATCTATTTCAACAACTTGCCGATTTCCACACAAGATCTGTGTAGCGAAAGGTACACAAGCTGTGGAAAACCGCCTGGAGCCCTTGTCTCATCTGCGATACAGCATTCTGTTCATTTTTCAACCAACCCGCCCCAGCAGCTCGGTTACCCCCAATTAATGTGGATAACCCTGTGGAAAATCTGTTGATGCCGCTGTATAGCCGAAGCCGCGTCATTCCTGGCTTTCCAGCAATTTCATGCACAAGAGAACCCGCTCGCCAAAAACTTGCGCACAAGAACCGTGAAAATCCCTGTGGAAAAACCGTTGGCAAGTCTCCCAAAGTCAGTATTCACGGCCTGTACAGCGCACCGGTCAATTATCGATCACCCGTCTTTTTCAGCCTCCAGGGGGCCTGAAACCGGCGATCAGCAGTGGAAAACCCGGTTTTTACTCACAAAGCCGGTGGAATCTTCTGTGGACAAGCTGTACAGACAACTTGCAAGGCCAGGCACGGCGCGGGCTGCCGACGTCCGCTCATTTTTCGAGCGATATCAATGAGTTGTGACGAACCGCGAGCTTCCGGGGCAGTCACTGGGCGCCTGCCTATACTGGAAAAACCCCAGCGCGCGGAGGTGCTCATGGCGAACTACTCGGTGGAATCCATTCGAACGGTCGCCCTGGTCGGCCATGGCGACAGCGGCAAGACCAGCCTGACCGAAGCCCTGCTGCACCGCAGTGGCGCCATTCCCAATGCCGGAAGCCTTGAGCGCGGCGACACGGTGTGCGACTTCGATCCGCTGGAGCGCGAGTACCGGCACTCCCTCGCCTCGGCCCTGGCGCATTGCAGCTACGACGGCGCCGAGCTGAACCTGATCGACACCCCCGGTTACCCCGACTTCATCGGCCAATCCATCGCCGCGCTGGCCGCCGTGGAAACCGCACTGGTGGTGGTCAACGCGCAGAACGGCATCGAACTCACCACTCGCCGCATGATGGCCATGGCCGCCGAGCGCGGGCTGTGCCGGATGCTGGTGGTGAACAAGATCGATGCCGAGCGCGTCGACCTCCCCGGCTTGCTTGCCAGCCTGCGCGAGGCCTTCGGCAAGGAAGTCCTCCCGCTGAATCTGCCGGCGGACAACGCCAGCCGCGTGGTGGACTGCTTCTTCGAGCCCGATGGCAAGGCCGACTTTTCCTCCGTGGCCGAAGCCCACCAGGCCCTGGTGGACCAGGTGGTGGAGGTGGACGAGGAGTTGATGGCGCGCTACCTGGAGCAGGGCGAGATCGCACCGGCGGAACTACACGAGCCCTTCGAGCGGGCACTGCGCGAAGGGCACCTGATTCCCCTGTGCTTCACCTCCGCACGCACCGGCGCCGGGGTGGCGGAACTGTTGGACATCCTCGCGCGCCTGGCGCCCAACCCCACCGAGGGTAATCCGCCGTTGTTCCTCAAGGGTGAGGGGGCGGATGCCAAGGCCTTCCGCTCCCAACCGGACCCGCAGCAGCATGTGCTGGCCCATGTGTTCAAGGTGGTGATCGACCCTTTCGTGGGCAAGCTCGGCATCTTCCGCGTGCACCAGGGCACCCTGATGCGGGACATGCAGCTGTTCGTCGGCGATGGTCGCAAGCCGTTCAAGCTCGGCCACCTGCTGCGCCTGCAGGGCAAGCGCCATGAGGAGGTCACACGGCTGATCCCCGGCGACTTCGGCGCCCTGACCAAGGTCGACGAGGTGGAATTCGATTCGGTGCTGCACGACTCCCACGACGAGGACCAGATCCACCTCAAGCCGCTGGATTTCCCCGCGCCCATGCAGGGCCTGGCCATCGAGGCCAAGCGCCGGGGGGACGAGCAGCGCATCGCCGAAGTGCTGAGCCGGCTGCAGGCCGAAGACCCCTGCGTGAAGCTGGACTACCAGGCTTCCACCCAGGAGACGGTGTTGCGCGGGATGGGCGAGCTGCACCTGCGCTACCTGCTGGACCGCATCACCGGCACCTACAAGCTGGAGGTGGAAACCCGCCCCCCCAAAGTGCCTTATCGCGAAGCCATCACCCGCCCCGCCGAAGGCCACAGCCGGCACAAGAAACAGACCGGCGGCGCCGGGCAGTTCGGTGAAGTCTTCCTGCGCATCGAGCCCCTGCCACGCGGTGACGGCTTTGCCTTCACCGACGAGGTGAAGGGCGGCGTGATCCCGTCGCAGTTCATCCCCTCGGTGGAAAAGGGCGTGCGCTCGGTGCTGGCCTGCGGACCGCTGGCCGGATTGCCGGTGGCGGACGTGAAGGTCACGGTCTACGACGGCAAGCACCACCCGGTGGATTCCAAGGACATCGCCTTCCAGGCCGCCGGTCGCAAGGCCATGCTCGATGCCCTGCGCGCGGCCGGAGAAGTGGTGCTGGAGCCGGTGGTCACAGTCGAGGTGACCGCGCCAGAGGCCAACTTGGGGGATATCACCACCGACCTCATCGGCCGTCGCGGCCAGGTCACCGGTACCGAATCCCTTTCCCAAGGCCTTGCGCTGGTATTTGGCCAGGTACCCCTGGCCGAACTGGACGGCTACGCTGGCCGCCTCAAGGCCATCACCCAGGGCCACGGCGCCTTCAGCATGGTCCTCAGCCACTACAACGCCGCCCCGCAGGACGTACAGCAGAAGATGGCCGGGGCGTACAAGGCAGTGCAGGAGGAGGATTGAGGGCTGCCGGCCTCTCTCGGATTTCTCCCTCTGTGCTCTACCTGCGTGGGAGCGAATTCATTCGCGAAAGCCGACCGGCGGTTCGCCCTGAGAGGCCGACGTCCATCCCATCGCGATTGAAATCGCTCCCACAAAAAGCGGCCTCTCCCTATAGGGCTGCCCTTGGCACCAACCTGTAGGGGCGAATTCATTCGCCAAGGGCAGCGCAGCTGCCCCAGAAACACCTACAAGGCAGACCTGCGGTCTGCTTGGCGATTGGAATCGCCCCTACAAGCACCGCGCCGCTTG
>NZ_SSOH01000084.1:0-7822 GCF_029873155.1 Pseudomonas sp. BN515 | reverse complement strand
TCGATGAAGGCACGCACTTCGTTGAGGTCCGGCCCCACCTGGTTGTCGGCGCGGTAGATGGAGTTGCGCAGCTTGAAAGACAGGTCCTTCGCCGCGCCGTCCTGCACCACGTATTTGAATTGGTTGAACAGCTCGCGCTCGGTGCCGTCGTTCTCGCCGCCGGCGACGATGTCGGTGCCGCGCACGTAAGCGACCTTGTAGGTCAGGCCCGGTACGCCGTAGCCGCCGAAGTCCAGCTCGTAGCTGGCTTGCCAGGACTGCTCGTCTTCCAGGTTGAAGTCGGAGAAGTAGGAGTTGGCCACGTAGATGGTGCTGCCGCCGTCGCCGAAGTCGTAGGCGTAGCCTGCATCACCGGTGTTGCGTTGGTGCGCGACGATGAAGGCGTGGGCGCCGATGCTGTATTTGGCCGCCAGGCTCCAGATCGTGTTCTTGTCGTCCTGGCCATCGCCGCCGAACGCCAGCGCGGCCTCGGAGCCGTCGTCGTATTTGGTGCGGTAGGCATTGAAGTCGAAGTTCAGCGCCTGCTCGTCGCTGAACGGGATGTTGTAGTTCAGGTTGGCGTAGTACTTCCTGAACATGTCCTCCACGTCGGAGTGGTACAGCGCCATGCTGAAATCGTCGGTGAAAGCGTAACTGCCGCCGACCACGTCGATGCTCTTCAGGTGGTTGGGGTCGCGCGCCGGGTCGCCCATGGGGCTGTCGCCGGTGAAGTGGCCCGCGTTTAACTCCAGACCCGTGATTTCCTTGCTGGTGAGCAGCGTGCCGGTGAAGGCCTGAGGTAGCAGGCGGCTGTCGTCATGGGCCAGCACGGGCAGGTTGGGGAACTGGTTGCCGTATTTCAGCACGGTGTTGGACGCGCGCAGCTTGAGCACGCCACCAGCTTCAGAGAGGTCATCGACCGGGTGACCGTCGCTGTCGGTGTCGAAGAAGGCGGTGTAATTGCGCCCACGGCCGCTGTCCAGCTTCACGCCGAGCAAGCCGTAGGCGTCGACGCCGAAACCAATGGTGCCCTGAGTGAAGCCTGACTCGAAGGTGCCGATGAAGCCCTGGCCCCAGACCTTGGCGTCGGCGGCGCCGTCCTTGAAATCACGGTTGAAGTAGGCGTTGCGCAGCAGCAGGGTAGCGTTGGCATCTTCGACGAAACCCTGGGATTCGGACTGCTCGCTGGCAAGGGCGGGCAGGCTGAAAGTGGCGGAAACCGCCAGCGCCAGGGCGCTCAGTTGAGTCGCTTGCATCGCAGTGCTCCTGATGGTGTTCGAGGCTGCCGACTTCTGGGACGGCTTGATTTGTGTCTAGCCGACGATCTGGCACCGCGCGTTTCGCGGCGACCAGCGGTTCAGAGCGGTCGCAGGCCCGGTCGAGGCGGTCAACGACTGTCGGGGCCACCGGTGAGTGCAGCGAGCACTGGAGCAGGAGCGAGAATTTCACGGCGGCGCGTCTGCGCCGCGGGTTCAGTGGTGGTCGGTGGCCAGTAGGAAATTGCCGGCCAGGGCGCGATCCGGTTCGCCGGAAAGGCTCGGTACTTCGGCCTCGTCCTTCAGGTTCACCCCGGACAGCTGGCGACGGCAGGCTTCGCGCATCAGGTAGAGCAGACGATGGGCCGCCATGCCGTAGCTGAGACCCTCCAGGCGCACGTTGGAAATGCAGTTGCGATAGGCATCGGTGAGGCCCACTTTCGGCGCCCAGGTGAAGTACAGGCCGAGGCTGTCGGGCGAGCTGAGACCGGGGCGTTCGCCGATCAGGATCACCACCATCTTCGCGCCGAGCAATTCGCCGATTTCATCGGCCACCGCCACGCGCCCTTGTTGCACCAGCACCACGGGCGAGAGCGACCAGCCTTCGGCCGTCGCCTGTTCTTCCATGCGTTCCAGGAAGGGCAGGCTGTGACGTTGAACGGCGAGGGCGGAGAGACCGTCAGCCACCACTACCGCGAGGTCGTAACCGTTGGGGTTGGCTCGGGCATGCTCTTGCAGTTTTTCCCGCGAGGCCACATCCAGGCGCCGACCGAGGTCAGGGCGTTGCAGGTAGGTGTCGCGGTCCGCTGCGGCGCTGTGCAGCAGCAGGGTGTCACGGCCGCGCTCGGCGAGCGAGGCACTGAGGCCCGCGTGGTCGAACGGCAGATGGACCGCGTCCCGCGCCTGGGCGTGGGCGTACTGAAAATTCAGCTGCGCGTGGGTGGGCAAGCTGATGCCGGCGCGACCCAGGGCGATGCGCGCCGGGGTGAGGCGGCGCAGCTCTTCCCAAGGGTTGGCGGTGTGGCCGGAGGTGGGGCGTGGAGTTTTCATACATCTCTCCTCGGAGTCAGGCCAGTCGTGCAATGGCCTGACGGAAGGCGGGCGGCAACTGGTCGCCGAGCATGACCCGGCCATCGCTCTGCACCAGGATTCCCATGCGTTCCAGCCAGGCCTCGAACTCCGGCGCCGGCTTCAGGCCCAGGCTCTGGCGGGCGTAGAGGGCGTCGTGGAAGGAGGTGGTCTGGTAGTTGAGCATCACGTCGTCGGAGCCGGGGATGCCCATGATGAAGTTGATGCCGGCGACGCCAAGCAGCGTCAGCAAGGTATCCATGTCGTCCTGATCGGCTTCGGCGTGGTTGGTGTAGCAGATGTCGCAGCCCATGGGCACGCCGAGCAGCTTGGCGCAGAAGTGGTCTTCCAGGCCGGCGCGGATGATCTGCTTGCCGTTGTAGAGGTATTCCGGGCCGATGAAGCCGACCACGGTGTTCACCAGGAACGGGTTGAAGTGCCGGGCAACCGCATAGGCGCGGGTTTCGCAGGTCTGCTGGTCGACGCCGTGGTGGGCGTTGGCCGACAGCGCGCTGCCCTGACCGGTCTCGAAGTACATCAGGTTGTTGCCGAGGGTGCCGCGCTTCTGCGACAGGCCGGCTTCGTAGCCTTCCTGGAGAATCTTCAGGCTGATGCCGAAGCTGGCGTTGGCCGCCTCGGTGCCGGCGATGGACTGGAACACCAGGTCCAGTGGCACGCCACGTTCGATGGCGGCGATGGAGGTGGTGACGTGGGTCAGCACGCAGGCCTGGGTCGGAATCTCGTAGCGCTGGATAATCGCATCGAGCATTTCCAGCATCGCGCAGATGGAGGAAATGCTGTCGGTGGCCGGGTTGATGCCAAGCATGGCGTCGCCGTTGCCGTAGAGCAGGCCATCGAGAATGCTCGCGGCGATGCCGGCAGGTTCGTCCGTGGGGTGGTTGGGTTGCAGGCGGGTGGAGAGCCGGCCGCGCAGACCCATGGTGTTGCGGAAGCGGGTGATCACGCGGATTTTCTGCGCCACCAGCACCAGGTCCTGCACGCGCATGATCTTCGACACGGCGGCTGCCATCTCCGGCGTCAGGCCCTTGGCCAGGGCGCGCAGGCTGGCTTCGTCTGCGTGCTCGCTGAGCAACCAGTCGCGGAAGCCGCCGACGGTGAGGTGGCTGACCGGGTCGAAGGCGGCGCGGTCGTGGCTGTCGATGATCAGCCGCGTGACTTCGTCTTCTTCGTAGGGAATCAGCGCCTCGTCGAGGAAGTGCTTCAGGGGAATGTCGGCCAGGGCCATCTGCGCGGCGACGCGTTCGCCGTCGCTGGTGGCGGCTACACCGGCCAGGTAGTCGCCGGAGCGCGCCGGGCTGGCCTTGGCCATGACTTCCTTGAGGCTGTCGAAACGCCAGGTTTCACCGCCGACGCTGTGGGAAAAACTGCTCACTTGAAGCTCTCCTTGGTGAGGCGCCCCAGCCTTCTTGCGCTGGGGCGCGAGAGGGTCAGGCGCGGTTCAGCAGGGCATCGGCCGGTGCATCGGCGCGATGGTGGGCGGTGAACTGGAAGTAGATATACCCCGCCGCCATGAAGCCAAGGAAGATGAATCCGATCAAGGTGTTGAACCAGGCCATCGCCAGCAGGCAGACCACGGCCAGCACCAGGGCGATGGCGGGCACCACCGGATAGCCCGGCGCGCGGAAGGTGCGCTCCAGGTTCGGTTCGCTGGCGCGCAGCTTGAACAGGCTGAGCATGCTGATGATGTACATCACGATGGCGCCGAACACGCTCATGGTGATCATCGCGGCGGTCAGGGTCATGCCCTGCAGGTTCACCAGGCCATCGCTGTAGATGGCGGCGATGCCCACCACGCCGCCGGCGATGATGGCGCGGTGCGGGGTCTGGAAGCGCGACAGCTTGGCCAGGCCACGGGGCAGGTAGCCGGCGCGGGCCAGAGCGAAGAACTGGCGGGAGTAGCCGAGGATGATGCCGTGGAAGCTGGCCACCAGGCCGAACAGGCCGATCCACACCAGCATGTGCATCCAGGTGGAGTCATTGCCGACCACGGCTTTCATGGCCTGGGGCAGCGGGTCGTTGATGTTCGACAGTTGGCGCCAGTCGCCCACGCCACCGGCCATGATCATCACGCCAATGGCCAGGAATACCAGGGTGAGGATGCCGGCGATGTAGGCGCGTGGGATGGTGCGTTTCGGGTCCTTGGCTTCCTCGGCCGCCATGGCCGCGCCCTCGATGGCGAGGAAGAACCAGATGGCGAAGGGGATGGCGGCGAAGATGCCGGAGAGGGCCTCGCCGCTGAACTCATTGGAGCCTGCCCAGCCATTGAGAACGAAGTTGGAGAAGCTGAAGCCCGGCGCCACCACACCCATGAACACCAGCAGCTCGGCCACGGCCAGCACGGTGACTACCAGCTCGAAGGTGGCGGCGATGCTGACGCCGAGGATATTCAGGGTCATGAAGATGACGTACGCGCCCACGGCTGCATGTTTTGGGTCCAGCTCCGGGTACTGCACGTTGAGGTAGGCACCGATGGCCATGGCGATGGCCGGCGGGGCGAAAACGAACTCGATCAGCGTGGCGATGCCGGCAATCAATCCGCCCTTCTCGCCGAAGGCGCGACGGCTGTAGGCGAAGGGCCCGCCCGCGTGGGGGATGGCGGTGGTCAGTTCGGTGAAGCTGAAGATGAAGCAGGTGTACATGGTGGCTACCAGCAGGGCGGTCACCAGGAAGCCGAGGGTGCCGGCCGTGCCCCAGCCGTAGCTCCAGCCGAAGTATTCACCGGAGATCACCAGGCCGACTGCGATGCCCCAGAGGTGCAGGGTGCCGAGCGTTGGTTTTAGTTGTGTTGTGCTCATCGGGACTCCTCGCCCCAAGGGGCGTCGTTGGTGGAAGACCAGGTCCGATCTTATCCAGCGACCCCGCGCAGGACTTGACCGTGGAACGCCATGTGCGGCCTGTGCGGTCAAGTTGTGTCCCTTTGTTACCCATCGCCCCACGGGCCCTGCTCCGGCTTGGAGCATGGAGCTGCGCAGTGCACGGATTTGGCCCGAAAATGCCCCTCTCGCAAGGGCTGTGGCCAATGCTTGGAAGGCACGGCTCGAGGGCATGGGTTTTGCTTGAACGTGTGATCAAAAAAAGACTTGGTAGTCCGTGATGAACCAGCCCCTGTTCTCCAGTACCAGCCTGCAGGCGAACATGACCAGCAACGTCGGTGTGCTGTCGGCTGCCGCCACTGGTCTCGACCGTTTCATCACGGATCAGGGCGGCGACCTCGACCGCATTTTCGGCCGCGCCGGCATCGACCCGGAACAGCTGCTGCACCCGACCCTGAGCCTGGCATTGCCCAACTATTGCCAGGTGCTGGAAGAGGCCGCGCGGCAGTCGGGTTGCGACAACTTCGGCTTGCGCTATGGCCAGCAGTTCCAGCCCCGCGCGTTGGGGCTGCTGGGCTATGTCGGGCTGAGCTCGGCGACCCTGGAAGACGCCCTGAAGAACTTTGCGGCGGCCTTCCCCTATCACCAGCACAGCACCCTGATCCGCCTGGTGGATTGCGGCGAGTGTTTCCGTTTCGACTACCAGGTTCGTCACGGCGCGATCCTCGACCGCCGCCAGGACGCCGAACTCACCATGGGCATGGCGCTCAACCTGATTCGCCATGCGCTGGGCCGCGACTGGTCCCCGCGCGCGGTGGCCTTCGAGCATGACCGACCAGAGGGCTGGCAGGAGCACAGCCAGGTCTTCGGCGCGCCGGTGCAGTTCGGCCGGCCATGTAATTTCCTGCTGGTGCCCAAGGGCGATGTGCAGGGCAAAGCGATGCCCGAGGCCGATCCCAATCTGCTGTTCCTGTTCCAGGACGTGATCCGTCGCCTGGGCGAGCAGGGCTGCGGGCCGAGCCTCCTGGAAGCGGCGGGCACGCAGATTCGTCTGGCCTTGAGCCTTGGCGAGCCCAGCCTGGAACAGATCGCCGAGCGCCTGGAGATGACCCCGGCTGGCCTGCAGCGTCGACTGCGCGACGAGAACCTCAGCTTCAGCCAACTGGTGGAGCAGACCCGCCGCGATTTGGCGCTGCATTACCTGCGTCAACGCCAGCGGCCGATCTCCGAGCTGGCACCCTTGCTCGGCTACTCCGAAACCAGCGCCTTCTCCCGCGCCTTCCGCCGCTGGTTTGGTGTGAGCCCGAGGCAGTGGCGGGGGGATGAGCGCTGAGGTCTGTGGGCGCGAATTCATTCGCGAATAAATTCGCTCCCACAAATGCGCATTCCACCAGGGCGGCGCGGTTTGGCTCCCCTCTCCCTCTGGGAGAGGGGTTGGGGGTGAAGTGGCCTAATGATTCTGGACACCCCGATAGGGCGTTAAGCTGCGCCCAAGCAAGAGGTGTTCATGAGCAGAAGATCATTCAGTCCGGAATTCAAACTCGAGGCCGCCAGCCTGGTGGTCGATCAAGGCTATTCCATACCGGCAGCCTGCAAGGCGATGGGGGTAGGCCCAACTGCCATGCGGCGCTGGGTCGAGCAATTGACCCTGGAGCGCCATGGCAAGACGCCGGAGCACAGCAAGGCCATGACGCCGGAGCAGCGGCGAATCCAGGAGCTGGAGGCCCAGGTGCGGCGGCTGGAGCGGGAGAAAGAGATCTTAAAAAAGGCTACCGCTCTCTTGATGTCAGACGCCCTCGATTAGTGCGCTTAGTCGAGTCATTGGGTGAGCACTATCCACGGGCAGAGCTTTGCCGGCTGTTCGGCATCAATCGCAGCAGTGTCTATGCCGCCGCTAAGTCAGCAGCTCGCGGTAATCAGCCGCACGCCAGGTTGCGACAGCGCTTGGTGGAGCTGCATGTCCAGAGTCGGCGTTCGGCAGGCGCCCGGACGCTCGCGGCGGCTTTGCGCCAGGAAGGCTGGGCAGTGGGTCGATTCCTGGCCGGCCGTCTGATGAAAGAGGCCCAGTTGTTCAGCTCGCAACGCCGTCGACACCGTTACCGCCCAACTGAGGGTGAGAGTGCCAAAGCGTCGAACGAACTGGACCGGCAATTCCGCACCCACGGCCCCAATCAGGTGTGGTGCGGTGACGTGACGTACATCTGGGCCGGCGGGCGCTGGATCTACTTGGCCGCGATCATGGACCTGTATGCGCGGCGGATTGTGGGTTGGGCAATGTCCGATCGTCCGGACTCGCAGCTTACCGGACGTGCTTTGCGCGTGGCCTATGAGGCTCGCGGTTGCCCCGCCGGCGTGCTGTTTCACTCCGACCAGGGCAGCCACTACAGCAGTCAGGAATTTCGACAATTGCTCTGGCGGCATCGAATCCGCCAGAGCATGAGTCGTCGCGGCAATTGCTGGGACAACGCCCCGATGGAGCGTTTCTTCCGGAGCCTCAAATCCGAATGGATACCGGCTTCGGGTTACGCCAGCCAAGCCGAAGCAGAGGCTGATGTACTGCGCTACCTGACCGACTACTACAACCACCGACGGCCACACAGCTACAACAGCTACCAGACACCGGCACAGCGCGAAGCGCTGGCTGGATAGACCTAAACCGGTGTCCAGTTTTACTTGACCACTTCA
>NZ_SSOH01000083.1:3390-113021 GCF_029873155.1 Pseudomonas sp. BN515 | reverse complement strand
GCGGTTCAGGGCCTGGCTGACCTGGGCCGATTCCTCGGCCTGGCCGGAGAGGGATTCGGTGACGTCGCGGATCGCCGCCACGTTGCGGTTGATCTCCTCGGCCACCGCGCTCTGTTCCTCGGCGGCGGATGCGATCTGCAGGTTCATGTCGGTGATCACCGTCACCGCCTCGCCGATGCGTTGCAGGGCGGCCACCGCCTGCTCCACCTGCTCGACGCTGCCTTGCGCCTGGCGGTGGCTGCTATGCATCGAGCCGACCACCTCGCGGGTGCCGTGCTGCAGGCCCTCGATCACCTGGCGGATTTCCTCCACCGAGTCCTGGGTGCGCTTGGCCAGGTTGCGCACCTCGTCGGCCACCACCGCGAAGCCGCGCCCGGCCTCGCCGGCCCGCGCCGCCTCGATGGCGGCGTTGAGGGCCAGCAGGTTGGTCTGCTCGGCGATGGCGCGGATCACTTCCAGCACCGAGCCGATCTGCTCGCTGCTGTTGGCCAGCGCCTGCACTTCTTCCATCGCCGCACTCATCTCGCTGGCCAGTTGCTCGATGGCACTGGTGGTCTTGCCGATCACGCCGAGGCCTTCCTGGGTGGCATGGTCGGCGCCGCGAGCGGCTTCGGCAGCCTGGGCGGCGCTGCGGGCGACGTCCTGGGCGGTGGCGCTCATCTCGTGGGAGGCGGTGGCCACCTGGTCGACTTCGCGGTACTGCTGCTGCATGCCGGCGCTGGTCTGGCTGGCCACGGCGGCGGACTGGTCGGCGGTGCCGCGGGCGTCCTGCACCGAGCGTTTCACGTCGGCGATGATCGGCTGCAGCTTGTCGAGGAAGCGGTTGAACCAGCCGGCCAGCTCACCCAGCTCGTCCTGGCGGGCGTAGTCCAGGCGGCGGGTCAGGTCGCCTTCGCCGCTGGCGATGTCCTTGAGCATGCTGGCCACGCCCTGGATCGGCCGGGTCACGCCCCGGGCGGTGAGCCAGACCAGCAGCAGGCCGGCGACGCCAGCGACGAGGCCGATCAGCAGGCCGACGAGGTTGGCGGTGTGGTTCTGCGAATCGAGTTTGGCGTCCAGCTCCAGTGCCGGCGCGAGCAGGACCTTTTCCGGTACTTCCAGCAGCACGCTCCAGGGCGCGGCGGTGGGGATCGGTTTGAACGGTTGCATCACCCGCAGCATGCCGTTGTGCTGGAGCTCCACGGTTTTACCGGCCTGGAGGTTGCCGGCCAGTTCACTGGCGTTTTCGCCAAAAGCTTTTTCCAGCTTTGCACTGAGCAGGCTGGCGTCGCGGCTGTGGCCGGCGAGCAGGCCAGCCGGGCTGAGGATGCTGACGTGGCCGTTGCCGTCATACAGCTCGTGGTTACCGGACATGCTCAGCTGCTGGAGGCTTTCCAGGTTGATGTCCAGGCCCATGACGCCGACGGTCTTGCCGTTGAGCTGCAGCGGGAAGGCGATGCTGGTCATCAGCACCTGGCGGTCGCCGACGTTATCGAAGTAGGGGTCCAGCACGCAGGCCTGGCCGGTTTTCATCGGGCAGGTGTACCAGGCGTTGTAGGGCGCGCCGCTAGGGCCGGTGCTGCTGTCGGCGAGCAGCTCCTCGGTCATGGATTCCGATTCCAGTTTGCCGGGGGTGGGTTGGGCCCAATAAAGAGAGAAGCGGCCTTTGTCGTTGCTGCCCAGTTCCGCCTGGTCGACGAAGAGTTCGTCCTTGCCGTCCAGGGCGTTGGGCTCGAAGACCAGGTAGAGGCCGAGGATTTCCGGGTTGGCTTCCAGGCTGGTGCGGACCTGGCGGGTCAGGTCCTCACGCAGGTCGAAGGCGTCGAGGAAGCGCTTTTCCGCCTGTTCCTTGAGGAACAGCACCTGGCGCGAGAAGCCCTTGCCGTACTGGTAGTTGTCCATGAAGTAGCGCTGGATGCGGATTGCCTGCAACTCCGCGCGGGCCTGCAGGCGCTGACGGGCGCTCTGGTCGAGCATCCGGCTACTGTCGGCCTTCACCAGGCTGGCGCTGCGCTTGGACTGGTAGAGGGACGAACCGACCAGCAGGGTCACGATGGCCAGCAGGCATAGGCCGGTTAGCAGGGTGATTTTCCACTGGATGGACAGGCGATTGAACGGCATTGGGACTTCCTTCTGTCTCGTCGGAACTTCATTCGTTGTCGGCACGGACGGCAATTTCTTGACGCGAAGACGACGAATAGCCGTGCGGAATGCACGAGGGCGCAATTTGCAGGCAAGAATTATGCACGCTACGCCCAATATTCCGAACGCTTTTGACAGTCGCTCCCGGTTTGGGCAGAGTGCGCGCTTTTTTTCGCGGCCGGCATGGCCTGCAAAGCTGAGGAGAGGCGATGAATGCGGTAGTGGCGGCGGTGGGGATCATGCTGGTCCTCAGCCTGTGCCGGGTGCACGTGGTGGTGGCCCTGATCATTGGCGCACTGGTGGGTGGCCTGGTCGGCGGCCTTGGGATCGACGGATCTCTTGCGGCTTTCAACAAGGGGCTGGGTGGCGGCGCCACCGTGGCACTGTCCTACGCGCTGCTGGGCGCATTCGCTGTAGCTATTGCGCGTTCCGGCCTGGCCCATGCGCTGGCGGACAAGGCCCTGGCCCTGGTGGGCCGCCAGGAGGCCAACGGCGGCAATGCACTGAAATGGCTGCTGGTCGCCCTGCTGCTGTGCGTGGCGATCTCCTCGCAGAACATCCTGCCGATCCACATCGCCTTCATCCCGTTGCTGGTTCCTCCTCTTCTGTACGTACTGACGCGGCTTTCCATCGACCGCCGGCTGATCGCCTGCGTGATCACCTTTGGCCTGATCACGCCCTACATGTTCTTGCCGGTGGGCTTCGGCAACATCTTCCTGAACGAGATCCTGCTGGCGAATGTGGTGAAAAGTGGCGTCGACGTTACCGGAGTGAATGTCACCGAGGCGATGTTGATACCGGCGCTGGGTATGGTCGCCGGCCTGTTCATCGCGGTGTTCGTCAGTTATCGCGGCAAGCGTACCTATGACCTGGAGCGCATCGCCCAGGCCGAGCAGGTGAGCGTCGCCTACAACCCGATGAGCCTCGGCGTGGCCGGCGTGGCCATCCTGGTTGCGTTCGTGGTGCAGCTCTGGCTGGACTCGATGATCATCGGCGCGCTGCTGGGCTTCGTGATCTTCTCGTTGTCGGGCGTGGTGCGCTGGAAGGAAGCGGACGACCTGTTCACCGAGGGTATGAAGATGATGGCCATGATCGGCTTCATCATGATCGCCGCGTCGGGCTTTGCCGAGGTGATGCGCGAAACCGGCCAGGTGGCGACCCTGGTGGATGCTTCGGCCGGCTGGATCGGCCACAGCAAGCCGCTGGGGGCGCTGCTGATGCTGCTGGTGGGCCTGCTGGTGACCATGGGCATCGGTTCGTCCTTTTCCACCGTGCCGATCATCGCGGCGATCTTCGTGCCGCTGTGCGTGCAGCTGGGCTTCAGCCCGCTGGCGATCGTCAGCATCGTTGGCACCGCCGGTGCGCTGGGCGACGCCGGGTCTCCCGCGTCTGACTCCACCCTGGGTCCGACTTCGGGTCTGAACGTGGATGGCCAGCACAACCATATCTGGGACACCGTGGTGCCCACGTTCCTGCACTACAACCTGCCCCTGCTGGCCTTTGGCTGGGCCGCGGCGATGGTGCTCTAGGGCACGTCAGCACGGGCGTTCGCTTCATCATTTCGACCCATTAGCAGCGGGGTTGCCGAGAAATCGGCAACCCCGCTGTGCTTTCTGGCTGCGGCTGCATCAACCGGTTTACCCGCTCATAACCCAGCCTTGACCGTCGGCGTTTGCGCCGCTGTCGATAATGTCGCTTGTGGAGGAGGGCGCAGTGGCTGCCCGCAAGGTGGACCCGGCCGCCGGCGGTGGGATGCATGAGCGTTTCGATGCGCAGCAAGGCACCTATACCCAGACCGTCAGCCAGGCCTTCAATGACCTGCAATTGCACCGGTCGGTAGACGCAGACGCATGGTTCGACAACAAGACGGGGCATGGCGCCCAACTGGAAAAGAAGCCCTGAGCTGATTCCCGCGAACAAGAAAAAACCCGGCGCTTGGCCGGGTTTTTTGTTTTGCAGGCTTGCCTTAGTTGGCCAGGGCCACCAGGCCGGAGTGCTGGACCAGGTCCAGCAGCGGCTGCGGGTAGACACCGAGGAAGAAGGCCAGCAGGGCTACGAACAGCAGCATGATGCCGCCAGCGCGTTGGGCCCAGTGCAGGTCTGCATCGTGACGACGCAGGTTCGGCTCCACCAGGAACAGGGTGACCATGACGCGCAGGTAGTAGAACACGCCGATGGCGCTGCCCAGGACCATGGCACCCAGCAGCCACCACAGGCCGGATTCGACACCGGCAGCGATCACGAAGAACTTGCCGATGAAGCCTGCGGTGAGCGGGATGCCGGCGAGCGACAGCATCATCACGGTGAGCACGGCGGTCAGGTACGGACGGCGCCAGAACAGGCCGCGGTACTCGTACAGGGCGTCGCAGTCACGGCCGCTGTAGGGGGTGGACATCAGGGTCACGACACCAAAGGCGCCCAGGCTGGTCAGCACGTAGGTGGCCAGGTAGACACCGATGGCTTCCACGGCCAGGCCCTTGCTCGCGATCAGCGCCACCAGCAGGTAGCCGAAGTGGGCGATGGAGGAGTAGCCCAGCAGACGCTTGATGTTGTTCTGCACCAGCGCCAGCAGGTTGCCGAACAGGATGGAGGCGATGGCGATGACGGTCAGCAGGTCGTTCAGCCAGCCGCCGGCGGTGGCCGGGGACAGCTGGTAGAGACGCAGCAGCACGGCGAACACAGCAACCTTGCTGGCGGTGGCCAGGAAGGCGGCCACCGGCGCCGGGGCGCCTTCGTACACGTCCGGGGTCCAGAGGTGGAAGGGCACCAGGGACAGCTTGAACGCCAGGCCGATCAGCATCATGCCGATGCCGAGCTGAGAGATCACGCTGGAGGTGCCGGCTGCGGCCAGCTGGCTGAAGCTCAGGCTGCCGGCGTCGGCGTAGAGCAGGGCCATGCCGAACAGCAGGAAGGCGGAACCGGCGGCGGACAGCACCATGTACTTGATGCCGGCTTCCAGGGAGCGCTTGTTGAAGAAGGCGTACGCCACCAGGCCGTAGACCGGAACCGACAGCAGCTCCAGGCCGATGAACAGGCCGGCCAGGTGCTGCGCGGTGACCAGCACCAGGCCGCCAGCGGCGGACAGGAGGATCAGCAGGTACATCTCTTCGCGGTTGCCCGGGTAGCCCTTGCCCGATTCACCGCCCAGGTAGGCGTGGATCAGGGTGACGCAGGCGAGGGTGCCGGCCAGGACCAGCGCCATGTAATAGGCACCGAAGTTGTCGATCATCATCAGCGGGGTCACTTCCAGGGGAGCGACCTTGAGTGCCGGGATGATGGACAGCAGGGCGAGGTTCAGACCGATGACCGAGAGGCCGAAGGTCCAGGAGTGGTGCCGCTTCCAGGCGATGGCCAGCATCACCACGACGATGGTGGCGCAGGTGACCAGCAGCGGTAGCAGGGCAATCAGGTGTTGAGTCGTGAATTCCATAACCTACTTACCGGGCAACGAGTTGATTGACGGCGGAATCCAGCCACTGGTGCACGCCATGCATGGTCGCAGCGGAGGTATCCAGTACCGGTTGCGGGTAAACGCCGAGCAGGATCAGCAGGGCGGCGAGGCCCAGGACCATACTCAGCTCGCGATAGCGCAGGCCTTCGTAGGCGTTATCGTTCTTCGCCGGACCGAAGTAGGCGCGGTGGATCATGATCAGCGAGTAGACGGAACCGAACACCAGGCCGGTAGAAGCCAGGACGGCAACCCACGGTACTTGCTGGAAGGAGCCGACCAGGATCAGGAACTCGCCAACGAAGTTGCCGGTGCCCGGCAGGCCCAGTGCAGCGGCAGCGAAGAACAGGCTGATGGCCGGCAGGTAGGGCATGCGGTTCCAGATACCGCCCATCTCGCGCATGTCACGGGTGTGCAGGCGCTCGTACAACTGGCCGCACAGGATAAAGAGTGCGGCGGCGGAGAGGCCGTGGGCGATCATCTGCACGATGGCGCCCTGCAGGGCGATCTGGCTGCTGGAGTAGATGGCGATCAGCACGAAGCCCATGTGGGACACGCTGGAGTAGGCCACCAGGCGCTTGATGTCGGTCTGGGCGAAGGACAGGAAGGCACCGTAGACGATGGCGAACACACCGAGCCACTGGGCGATCGGCGCGAACTCGGCCGAGGCATTGGGGAACAGCGGCAGGGCGAAGCGGATCATGCCGTAGGCGGCGGTTTTCAGCAGGATGCCGGCGAGGTCCACGGAGCCCGCGGTCGGGGCCTGGGCGTGGGCATCGGGCAGCCAGGAGTGGAACGGAACCACCGGGAACTTCACCGCGAAGGCAACGAAGAAGCCGAGCATCAGCAGGTATTCGGTGCCCGGAGCGAGCTGGGCCTTCAGCAGGTCGGCGTAGTTGAAGGTCAGTACGCCGGTGTTGCTGTAGTTCACCAGTACGAGGCCGAGGATGGCCACTAGCATGATCAGGCCGCTGGCCTGGGTGTAGATGAAGAACTTGGTGGCGGCGTTGATGCGGGTCTTGCCCTTGCTGCCGCTGTGACCCCAGAGCGCGATGAGGAAGTACATCGGCACCAGCATCATTTCCCAGAAGAAGAAGAACAGGAACAGGTCGATGGCGAGGAACACGCCAACCACGCCGCCGAGGATCCACATCAGGTTGAGGTGGAAGAAGCCGACGCGGTTCTGGATTTCACGCCAGGAGCAGAGCACGGACAGCACACCGAGCAGGCCGGTGAGGACGATCATCAGGATGGAGATGCCGTCCAGGGCCAGGTGGATGGTGACGCCGAAGCGCTCGATCCACTGCACCTTGAACTCTTGCGCCCATACCGGCTCGGTGCCGGGCGCGGGAGCCAGGGTGAAGTCGCCAGTCGCCCACAGCCAGAGGCCGAGGACGAACAGCAGGGACATGGTGAGCAGGGCGATCCAGCGGGGCAGGGTGGCGCCGAAGCGCTCACCTTGCCAGCAGAGCAGGCCGCCGATGAAGGGAATCAGGATTAGCCAGGGCAGAATCATGACGGGCTCAATTCCTTAAGAAGATTCAGGTCAGCAGCACGGCGCCGAGCACGAGCACGGCTCCGCCGACGATGGATACGGCGTACCAGCGCAGCTGGCCGGTCTGGCTACGGCTGAGGGCGAAGTTGCCGCCCTTCACTACACGCGGGACCAGGCCGATGGTGCCGTCGATGGGATCGCGACGGAGCAGGCGGCAGACCAGCAGGTAGGGTTTGACGAACAGCAGGTCGTAGAGCCAGTCGAAGCCCCAGGCGGCATACCACCAGGCACCGAGGAAGCGGCCCGGGGCGCTCTGGGCAACGGCGCTGACGAAGCGGCGCTTGCCGAGGAAGAGCAGGGCGGCCAGCAGGATGCCCGCCAGGGCGATGGCGCCCGAAGCGATTTCCAGGCTGTGCTTGGCTTCGCCACCGGCATGGCCGACGCTTTCCGGCAGGACGCCAGCCAGCGGCGGGGTGATCAGCGCGCCGACGAAGGTGGACAGCACGATCAGCACGCTCAGCGGCAGCCAGTGGGCAACCCCATGGCCGGCGTGGGCTTCGGTCTGCGCTTCACCGTGGAAGGCGATGAAGATCAGGCGGAAGGTGTAGATCGAGGTCAGGAAGGCACCCGCCAGGCCAGCGTAGAGTAGGCCGGCATGGCCACTGGCGAAGGCTTCCCAGAGGATCTCGTCCTTGGAGTAGAAGCCCGCGGTAACCAGCGGCAGGGCCGCCAGGGCCGCACCACCGACGATGAAGCTCGCGTAGGCCAGCGGCAGCTTCTTCCACAGGCCGCCCATCTTGAAGATGTTCTGCTCATGGTGGCAGGCGTTGATCACTGCACCGGAGGCAAGGAACAGCAGGGCCTTGAAGAAGGCGTGGGTCATCAGGTGGAAGATTGCCGCGTCCCATGCACCCACGCCCAGGGCGAGGAACATGTAGCCGATCTGGCTCATGGTGGAGTAGGCGAGGATGCGCTTGATGTCGGTCTGCACCAGGGCGGCGAAGCCGGCCAGGACCAGGGTCACGCCACCAACGATACCGACCAGTTCGAGGATTTCCGGGGTCAGCAGGAACAGTCCGTGGGTACGGGCGATCAGGTATACGCCCGCGGTCACCATGGTTGCCGCGTGGATCAGTGCGGAAACCGGGGTCGGGCCCGCCATCGCGTCCGCCAGCCAGGTCTGCAGCGGCAGCTGGGCGGATTTGCCCACGGCACCACCGAGCAGCATCAGGGTTGCGACCCAGAGCCAGGCGTCACCGGCCACGTACTTCTCGGGGGCCAGCTTCATCAGCTCCTGGATGTTCAGGGTGCCCAGGTGGAAGAACAGGATGAACAGGCCGATGGCCATGAACACGTCACCCACGCGGGTAACGATGAAGGCCTTGAGCGCTGCGTTGCCGTTGGGCGTGTGCTTGAAGTAGAAGCCGATCAGCAGGTACGAGCACAGACCCACGCCTTCCCAACCGAAGTAGAGGAACAGCAGGTTATCGCCCAGCACCAGGAACAGCATGCTGGCGATGAACAGGTTGGTGTAGGCGAAGAAGCGGGAGTAGCCCTCTTCACCGCGCATGTACCAGGAAGCGAACAGGTGGATCAGGAAGCCAACGCCGGTGACCACGCCGAGCATGGTCAGCGACAGGCCGTCCAGGTAGAGGGTGAAGCTGGGCGCGAAGCCCGCCACGCTCATCCACTGCCAGAGCACCTGGGTGTAGACGCCGCCTTCCGGCGGGGCCACGTTGAACTGCCAGATGATCGAGGCGGCGACCAGGGCCGACAGGCCCACGGAGCCGACGCCGATGACAGCGGAGGTGTTTTCGGAGAGACGCCCGCGGGAGAAGGCCAGGATGAACCAGCCAAGCAGCGGGAACAGGCAAGTGAGGAATAGAAGGTTCATCCGCGCATCTCGCTGGCAGCGTCGATATCGAGGGTATGGAAGCGGCGGTACAGCTGCAGCAGGATCGCCAGGCCGATGGAGGCTTCGGCGGCTGCAAGGCTGATCACCAGAATGAACATGATCTGGCCGTCAGGCTGGGCCCAGCGGGCGCCGGCGACCACGAAGGCCAGCGCGGCGGCGTTCATCATGACTTCCAGGCTCATGAGCACGAAGAGGATGTTGCGGCGCACCATCAGGCCGGTGAGGCCGAGGCAGAAGAGCACGCCGGCGACCGCGAGGCCATGTTCCAGTGGGATTGCGTTCATGGCTTATTCCTTAGCTTCGTGGCGGCCGAGGTGGAAGGCGGCGACCAGGGCTGCGAGCAGCAGCATGGAAGCCAGTTCCACGGCGAGCAGGTACGGGCCGAAGAGGGCGATGCCGACTGCCTTGGAGTCCACGGTTGTGTGACCGATGGTGGCGCCGCTGGCATTGCCGAACAGCACGTACAGCAGTTCGGCCAGCAGGATCAGGGAGAGCAGCGCAGGACCGGTCCAGATACCGGGCTTGAGCCACTTCTTTTCCTGTTCGGCAATTGCCGGTCCGAGGTTCAGCATCATCACCACGAAGACGAACAGCACCATGATGGCGCCCGCGTAGACGATGATTTCCAGGGCGCCGGCAAAGGGGGCGCCGAGGGCGAAGAAGCACATCGACACCGCCAGCAGCGAGACGATGAGGTACAGCAGGGCATGCACCGGATTGGTGTTGGTGATCACACGCAGGGTGGAGAGAACGGCCACACCGGCGGCGAAATAGAAGGCGAATTCCACGCGCGTCTCCTTAGGGCAGCAGGCTCTTCACGTTGATCGGCTCGGCTTCGTTCTGCGCGGCGCCTTTCGGCTTGCCGGCGATGGCCATGCCTGCCACGCGATAGAAGTTGTAGTCCGGGTTCTTGCCCGGGCCGGAGATCAGCAGGTCTTCCTTCTCGTACACCAGGTCCTGGCGCTTGAACTCGCCCATCTCGAAATCCGGGGTCAGCTGGATCGCGGTGGTGGGGCAGGCTTCTTCGCACAGGCCACAGAAGATGCAGCGGGAGAAGTTGATGCGGAAGAACTCGGGGTACCAGCGGCCATCGTCGGTTTCGGCCTTCTGCAGGGAGATGCAGCCAACCGGGCAGGCAACGGCGCAGAGGTTGCAGGCTACGCAACGCTCTTCGCCATCGGGGTCGCGGGTCAGGACGATGCGGCCACGGTAGCGCGGCGGCAGGTATACGGGCTCTTCCGGGTATTGCAGGGTGTCACGCTTGCGGAAGGCATGGCCGAAGATCATCACCAGGCTTCGCAGCTGGGTGAAGGTGCCATGCACGACATGGATGATTTCTTTGATCATGGCATTTCTCCTTACTGGGCCGCGGCCAGCACCAGGGCGCCGGTCACCAGCAGGTTGATCAGGGTCAGCGGCAGGCAGACCTTCCAGCTGAAGGCCATCACCTGGTCATAGCGCGGGCGCGGGATGGACGCGCGCAGCAGAATGAACAGCATGATGAAGAAGCCGGTCTTGAGTGCGAACCAGATGAAGGGGATCTGCGGCAGGATGCCGAACGGGCCGTGCCAGCCGCCGAAGAACAGGGTCACGAGCAGGGCGGAGATCAGCACGATGCCGATGTACTCGCCCACGAAGAACATGCCCCATTTCATGCCGGCGTATTCGATGTGGTAACCGTCGGCCAGTTCCTGTTCCGCTTCCGGCTGGTCGAACGGGTGACGGTGGGTCACGGCGACGCCGGCGATGAAGAAGGTACAGAAGCCGAAGAACTGCGGAATGATGAACCACAGGTGCTGGGCCTGGTATTCAACGATGTCGCGCATGTTGAACGAGCCGACCTGCGCCACGATGCCCATCAGCGACAGGGCCAGGAACACCTCGTAGGAGATGGTCTGGGCCGAGGCGCGCAGGCTGCCGAGCAGGGCGAACTTGTTGTTGCTCGACCAGCCGGCGAAGAGCACGGCGTATACCGCGATACCGGCCATGGCGAAGAAGAACAGGATGCCGATATTCAGGTCGGCCACGCCCCAGGTGGGAGTGACCGGAATGACCGCGAAGGAGATCAGCAGGGCGCTCATCGCGATGATGGGCGCCAGGGTGAAGATCAGCTTGTCGGCGAACGGCGGAGTCCAGTCTTCCTTGAAGAACATCTTGATCATGTCCGCGCCCAGCTGGAAGGCGCCGAAGGGGCCGACGCGGTTCGGACCGTGACGGTCCTGCCACAGGCCCAGCAGGCGACGTTCCACCCAGGAGAGCAGCGCACCGCTCACGACCACCGCCAACAGGATGACGATGGCCTTGAGGACGGCAACGACGATGTCGATCAGTTCGGGCGTCAGCCAGCTCATTGCGCGGACTCCTGTACGGCAGTGACGACGGCACCGGCGAAGACGGCCGGGATACCCGGCAGGCCGGCAGGCAGGCCGATCAGACCGATACCCATCTCTTCCTTGATGGCCAGCGGCAGACGCAGGGTCTGGCCGTTGACGGTCAGGGCGAGCAGGGCGCCGTCATTGACGCCGAGGCGATCAGCTTCGTCCTTGGCCAGGGCCACGTAGGGCTGCGGGATGCGCTCTTGCACCGGAGCGGCGCGGGAGCTGTTCTCCTCGCTGCCGAACAGGTGGTGCAGCGGCACAGCCTGCCAAGTGCCCTGGGCCGGGTTGAAGGCGGCGTTGATGCTGAACCAGGGCAGGGCGTTGCCCTTGGCCTCGATCAGGCGGACGCCCGGGTCGCCAGCGCGCAGATGGCCGCCGACTTCGTCCTGGAACTTGTTCCAGGCTTGCGGGGAGTTCCAACCCGGGGACCAAGCGAACGGAATCTGCTGACGGTCTTCCTTGGTGCCGGCATAACCTTCCATGGAGAAGGCGAATGCGGAGTCCTTGTCCTGGGGCTGACGCGGCTCGTGCACGCTGATGTTGGCGCGCATGGCGGTGCGACCGCTGTAGCGATGCGGTTCGCGAGCGAGCTTCAGGCCCTTGATGCGGAAGGAGGCGGTCGGCGCGGCATCGCGGATGCCAGCCAGCAGCGGGCTGCTGTCGGCACAGGCGGAGGTCACCTGGTCCAGCTGGGTCCAGTCGACGGACTTGCCCTGCAGGGTGCTATGCAGCGCGTGCAGCCAGCGCCAGCCTTCGCGAACGAGGATGTTGGCGTCGTAGTAGGTCGGGTCGAAGACCTGGAAGAAGCGCTGGGCGCGGCCTTCCAGGCTGACCAGGGTGCCGTCGCCTTCGGCGAAGCTGGCGGCCGGCAGCACCAGGTGGGCGCGTTCGACGGTAGCGGTCTGCTGGTGGTCGGCAACGATCACGACCTTGGCTGCTGCCAGGGCGGCATCGACCTTGGCGGCATCGGCGCGGCGATACAGGTCGTTCTCGAGGATGACGACGGCATCGGCCTTGCCTGCGGTCAGGGCTTCCAGGGCGGCATCAACGGACTCGCCGCCGAACAGGGCCAGGCCCATGCTGTTGGCTTCCGGCACCACCAGGCTGAGGGAACCATTCTTCTCACGGTTCTTCAGTGCGCTGGCGATGTTGGCGGCGGCTTCGATCAGGGCCTTCTCGCCCAGGGAAGCGCCGGAGATAACCAGCGGACGCTTGGCTGCGAGCAGGGCATCGGCGATGCGCTTGACCAGCTCGGCAGCTTCGCCTTCCAGCCCTTCCACAGCCGGCGCGCTCGGGTCGATGGCGTGGGCCACGGCGAAACCGATGCGGGCGAGGTCGGCCGGAGCGGCGTGGACGCTTTCGGCGGCAACGTCATCCAGGCGGGTAGCGGTGACGCTGGCGATGAACAGCGGGTTCAGGGCGTCCTGGGCGACGTTCTGCACGGCAGCCATGTGCCAATCCTGGATTTTCATCGAGGCGGCGATATCGGTGGCTTTGCCCTTGACGGCCTGGCGCAGGGCGAGGGCCATGCGGGCAGCGGTCTGGGTCAGGTCTTCACCGAGGACGAAGATCGCGTCGTGCTTCTCGACGTCGCGCAGGGTGGGTACTGGCAGCGGGCCGTTCTGCAGGATGTCGCGGATCAGGCGCAGGTTTGCGAGTTCCTGGGCGGCGATACCAGAGTAGTAGTTCTCGGCGCCTACCAGTTCACGCAGGGCAAAGTTGCCTTCGAGGCTGGCGCGCGGCGAGCCGATGCCGATCACGCGCTTGCCTTTGAGCAGCTCGGCGGCCTTGTCCAGCGCAGCGTCCAGACCAAGGTGCTGGTTGCCCAGCAGCGGCTGGCGCGGACGGTCTTCGCGGTTGACGTAGCCGTAGCCGAAACGGCCGCGGTCGCAGAGGAAGTACTGGTTCACCGAGCCGTTGAAACGGTTTTCGATGCGGCGGATCTCGCCGTAGCGCTCACCGGGGCTGATGTTGCAGCCGCTGGAGCAGCCGTGGCAGATGCTCGGGGCGAACTGCATGTCCCACTTGCGGTTGTAGCGCTCGGAGTGGGTCTTGTCGGTGAACACGCCGGTCGGGCAGACCTCGACCAGGTTGCCGGAGAACTCGCTCTCCAGCACACCGTCTTCGACACGGCCGAAGTAGACGTTGTCGTGGGCACCGTAGACGCCGAGGTCGGTGCCGCCAGCGTAGTCCTTGTAGTAGCGCACGCAGCGATAGCAGGCGATGCAGCGGTTCATCTCGTGGGAAATGAACGGGCCGAGCTGCTGGTTCTGGTGGGTACGCTTGGTGAAGCGGTAGCGACGGGCGTTGTGGCCAGTCATTACCGTCATGTCCTGCAGGTGGCAGTGACCGCCTTCCTCGCACACGGGGCAGTCGTGCGGGTGGTTGGTCATCAGCCATTCGACGACGCTGGCGCGGAACTGCTTGGCCTCTTCGTCGTCGATGGAAATCCAGGTGTTGTCGGTGGCGGGTGTCATGCAGGACATGACGAGGCGACCGCGTTTGTCGTTCTCGTCGGTGTACTGCTTGACCGCGCACTGGCGGCAGGCGCCGACGCTACCGAGCGCCGGGTGCCAGCAGAAGTAGGGGATGTCGAGTCCGAGGGACAGACAGGCCTGCAGGAGGTTGTCTGCACCATCGACTTCGAGCGTCTTGCCGTCTACGTGGATAGTGGCCATGGTTCAGTCTTCATCTGCCCGTGTGACCGGGCTTTGGCTAATGGAATCAGCGTGCGCGCGGGGCCGGGTGAGCGGCCGCCGCTGCGCGAATTCTTCTGTTCAGGCGCCGACGGGAATCGGACGCGCTGCCGGAATCTGGCTGGCGATGCCTGCCTCGAACTCCGGACGGAAATACTTCATCGCACTGCCCAGTGGCTCGACGGCGCCCGGTGCATGGGCGCAGAAGGTCTTGCCTGGGCCGAGGAAGCTGACGAGCTGCTCGAGGGTCTCCAGGTCGCCGGCCTGGCCTTCGCCACGCTCCAGCGCACGGAGCACTTTCACGCTCCACGGCAGGCCGTCACGGCACGGAGTGCACCAGCCGCAGGACTCACGGGCGAAGAACTCTTCCATGTTGCGGAGCAGGGAGACCATGTTGATGCTGTCGTCCACGGCCAGTGCCAGGCCGGTACCCATACGGGTGCCCACCTTGGCGATGCCGGCTGCGTACATGGGCGCATCCAGGTGTTCCGGGAGCAGGAAGCCGGTACCGGCACCGCCGGGCTGCCAGGCTTTCAGTTTGAAACCGTCGCGCATCCCACCAGCGTAGTCTTCGAACAGCTCGCGAGCCGGAACGCCGAAGGGCAGCTCCCACAGACCGGGGTTCTTCACCTTGCCGGAGAAGCCCATGAGCTTGGTGCCCATGTCTTCGCTGCCCGGGCGGGCGAGGGTCTTGTACCAGTCAACACCGTTGGCGACGATCGCCGGCACGTTGCACAGGGTCTCAACGTTGTTGACGCAGGTGGGCTTGCCCCAGACGCCGACGGCGGCAGGGAAGGGCGGCTTGGAACGCGGGTTGGCGCGGCGGCCTTCCAGCGAGTTGATCAGTGCGGTCTCTTCACCACAGATATAGCGGCCTGCGCCGGTGTGGACGAAGAGTTCAAAGTCGAAACCGCTGCCGAGGATGTTCTTGCCCAGCAGGCCAGCGGCCTTGGCTTCGTCGATGGCGCGATTGAGGTTGCGCGCCGCGTCGACGTATTCGCCGCGCAGGAAGATGTAGCCGCGATAGGCCTTGAGGGCGCGCGCGGAAATCAGCATGCCTTCCACCAGCAGGTGGG
This sequence comes from Pseudomonas sp. BN515, assembly GCF_029873155.1. Classification (NCBI taxonomy): domain Bacteria; kingdom Pseudomonadati; phylum Pseudomonadota; class Gammaproteobacteria; order Pseudomonadales; family Pseudomonadaceae; genus Pseudomonas; species Pseudomonas sp. BN515. The sequence goes on along the minus strand of NZ_SSOH01000083.1, from coordinate 97,892 downwards.
GCAGCTGCTCCATGAGCATGCGGTCCTTCCAGGTATTGGGTTCCATTTCGTCCGCGTTGCACAGCAGGTAGCGGATGTTCATGGATTCGTCGGCCGGCATCAGGCCCCACTTCACGCCGGTGGGGAAGCCCGCACCGCCGCGGCCCTTGAGGCCGGAGTCCTTGACCTGCTGCACGATATCGGCCTGGGCCATCTCGGTCAGGGCCTTGCGGGCAGCGGCGTAGCCGTTCTTTTGCTGGTACTCATCAAGCCATACCGGCTGTGCGTCTTCACGCAGGCGCCAGGTCAGCGGATGGGTTTCTTCGCTGCGGGCGATGCGGTTGGCCGGACCGATGGAGGTGAGGGTCTTCATTGGTAGGCCTCCAGCAGCTTGGCAACGCCATCAGGTTGTACGTCGCCGAAGGTGTCGTCGTCGATCATCACGGCCGGGGCCTTGTCGCAGTTGCCGAGGCAGCAGACCGGCAGCAGGGTGAAGCGGCTGTCAGTGGTGGTCTGGCCAAGGCCGATGCCGAGTTGCTTCTGCATTTCGGCAACGACGGACTCATGGCCGCCGACGTAGCAGGTCATGCTGTCGCACACGCGGATGACGTGGCGGCCAACCGGCTGGCGGAAGATCTGGCTATAGAAGGTAGCCACGCCTTCGACGTCGCTGGCGGGGATGCCGAGGATCGCGCCGATGGCGTCAGCGGCGCCGTCCGGCACCCAGCCACGCTCTTTCTGGACGATCTTCAGGGCTTCGATGGACGCCGCGCGCGGGTCCTCGTAGTGATGCATTTCGTGCTCGATGGCCGAGCGCTCAGTTTCGCTGAGGACGAAACGGTCGGTCTGGATAAGGGTGCTCATGATCAGCGGTCCACGTCAGCCATTACGAAGTCGATACTGCCCAGGTAGGCGATCAGGTCTGCCACCATGCTGCCGCGGATCACCGAAGGGATCTGCTGCAGGTGGGGGAAGCTGGGCGTCCGGATCCGGGTGCGGTAGCTCATGGTGCTGCCGTCGCTGGTCAGGTAGTAACTGTTGATGCCCTTGGTCGCCTCGATCATCTGGAAGGCTTCGTTGGCCGGCATGACCGGGCCCCAGGAAACCTGCAGGAAGTGGGTGATCAGGGTCTCGATGTGCTGCAGCGTGCGCTCTTTCGGCGGCGGCGTAGTCAGCGGGTGATCCGCCTTGTACGGGCCTTCCGGCATGTTCTTGAGGCACTGGTCGATGATGCGGATGCTCTGGCGCATCTCTTCCACGCGGACCATGCAGCGATCGTAGGCGTCACCGTTGTGGGCCAGGGGCACTTCGAACTCGAAGTTCTCGTAGCCGGAGTAGGGACGTGCCTTGCGCAGGTCGAAGTCGCAGCCGGTGGAGCGCAGGCCAGCACCGGTGACGCCCCATTCCAGGGCTTCCTTGGTGTTGTACTGGGCGACGCCGATAGTACGGCCACGCAGGATGCTGTTCTTCAGGGCAGCCTTTTCGTACTCGTCGAGGCGCTTGGGCAGCCATTCGACGAACTCTTTCACCAGGCCATCCCAGCCGCGCGGCAGGTCATGGGCGACGCCACCGATGCGGTACCAGGCCGGGTGCAGGCGGAAGCCGGTGACGGCTTCGATCACCTTGTAGGCGCGCTGGCGGTCGGTGAAGGTGAAGAACACCGGGGTCATGGCGCCCACGTCCTGGATGTAGGTGCCCAGGAACAGCAGGTGGCTGGTGATCCGGAAGAACTCGGCCATCATCACGCGGATGAAGTCGACGCGTTGCGGCACCTTGATGCCGGCGAGTTTCTCGACCGCGAGGACGTATGGCAGGTTGTTCATCACGCCGCCGAGGTAGTCGATACGGTCGGTGTACGGAATGAAGCTGTGCCAGGACTGGCGCTCAGCCATCTTCTCGGCGCCGCGGTGGTGGTAACCGACTTCCGGCACGCAGTCGACGATCTCTTCGCCGTCCAGCTGCAGGATGATACGGAACGCACCGTGGGCGGAGGGGTGGTTCGGGCCGAGGTTGAGGAACATGTAGTCCTCGTTCTCGCCGTGGCGTTTCATGCCCCAGTCTTCCGGGCGGAAGCGTGCAGCTTCTTCTTCAAGCTGGTGCTTGGCCAGGGTCAGGCTGAAGGGATCGAATTCGGTGGCGCGCGCCGGGTAGTCCTTGCGCAGCGGGTGACCTTCCCAGGTGTTGGGCATCATGATCCGCGACAGGTGCGGATGGCCGGCGAAGGTGATGCCGTACATGTCCCAGACTTCGCGCTCGTACCAGTTGGCGTTCGGCCAGATGCCGGTGACGGTAGGCAGGTTGAGGTCGCCCTCGGACAAGGCCACCTTGATCATCACGTCACTATTACGCTCCAGCGACATGAGGTGGTAGAACACCGTGAAGTCGGCGTTCGGCAGGCCGCGGCGCTGGGTGCGCAGGCGCTCGTCCACGCCGTGCAGGTCGTACAGCATGACGTAGGGGCGCGGCAGGTTGCGCAGGAATTTGAGGACGTCGATCAGCTTGTCACGGGCAACCCAGATCACCGGCATGCCGGTGCGGGTCGACTGAATAGTCAGGCTTTCGGCGCCAAAGCGGGAATTGAGCTCTACGACGACGTCTTGGTCGTCAGCCTTGTAAGGCGGAATAGACAGAACGGTGTCTGCAGTCATGGTCTCGGTCGCTATCGGTCAACGTAAAGAATGAGCCTGGGGTCTTCCGGAGAAGAACAGGCTCAGACTTCGTCGGGGCTGCGCAGGTTGGTGACCTGAATACGCTGTTCGCGGCGCTTTTCTCGCTCGGAGGGCATATCGGCACGATAGACGCCTTGGTCCCCCACGACCCAGGATAGCGGGCGGCGCTCCTGGCCGATGGATTCCTGCAGCAGCATCAGGCCTTGCAGGAACGCCTCCGGACGGGGCGGGCAGCCGGGAATGTAGACGTCCACAGGCAGGAACTTGTCCACGCCCTGAACGACCGAGTAAATGTCGTACATGCCACCGGAGTTCGCGCACGAACCCATGGAGATCACCCACTTGGGCTCCAGCATCTGCTCATAGAGGCGCTGGATGACCGGCGCCATCTTGATGAAGCAGGTGCCGGCGATGACCATGAAGTCAGCCTGGCGCGGTGATGCACGAATGACCTCCGCACCGAATCGCGCGATGTCGTGCGGCGCGGTGAAGGCGGTGGTCATCTCCACGTAGCAGCAGGAGAGGCCGAAGTTGTACGGCCACAGGGAGTTCTTGCGACCCCAGTTGACTGCGCCGTTGAGAACATCCTCAAGCTTGCCCAGGAAGATGTTCTTGTGCACCTGATCTTCTAGCAGCGGGTCGGAAACAGTCTCCCGCTCGCCGATCGGATACTGCTCATAGGTCGCATCCGGATCGATCCGAGTAAGTTTGTATTGCATTGCCAAAGCCTCATTGTTTTAGCTTCGCCTGCCGCTTGCGACGACCTTCGGGAGCCCAATCAAGCGCCCCGATGCGCCAAAGGTAGACAAGACCTGCCAACAGAATTGCTATGAAAATGGTTGCTTCGATAAAACCGGCCCAACCGCTTTCGCGGACGGAGACGGACCAAGCGAAGAGAAAGAGGGCTTCGACGTCGAAGATCACGAAGAGCATCGCGACCAGATAGAATTTTGCGGAGAGGCGGAGGCGGGCGGTGCCAGTGGGCAACATGCCGGACTCGAAGGGATCGTTCTTGCTACGACCGATGGCCTTGCTGCCGAGCAGGCTGGAGACACCGATCATGAAGGCGCAGAGGCCGACGACGCCCAACAGGAAAACAGCGAAACCCCAGTTGTGGGAGATGATGGCAGTTGCTTCCGACATGCCGGAACTCCTTAAGACAAGGAACGGCGTTCACTTGCGTTAAAAGGTTTAATGCCGAGCAGCAAATGATGCCCTGGCAATCGATTCCGACAATTTTATGCCTGACCGGGTGTGCAAGTAAATTTTTCAGGCCAAAAAATTGCCTTCGGAGCCTGATTCTTGACGTCTTGCTCCTCTGCAGGCCACGAAGCACAAGGCTTTCATGATTTTCTTAGGCCTTGGTCTGATTGCGGCCTTATGTCGCAGCAAGGGTCTCGCATGAAGTGCTAATGATAGGCATTAGCATTTGATTGGTGGTTAATTAGTCACTACACGTGAGTTGTCTCGAAGAACTTTGAAATTGCCTGATCAAATATTCCCCGAAAGTCCCGAAGTTGCTCTTCGAATCGCTTTCATAATTGCGACAATTCCATTTGTTTTTGTTCAAGCACTCTTGCGGGTGTAGGAAAAAAGAGGCCGACCCGAGTGGGTCGGCCCAAGCCTTGAGGGGAGTCAGAGAATGCGACGCCCGTCCTCGCGCTGGATGACCACGGTGGAAGAGCGGGGGCGCTTGCCCGGGCCGTCCGGCCAGGCGCTGAGCAGGTTGGTCGCGGTGGAGCCTTCACCCGGGTGCTGGATGTTGATGAACAGGGTGCGGAAGTCCGGTGTTGCACTGATACCGGTGACTTCGGCACCCAGTGGGCCCACCAGGAAGCGCTTGAGTTCGCCGCTGCGCGGGTCGGCTACGAGCATCTGGTTGTTGCCGAAGGGGCCGGCGCTGAGCTGGCTGCCACTCATGTCGGTCTGGATCCACAGACGGCCTTCGTCGTCGAACCAGAGTCCGTCCGGGCTGGCGAGGATGTTCTGCGCGCCCAGGGGCTTGCCATCCGGGCCACGGCTGTCGCCCTCGGGGCCGGCGAGCAGGAAGATGTTCCAATCGAAACGGCTGCCTGCGTGGTCGCGGCTGTTTTCGCGCCAGCGGATGATGTGGCCGTAGGCGTTGGCCGTGCGCGGGTTTGCGGCGTCTGCGGTGGTGCGGGAGGTGTTGTTGGTGAGGGTGAAGTACACCTCGCCATTGTCCGGATTAACTGCGCCCCATTCCGGGCGGTCCATGCGGGTGGCGCCGACGACATCGGCGGCCAGGCGGGTGTTGATCAGCACGTCGCCCTGGTCGGCAAAGGTGACGCCTGCGGCCAGGCAGGCCTTGAGGAAGTTGCGATCGTTGATGTCCAGGGGCAGCCAGTCGCCGCTGCCGTCGGCATTGAAGCGGGCGACGTAGAGGGTGCCTTCGTCCAGCAGACGACCATTGGCCTGGCCGGGGCGGTACTTGTCGCGGCTGACGTACTTGTAGATGTACTCGTTCTGCGAATCGTCGCCGGAATAGCAGACCACGGGGTAGCCGGGTTTGGTCGGGGCGAAGATCAGGCCTTCGTGGGCGAATCGGCCCAGAGCAGTGTGCTTCACCGGGGTGGAATCCGGGTCGAAGGGATCGATCTCGACGATCCAGCCGAAGTGGTTCGGCTCATTGCGGTAGTCGCCCGTGGCGTCGGCGGTTTTGCGGGTCGCGTCGAAGCGTTCGAATTCGTCGCCCGGCAGGGTTTCCCAGCCGAAGCGGCTGCTGCTGCGCAGACCGTAGCGCTGCAGTTCGCGCGGCAGGCCGGTATCGCGGGTGGCGAAGTAGCCGGCCCAGTTCTCCTCGCAGGTGAGGTAGGTGCCCCAGGGCGTGAAGCCGTTGGAGCAGTTGTTCTGGGTGCCACGAGTGGCGGTGCCCTGCGGGCTGTAGCGGGTTTGCAGCAGCTTGTGGCCGCGGGCCGGCCCGGTGATCTGCATCGGCGTGGCGGCGGTGATGCGGCGGTTGCGGCGGCTCGGCACTACTTCCCATTCGCCGTTTACATTGCGGCGGATTTCGACCACTGAAACGCCGTGAGCGTTGATTTCCTTGCGGACTTCTTCAGCGATGGTGCGCTTGCCGCTGACCACGGTCGGGCCGTTGGGGTGCAGCAGCGGGGCATCGATGTACTCGTGGTTGAGAACCAGCAGGCCGTGGTCGGAACGCTTGCCTGGGCCGCGACGGGCGTCGATGGGGAAGAAGTGCATGCCGTCATGGTGCATGCCGATCTGCTCGGCCTGATCCTGGGCGCTGTTGCTGGCATCATCGAGGAAGGCCGGATAGCGGCCCGTGATTGGCGTGCCCCACGGAATGAACGGTGTGGCCTTGTAGCCTGGCGGCACGGTGATGGTGTCGGCGCGGCCAGTGGGGATGGCATCGAAGGGCAGGCGCGAGCGCGGCTTGAGGGGGAAGCCCTTGGCCTGCGAGTCGGCGGCCATCGCGTCGCCTGGAAGGGCTGCACCAAGGAAGGCCAGGGCGCTCGCGGCGGCGCCACCGATCAGTACCTGGCGGCGGTTGAGGCCACCGATCAGGTCGTTGATGTGCGGGTTGTTGGAGGTGTTGCTGGGCAGTTCGTCGCCGTTACCAAAGAGCACGGCGTTGTCGTTGTGTTCGTTCAAGGCGGGTCTCCACGCAGGCGAATCGACGGAGACCTGACGCTAATTCCCAAAAGCGACGGAACAATGACAGAGATGTGGAGATGCTGTTGCGTGGGACCTGGCGCACGTCTTGCGTCATTCGCTGGCGACTGAGGGGAACTTCTGGCTGATGGCGAAAATCAGCGCTCCTCCCGAGAGCTGCTCTATCACGCGGTCGCGATCCACTCTTGCCAGTACCAGGCAGCCATAGCTGCGCCCAGGTACGCCGTGCTCGCGGATGAAGTCGTCTTCCATGTACGCGTTGGCGTGAATGACGATGGCGCGCTCCTCGGCATTGCTATTGCTCGCGCTGAGCCCGATGAGACGCATGGAGCGGCCGTGGCCCGGCTCGTCGCTGTCGAACACCTGTGACGTGCGGAACAGGCCCAGGGAACTGGAGCGGCTTCCGAAATCGTTGGAGAAGCTGTCTGCGAAACCATCGTGATCCGGGTCCGAACCCTTGCCATGGGCGACGCGGAAGCTGCCGAGCAGGGCGTGGCTGCGGCTGTCGAACAGATAGAAGCGCGGCAGGGTGGACGCGCGGCCATAGTCCACTACAGCGAAGTGCGGGTGCCTGTTGGCTTTCAGCTTGTCCAGTATCTCGCCTAGCCGGGGCTGACTGACCAGTAGTTCCAGGTCGCCGGCGCGCAGAGTAGAGGAGGCAAATAGCAGAATCAGCAGCAGGAGGCGCGGCACGACAGGAGCTCCAGGGTTTTCTGCAGATTCTAGGAGTGCGCCACGGCCTGGCAAGACGTTGCAGACCATTGGCCGTGGAGCAGAAAAGAAAAACCCCGGTGCATGCACCGGGGTCTTCTTGACTCGCCATGTCCGGCCGATGCGTGGTCGGCCGGTGGCAGTTCCTCTTAGTGGAACTGGTTCATGGTGTTGTCTTTACCGCTCGCTTTCAGAGCAGCTTCGCCAGCGAAGTACTCTTTGTGGTTGTCGCCGATGTCGGAGCCAGCCATGTTCTGGTGCTTGACGCAGGCGATGCCCTGACGCAGTTCCTGACGCTGAACACCCTTCACGTAGGCCAGCATGCCCTGGTCGGCGAAGTAACCCTTGGCCAGGTTGTCGGTGGACAGGGCCGCGGTGTGGTAGGTCGGCAGGGTGATCAGGTGGTGGAAGATGCCGGCGTGGGCCGAACCGTCGCGCTGGAAGGTGCGGATCTTCTCGTCTGCAACCTGGGCCAGCTCGGTTTCGTCGTACTCGACGCTCATCAGCTTGGTGCGGTCGTAGGCGGAAACATCTTTGCCTTCAGCAACGAACGCATCGAACACTTGCTGACGGAAGTTCAGGGTCCAGTTGAAGGACGGGCTGTTGTTGTAAACCAGCTTGGCGTTCGGGATGACCTGGCGGATGCGGTCAACCATGCCTTTGATCTGGCCAACGTGGGGCTTCTCGGTTTCGATCCACAGCAGGTCGGCGCCGTTCTGCAGCGAGGTGATGCAGTCCAGGACGCAGCGGTCTTCGCCGGTGCCCTTGCGGAACTGGAACAGGTTGCTCGGCAGACGCTTCGGACGCAGCAGCTTGCCACCGCGGTTGATCACCACGTCGCCGTTCTGCAGGTCGGATGCGTTGATTTCGTCGCAGTCCAGGAAGGAGTTGTACTGGTCGCCCAGGTCGCCCGGTTGCTTGGTCACGGCGATCTGCTTGGTCAGGCCTGCACCCAGGGAGTCGGTACGGGCAACGATCACGCCGTCGTCAACGCCCAGCTCGAGGAAGGCGTAGCGAACGGCGTTGATTTTGGCGAGGAAGTCTTCGTGCGGAACGGTCACTTTGCCGTCCTGGTGGCCGCACTGCTTCTCGTCGGAAACCTGGTTCTCGATCTGGATGCAGCAGGCACCAGCTTCGATCATTTTCTTGGCCAGCAGGTAGGTGGCTTCCGGGTTACCGAAACCAGCGTCGATGTCGGCAATGATCGGTACTACGTGAGTTTCGTAGCCGTCGATCTGAGCCTGGATCTCGTCCTGCTTGGCTTTGTCGCCAGCAGCGCGGGCGGCGTCCAGCGCGGTGAACAGCAGGTCCAGTTCGCGGGCGTCAGCCTGGCGCAGGAAGGTGTAGAGCTCTTCGATCAGGCCGGAAACGGCAGTCTTCTCGTGCATGGACTGGTCAGGCAGCGGGCCGAAATCGGAACGCAGCGCGGCAACCATCCAGCCGGACAGGTAGAGGTAACGCTTGTTGGTGGTCTTCAGGTGCTTCTTGATGGAGATCAGCTTCTGCTGACCGATGAAGCCGTGCCAGCAGCCCAGGGATTGGGTGTAGACGGAGGAGTCGGCGTCGTACTCGGCCATGTCCTTACGCATGATGGCCGCAGTGTACTTGGCGATATCCAGACCGGTCTTGAAGCGGTTCTGGGCGCGCATACGGGCAACCGACTCGGGGTTGATAGCGCTCCAGCTGTTGCCGTTCGCTTCTTTCAGAGCGGCAATGGCCTTGATGTCGTTTTGATAAGCGGACATGGTCAATCCTTCAAAGTGTGTATGGGGTTGAGCACCGACTTTCCCACTCAAAAACCTGCGTTCTGAAGGTTATTGCGGGTTGCTCACCGCAGCGCGTCGAAGGACCGACTGGAGAGATGTAGCTGGAGGAGGGGTGACTGACTGCAGACGCTCGCGAAATCGATGGGTGGTTTTGCGCTCTTCGATCACTTGCCGGTTCGTGGAAACCGTTGGGCGATCTGCCGGGCACTGCCTTCGATCCTGCGATTGTTGCGGGTGCTTCCCCGTCCCTCAGGACAACCTCGTTCCAGTCGCAACCTCGTCGCACTGCCTTATGGGCTGTTACAACACGGGTCGGCTCGGCTGGTTGGCTGGAGCGCGACCCGGAGGCCCTTTTCAGAGCCCCTGGCTAGCGGGAGCGAGGCCATCTTGCTCTTTCAAACAAGTGTTCGTCAATCGTTTTGTAGTGTTTTTTTTGGACTACTACATAAGACCTTCGGATGAGACCGGGTGGTCTGAAAAGAGGCTGTCAGTCGACCGCGTCGACCTTGAGGCGCAGGGTCATGTCTTCACGTCCCTGGGTGGTGCGGTGGCGCAGGAAGCCACTCTGGTCGGACTGGCTGTCCTCGTTCACTGCGCCGATGGTGATCCACTCGCCAAGGCGTCCACTCACCTTGGTGTCGGTGCTCTGCACGTCGATCACGCCGGGCTGGCTGCTGTTAAGGCGATCCCGGTTGCTGCTGATGCTGACGTGCACCAGTTCGCCGGAAAGGGTGGCGGTGACGTAGAAGCCGCGGGTCACGTTGCGGTATTCGGTGTTGCTGTAGACCTCGCCGTAGGGACCGCTGCTGGTCGTGGTGAGGGGGACGCTCTGGCCCACCTGGATCAGCGCCGGGTAGCCCTCGGTGGTCTGCACCTGCTGCACGCCCGCGCCACGGCTGTCGGTGCTGCGGCGAATGATGCGGACCTGGTCACGGCCATTCACTTCGCCACGGCCGGCCTGGACTTCGACGCCACCGGCGCTGGCCGAACCATTGACCGCATAGCCGCGGTCGCTCTGGAAGTTGCTGTCGCTGGTATCGACACTGATCAGCAGGCGTCGCGGCTTCGTGTCGAGCTGGTCGAGCAGGTTGCGCAGTTCGCTGATCTTCGCCGGTTCGGCGTTGACGATCAGTTGGTTGCCGTAGGCGCTGACGCGACCCTCGTTGCCCAGCACCGACTGCGCCATCGGCAGCAGCTCATCCGCTGTGCGGTAGCGCAGCTGGATGAGCTCCGTCGCCGCCTGCAGGGGCAGGCAGACGAGCAGGAGGAGGGCTGCGAGCAGGGCGCGTGGGGTCATATCAGGAAGCTCCGCAAATCGGGGTCGGTAATGCTCAGGTCCCAGGCCTGGTCGAAGCGGGTCTGCTGCAGCCGGGTCCTTCCGGGGTCGTTGTACAGGGCGTAGCCGGCCAGTTGCTCGGGCTCGGGGCGTACGAGCAGGCCGCGATCATCGGCGATCAGATAGGCGAGGTCCTCCGAGGGGTGGTCGGGGTTGATCCGGCGAATCTGGAAGTTGCTGGAGAGGCGCCGACTCAGGCTGAGCAGGCGATGGCCTTCCTTCACGGCGCGGCTCAGGTCGCGCACGAGGATGCGCAGTTGGCACTTGGGGTCGCTGACCAGCAGGCGGGTGCAGGCCTGTTGGATGGCGCTGTTGTGGTAGAGCCAGGGTTCGAGGTCCGGGCTGTACAGGCACAGTCGGCGGCGGGCCTGCTGCATCAGCGCAAGGGCATGGGCGCGGGCATCTTCCAGGGTGCTGAAGCGTTCGAGTCGGTCGTGGATGCCGAGGCTGAATGGGGCGGGTTCCCAGTCGGCGGCTTCGGGCTGAGGGGGCGTTGGATTGTGAATGCTGAAACGCCCCGGCGACTGGAACTCGATTGCCGGTAATTCGACTTCGTTCTCGGCAGCTTCCGGGGCGTTTTCGTTCATTCGGACCTCTACTGGCTTTCGCGCACCATGTCCACGTGGGGAATGCCAGCCTCGAGGAACTCGCTGCTGACGATCTTGAAGCCGTGGCGTTCGTAGAACGCGGTGGCGTGGACCTGTGCCGAGAGCATCTGGCGCTTCAGGCCACGGCGTTCGGCTTCAGCGATGGCTGCCTGCAGCAGCCGGTCACCGACTTTGAGTCCGCGCCAGTCCTTGAGGACCGAAACGCGGCCGATGTGGCCATCCGGCAACAAGCGGGCGGTGCCGATAGCATAGTCCCGCTCGAAGGCGAGAAAGTGCACGGCGTCCGCATCTTCGGTGTCCCACTCCAGTTCCGGTGCGACGGATTGCTCGGCGATGAATACGGCCTCACGAATACGGCGCAGGTCGGCATTGTCCTTCTGCCAGTCGGCAACGCGGACGTGTATCTCACTCATCGGCAAACTCCAGACTTCCTTGCTTGATCAGTTCCAGAAGAAGCTTACGCCCGTCCTCATCGCCCAGCCATTGGCCGAGATTGTCGAAATGCAATGCTTCGGCAGCGCAGATCAGTTTGAGGAGTTCGCGCAGGCTGCTCGGCAGCAGGCGGCTCTGGCCGCTGGCGAAGAGCACCAGGCCAATATCGACTTCGGACCAGGCCAGGCGTGCGCTGGGGTTGCGGATCAGTACCGCGCCGTCTTCGATTGCGCCAAGGAAGTCCTCTTCCTCTACGTCTGCGCCGGCGACCAGTTCCGGGTAGCGCGGCTCGGTCATGAACTGGCCGAACCAGGTGAGTAGTAGGCGTTCGTCGCTCATGTGCTCGTTGAGCAGGACCTTGAGGCGGTCCAGGGCGTCGCGCTGGATTTCATGCGGGTCGCTGGCGGGGGCGGTGCCAGCGTCGCTGTAGCGTTCTTCGTCTGGCAGGAATTGCGCGAGGAAGTCGGTGAAGTGGGTCAGTACTTCGGCAGCGCTGGGGGCGCGGAAGCCAACGGAATAGGTCATGCAGTCGTCCTCGGCGATACCGAAATGGGCGAGGCGCGGCGGCAGGTAGAGCATGTCGCCGGGCTCCAGAACCCATTCGTCAGTCTGCTGGAAGTCGGCGAGGATGCGCAGGTCGGCGTGGGGCAGCAGGGCGCTCTCGGCGTCGCACATCTGGCCGATCTTCCAGCGGCGGCGGCCGTGGCCCTGCAGGAGGAACACGTCGTAGTTGTCGAAATGCGGTCCTACACCGCCACCTGGCGCGGCGTAGCTGATCATCACGTCATCGATGCGCCAGCTCGGCAGGAAGCGGAAGTGCTCCAGCAGTTCGGCGACTTCCGGGACGAACTGGTCGACCGCCTGGACCAGCAGGGTCCAGTCGCGCTCGGGAAGGTTCTGATAGGTGTCTTCGGCGAAGGGGCCGCGACGCATTTCCCAGGGGCGCTCGCCGTGCTCGAGAACCACGCGGGATTCAACTTCCTCTTCCAGGGAAAGGCCCGCGAGCTCGTCGGGAGAGATGGGGCTTTCGAATCCGGGGATGGCCTGGCGGATCAGAAGCGGCTTCTGTTGCCAGTAGTCGCGCAGGAATTCACGCGCGGTAAGGCCGCCCAGAAGTTGAAGAGGAGTATCAGGATTCATGTCTAAGCCTTTGAAATAAAAACGCCCGGCACAGCCGGGCGTGCACTGGTTCAAAACCAATCAGATGCGCTTGGCCTGGGCTACAGCGTTACCGATGTAGCTGGCGGGGGTCATTTTGCGCAGTTCGGCCTTGGCCTCGGCCGGAATATCCAGGCCATCGATGAAAGTCTGCAGCGCTTCCGGGCTGATGCCCTTGCCGCGAGTCAGTTCCTTGAGCTTCTCGTACGGATTCTCGATCGCGTAGCGGCGCATCACGGTCTGGATCGGCTCGGCGAGGACTTCCCAGCAGGCGTCCAGGTCTTCAGCAATACGTTGAGCATTCAGCTCCAACTTGCTGATTCCCTTAAGGGTTGCTTCATAGGCGATGACGCTGTGAGCGAAGCCGACACCGAGGTTGCGCAGCACGGTGGAGTCAGTCAGGTCGCGCTGCCAGCGGGAGATCGGCAGTTTGCTGGCCAGGTGCTGGAGCAGGGCGTTGGCGATGCCCAGGTTGCCTTCGGAGTTCTCGAAGTCGATCGGGTTGACCTTGTGCGGCATGGTCGAAGAGCCGATCTCGCCGGCGATGGTCTTCTGCTTGAAGTAGCCGAGCGAAATATAGCCCCAGACGTCGCGGTCGAAGTCGATGAGGATGGTGTTGAAGCGGGCAACGGCGTCGAACAGCTCGGCGATGTAGTCGTGCGGCTCGATCTGGGTGGTGTAGGGGTTGAAGGTAAGCCCCAGGTCACCTTCGATGAACTCGCGGGCGTTGGCTTCCCAGTCGACGTCCGGATAGGCGGACAGGTGGGCGTTGTAGTTGCCCACGGCGCCGTTGATCTTGCCCAGCAGCGGTACGGCGGCTACCTGGGCAATCTGACGCTCCAGGCGGTACACGACGTTGGCCATTTCCTTGCCGAGGGTGGTCGGCGAGGCCGGCTGGCCGTGGGTGCGGGAGAGCATCGGCACGTCGGCGAAGCGCACGGCCAGATCGCGGATAGCGTTGGCCAGTTGGCGCATCAGCGGCAGCACGACCTGGTCGCGGCCCTCGCGCAGCATCAGGGCGTGGGACAGATTGTTGATGTCCTCGCTGGTGCAGGCGAAGTGGATGAATTCGCTGACCTTGGCCAGCTCGGGCAGCTTGGCGGCCTGCTCCTTGAGCAGGTATTCCACGGCTTTCACGTCGTGGTTGGTGGTGCGCTCGATTTCCTTGATGCGCTCGGCATGCTCCAGCTGGAAGTCTTCGGCCAGCTTGTCGAGCAGGGCGTTGGCTTCGGCGGAGAAGGGCGCGACTTCCGGGATACCGGCATGGGCGGCAAGGCGCTGCAACCAGCGGACCTCTACCTGGACGCGAAAACGGATCAGGCCGTATTCGCTGAAGATCGGGCGCAGTGCGCTGGTTTTGCCGGCGTAGCGGCCATCTACGGGGGAAACCGCGGTGAGCGAGGAAAGCTGCATGAGTGCGTTCTCGGACAATCGGTCAACGAAAAGGGGCGCACATCATACATGGTTTTCGTCCCGCTCGCTGCTTGTGCGCCATGGTCGACGACACATGGCGCAGGCGAGTCAGCCGCGCAGGAGCGGGTAAAGCTCGTTGAGCAGCTTGCGACGGCTGAACAGGAGCTGCCAGCGATTGCCACCCAGCTGGCGCCAGAGGCGCGCGGCGCGGATGCCGGTGAGCAGCAGGGCGCGGATCTTCGCGGCGTTGCTGGATTGCTGCAGGTGGCGCATGTCGCCGTGTACCTGGATGCGCTGGCGGAAGGTGCTCAGCGTGTCCTGGTAGAGGCTGGCGCAAGCGGCGATGACGTTGTCGTGCACCAGGCCGAAGTGCTGCACCTGCTGCTGGATCTGGTCCAGGCGGGTGCCGATCACGTCGAGCATATCGCCGCGCTTGGCCAGCTGGCGCTCCAGGGTCAGAAGGGCCAGGGCGTAACGCAGGGGCTCGCGCTGCAGGCTGGAGGGCTCGCGCTCGAGGGCGCTGACCAGGGCCTTGTAGCCGTCGCGCAGGTTGATGTCGTCACCGCCGTAGACGTCGAGCGTGTCTTTCGGGTCCCGGACCAGCAGGCTGCCGAGCATGCAGCCGAGCGGTGGTTCGCTGATCTGGCCGGTCTTGGCAATGCGATCCACCAGGGCGGCCGCTTCGAAGACGGCGCCGAGGGCGACCAATTGCTCACGGGTCTGGTTCATGGGCGTTTCACTCCGGCATCCGAAGGCTCGGCGCTTTCGATCACGCCGCCGCCGAGGCAGATTTCACCGTCGTAGAAGACCACGGATTGTCCCGGGGTGACGGCCCGCTGGGCTTCGTCGAACACCGCAACATAACCGTCAGCAGTCGCTTCCAGGGTGCAGGGCTGGTCGCTCTGGCGATAGCGCACCTTGGCCTTTAGTTGGCGCGGCTGGCGGAGGTCGATGGGGTTTACCCAGTAGATCTCAGACACCTTCAGCGAGCGGGAGTAAAGCCAGGGGTTCTCGTTGCCCTGGCCCACGATCAGTACGTTGCGCGACAGGTCCTTCGCGAGGACGTACCAGGGCTCATCGCTCGCGTCTTTCATGCCGCCGATGCCCAAGCCCTGGCGCTGACCGATGGTGTGGTACATCAGGCCATGATGGCGGCCGATGACATCGCCTTCGGTGGTTTCGATATCGCCGGGTTGTGCGGGCAGGTACTGCTTGAGGAAGTCGGTGAAGCGACGCTCGCCGATGAAGCAGATACCGGTGGAATCCTTCTTGCGCGCGGTGGCCAGGCCGTATTTTTCGGCGATGGCGCGTACTTCGGGCTTCTCCAACTCACCCACGGGGAACAGGGTGCGGGCGATCTGTTCGCCGCCAACCGCGTGGAGGAAGTAGCTCTGGTCCTTGTTCGGGTCCAGGCCCTTGAGCAACTCGGTGCGTCCGTCGATGTCCCGGCGGCGCACGTAGTGGCCGGTGGCGATCAGGTCGGCGCCCAGGGAGAGGGCGTAGTCGAGGAAGGCTTTGAACTTGATCTCGCGGTTGCAGAGGATGTCCGGATTGGGCGTGCGGCCGGCCTTGTATTCCTCAAGGAAGTGCTCGAACACATGGTCCCAATACTCGGCGGCGAAGTTCGCGGTATGCAGCTTGATACCGATGCGGTCGCAGACGGCCTGGGCATCGGCCAGGTCTACCTTGGCGGTGCAGTACTCGGTGCCGTCGTCTTCGTCCCAGTTCTTCATGAACAGGCCTTCAACCTGATAGCCCTGTTCGAGCAGGAGAAGGGCGGAAACCGAGGAGTCGACGCCGCCGGACATGCCGACTATGACGCGGGTGTTGGCTGGATCACGCATGGGAATCTGCACTGGCTAATTACGCAAAAGCGGAATTCTATCAGAACCGGCTCGCGATCAGCTGCGTAGGCCTGCCTTTCGTAGGTGCGCCATTGAGGGCTCAGGCGTCCCGGACGAGGCTGAGGGGGAAGCGCTCGCCTGCCAGGTAGTCATCGATGCAGCGCATGACCAGATGGCTGCGCCAGCGATCCTTCTCGGTCAGGAGTTCTTCGCGGGTCAGCCAACGTGGGCCGATGATGCCGTCGTCCAGCTGCTGGTCCGGGTGGTGGCGCAGCGGCTTGGCGGCGAAGCAGACGCGCTGGTAGGTCACGCCATTGCTGGGTGCGGTGTAGAGGTAGATGCCGGTGACGGCGGTCAGTTCTACTTCCCAGCCGGTTTCCTCGAAGGTTTCGCGCAGCGCGGCTTCAAGGAGAGTCTCGTTGGCTTCAAGGTGGCCGGCGGGCTGGTTGAATACGGCGCGACCATCGGCTTCTTCCTCCACCAGAAGGAAGCGGCCCTGGTCCTCGACAATGGTCGCGACGGTGATGTGGGGTTGCCAGGTCATCGGCAAGGCTCCGGAAAGGGGGCGACATCATAAATCGCCGGTGGCGGAAAAAAGAAACCCCGGGCAATGCCCGGGGTTTCCTGTGTCGCTCTGTCGCTTAAGCCAGCAGGCCGTCGATCGCAGCGTTGAAGGTGGCGCTGGGGCGCATCACCTGGCTGGTCAGCTCCGGGTTCGAACGGTAGTAGCCGCCGATGTCCACGGCCTTGCCCTGGGCGCCGTTCAGTTCAGCGACGATGGTCGCTTCCTTCTCGGTCAGTGTCTTGGCCAGCGGAGCGAAGTGCGCCTTCAGTTCGGCGTCGTCGTTCTGCGCGGCCAGGGCCTGGGCCCAGTACAGTGCCAGGTAGAAGTGGCTGCCACGGTTGTCCAGCTCGCCAACCTTGCGCGCCGGGGACTTGTTGTTGTCCAGCAGCTTGCCGGTGGCTTCGTCGAGGGTCTTGCCCAGGATCTTGGCCTTGGCGTTGCCGGTCTTGATACCGGTTTCTTCCAGGGAAACGGCCAGGGCCAGGAACTCGCCGAGGGAATCCCAGCGCAGGTAGTTCTCTTCAACCAACTGCTGTACGTGCTTGGGAGCCGAACCGCCAGCGCCGGTCTCGTACATGCCGCCGCCTGCCATCAGCGGAACGATGGACAGCATCTTGGCCGAGGTGCCCAGCTCCATGATCGGGAACAGGTCGGTCAGGTAGTCGCGCAGTACGTTGCCGGTCACCGAAATGGTGTCCTGGCCACGCAGCTGGCGCTCCATGCTGGTACGGATGGCTTCGTTGTAGCCCTTGATGCTGATGTCCAGGCCGGTCAGGTCGTGGTCCTGCAGGTACAGTTCGACCTTCTTGCGCAGTTCGCGATCGTGGGCGCGCTCCGGGTCCAGCCAGAAGATGGCCGGGGTGTTGGACAGGCGGGCGCGGGTAACGGCCAGCTTGACCCAATCACGGATCGGGGCGTCCTTGGTCTGGCAGGCGCGCCAGATGTCGCCGGCTTCCACTTCATGCTGCATCAGCACGCTGCCATCGGCGGCCACGACGCGCATGGTGCCGTCGGCGGTCATTTCGAAGGTCTTGTCGTGGGAGCCGTATTCCTCGGCCTTCTGGGCCATCAGGCCGACGTTCGGCACGGTGCCCATAGTGGTCGGGTCGAAGGCGCCATTGGTCTTGCAGAAGTTGATCATCTCTTGGTAGATGCGAGCGTAGGTGCTCTCCGGCATCACCGCTTTGGTGTCTTTCTGCTTGCCGTCCTTGCCCCACATCTGGCCGGAGTTGCGGATCATTGCCGGCATGGAGGCGTCGACGATCACGTCGCTTGGGATGTGCAGGTTGGTGATGCCCTTCACGGAGTCGACCATCGCCATTTCCGGGCGGTGGCTGTACACCTCGTGAATGTCGTGATGGATCTCTTCCTGCTGGGAAGCCGGCAGCACCTTGATCTTGTCGTAGACGCTGCTGATGCCGTTGTTCGGGTTTACGCCCAGTTCCTTGAACAGGTCACCGTACTTGTCGAACACGTCCTTGTAGTAAACGCTGACCGCGTGGCCGAAGACGATCGGGTGGGAGACCTTCATCATGGTCGCCTTGACGTGCAGGGACCACATGACGCCGGTCTCCTTGCAGTCCTGCAGGGTCTGTTCGAAGAAGGTGCGCAGCTTCTTGCAGCTCATGAACATGCTGTCGAGGACTTCGCCATCCTGCAGGGAAAGCTGCTTCTTGACCTCGACCTTGCCGTCCTTGCCAACGAATTCGATGCGTACGTCACCGGCCTTGGCCATGGTGATGGACTGCTCGCTGGAGAAGAAGTCGCCGCCACGCATGTAGTCGGCGTGGGAGCGGGAGGCCATGCTCCACTTGCCCATGGAGTGCGGGTGCTTGCGGGCGTAGGCCTTGACGGCGGCGGGAGCGCGGCGGTCGGAGTTGCCTTCGCGCAGTACCGGGTTCACGGCGCTGCCCAGGACCTTGGCATAGCGGGCGCGGATGTCTTTCTCTTCGTCGGTCTGCGGGTCTTCCGGGAAGTTCGGCACGTCGTAACCCAGGGCCTGCAACTCGGCGATGGCGCCCTTGAGCTGGGGCACGGAGGCACTGATGTTCGGGAGTTTTACGATGTTGGCGTCAGGCGAGGTGGCCAGTACAGCCAGGTAGGCCAGATCGTCTTCGATGCGCTTGTCAGCTGCAAGCTTGTCAGCGAAGGAGGCCAGGATGCGTCCTGCAAGAGAGATGTCGCGGGTTTCGACGTCGATGCCGGCTGAAGCGGAGAAGGCTTTGACGATGGGGAGGAGGGAGTAGGTGGCGAGCGCGGGGGCTTCGTCGGTGAAGGTGTAAGTAATCTTCGGACGGTTGGACATTAACGTTTAACTCTCTTCTTTTCTGGGCGCGCACAGAGTCTCGAAGCGCATTGGTAGACGCATTCGCTCAATGTCGAATTGAGCTATGTCGAGAATTGCCGCGGGGGTAATGGAGCGCCAGTAGAGCGTTGTGCAGTCGATCCATGGTGGTGGCACGGCTGCGACGAGGACAGTGAGTCTGGTCCCAGACTGCTCGCCCCCGATGACTATCAAGTCACGGCGCGCAGTATACCACTCCTTTGGGTGGGCTGACTCAGACGTGCGATTTCGACTAAGGAAGATATGGTCGATGACCGGACAACTGGAGTAGGCTCACGAGCTGCAAGAGCGTTCTCAACCACAACACGGAGCTCAGCATGGGATACCAAAAGATCCAGGTGCCGGCAGTCGGTGACAAAATCACCGTCAATGCAGATATGTCCCTGAACGTACCGAACAACCCGATCATCCCGTTCATCGAGGGTGACGGCATCGGCGTCGACATCAGCCCTGTCATGATCAAGGTAGTGGATGCCGCCGTCGCCAAGGCGTACGGCAATGCCCGCAAGATTTCCTGGATGGAAGTCTATGCCGGTGAGAAGGCCACTCAGGTCTACGATCAGGACACCTGGCTGCCGAAAGAAACCCTCGAAGCCGTTCGCGACTACGTCGTTTCCATCAAGGGCCCGCTGACCACGCCGGTCGGTGGTGGCATTCGTTCGCTCAACGTGGCCCTGCGCCAGGAGCTCGATCTCTATGTCTGCCAGCGTCCGGTGCGCTGGTTCGAAGGCGTGCCCAGCCCGGTGAAAAAACCTGGCGACGTCGACATGGTGATCTTCCGTGAGAACTCTGAAGACATTTATGCCGGCGTCGAGTGGAAGGCCGGCAGCCCCGAGGCCGAGAAGGTCATCAAGTTCCTCACCGAGGAAATGGGCGTCAAGAAGATCCGCTTCACCGAAAACTGCGGCATCGGCATCAAGCCGGTTTCCCAGGATGGCACCAAACGCCTGGTGCGCAAGGCCCTGCAGTACGCCGTGGATAACGATCGCAGCTCCGTGACCATCGTCCACAAGGGCAACATCATGAAGTTCACCGAAGGTGCCTTCAAAGAGTGGGGCTACGAGGTCGCTCGCGACGAATTTGGCGCCGAGCTGCTGGATGGCGGGCCGTGGATGCAGTTCAAGAACCCGCGCACCGGCAAGAACGTCGTGGTCAAGGACGTGATCGCCGACGCCATGCTGCAGCAGATCCTGCTGCGTCCGGCCGAGTACGACGTGATCGCCACCCTCAACCTGAACGGTGACTACCTGTCCGACGCCCTGGCGGCTGAGGTGGGTGGTATCGGCATCGCGCCCGGCGCCAACCTGTCCGACACCGTCGCCATGTTCGAAGCTACTCACGGTACCGCGCCGAAGTATGCTGGCCAGGACAAGGTGAACCCGGGTTCGGTCATCCTCTCCGCCGAGATGATGCTGCGCCACATGGGCTGGACCGAAGCTGCTGACCTGATCATCAAGGGCACCAACGGTGCCATCGCCGCGAAGACCGTAACCTACGACTTCGAGCGTCTGATGGATGGCGCCAAGCTGCTGTCGTGCTCCGAGTTCGGCGACGCCCTCATTGCTCATATGTGAGTCAGAAGGCGGACACGAAAAGGCCGGTCATCTGACCGGCCTTTTTTATGCCCAAATATTGCGGGGCTCAAACTTCTACCGTGCTGCCCTGGGGTTGGCTGATTGAGGCAGGTGCTTCGGTGGTGGCCGTGACTGGTCGAATATTCACGGCGTGTAGCCCTTTCGGGCCCTGGATGATATCGAAGCTTACCGGCTGTCCAGCCTTTAGCGTCTTGTAGCCGTCCATCTGGATGGCCGAATAGTGGGCGAACAGGTCCTCATCTCGGCCTTCGGCGAGGATGAATCCATAGCCTTTGGCGTTGTTGAACCACTTGACCTTACCGCTAAGCATGCTGATATCCCTCTGCAAAGGACTCCATCACTGGAGTATCATCCACTTCGACTCCATGCCCCGAAGGCCGCCATGGCCGCGCGCATGGAACCCCTGATACCCGAAGACGGGTATCCACTGGTTGTAACACCGTTTTGCCGTTAGTCAAGGCGTTCCCCGTAACGCCTGAGAAACGGATCAAAGTCTTTCCAGTAGCCGTTTTCATTCATCCATGACCTTTATTTCCAGCATGCATGCAAGCAGCCAGATTCGACTAACATTCAATCAGGACAGTCCGCAGCATCATGAGGACGACTCCACGGGCCTGGCGGTGCAGGAAGCGAAACCGGCCCTGCAGGCGCCACCTATGTATAAGGTGGTGATGTTTAACGATGACTACACCCCTATGGATTTTGTGGTCGAGGTGCTCGAGACGTTCTTCGGTATGAACCGGGAACTCGCCACCAAGATCATGCTGACCGTGCATACGGAGGGTCGGGCGGTTTGTGGCGTGTTCACTCGCGACATCGCCGAAACCAAGGCCATGCAGGTCAATCAATATGCGAGAGAGAGCCAGCATCCGCTGCTCTGTGAGATCGAGAAGGACGGTTAACGCCGCCGCTTGGGTATGAGGTGAAGCCATGTTGAACCGCGAGCTCGAAGTCACCCTCAATCTTGCCTTCAAGGAGGCCCGCGCCAAGCGCCACGAATTCATGACGGTCGAGCACTTGTTGCTCGCACTGCTGGATAACGAAGCCGCTGCCACCGTATTGCGTGCATGTGGCGCGAACATGGACAAACTGCGGCACGACCTGCAGGAGTTCATCGACTCCACCACCCCGCTGATTCCGCAGCACGACGAAGACCGTGAAACCCAGCCCACGCTTGGATTCCAGCGCGTTCTGCAGCGCGCGGTATTCCACGTGCAGAGTTCCGGGAAGCGTGAAGTCACTGGCGCCAACGTATTGGTCGCCATCTTCAGTGAGCAGGAGAGCCAGGCCGTATTCCTGCTGAAGCAGCAGAGCGTGGCCCGTATCGACGTCGTCAACTACATCGCCCATGGCATCTCCAAGGTGCCGGGCCATGGCGAGCAGCACGAACACGACCAGGAGATGCAGGACGAAGAGGGTGGCGAAGCCTCCGCTTCCGGCCATCCGCTGGATGCCTATGCCAGCAACCTCAACGAGTTGGCGCGCATGGGGCGGATCGATCCGCTGGTCGGTCGCGAGATCGAAGTGGAGCGCGTTGCCCAGATTCTGGCGCGTCGCCGCAAGAACAATCCGCTGCTGGTCGGTGAGGCCGGTGTCGGCAAGACTGCCATCGCCGAAGGCCTGGCCAAGCGCATTGTCGACAATCAGGTACCTGACCTGCTGGCCGACAGCGTGGTCTATTCCCTGGATCTCGGCGCGCTACTGGCGGGTACCAAATATCGCGGTGACTTCGAGAAGCGCTTCAAGGCGCTGCTCAATGAGCTGCGCAAACGCCCGCACGCCATCCTCTTCATCGATGAAATCCACACCATCATTGGTGCGGGCGCAGCATCGGGCGGGGTGATGGATGCGTCGAACCTCCTCAAGCCGCTGCTTTCTTCCGGCGAGATCCGTTGCATCGGCTCCACTACCTTCCAGGAGTTCCGCGGCATTTTCGAGAAGGATCGGGCGCTGGCGCGGCGCTTCCAGAAAGTTGACGTGACAGAACCGTCGGTCGAGGACACCGTGGGCATCCTCAAGGGGCTCAAGGCGCGCTTCGAGCAGCATCACCACATCGAGTACAGCGATGAGGCGCTGCGTGCCGCGGCTGAACTGGCGGCGCGCTACATCAACGACCGGCACATGCCCGACAAGGCAATCGATGTGATCGACGAAGCCGGCGCCTACCAGCGTCTGCAGCCGGAAGAGAAGCGCGCCAAGCGTATCGAGGTGGCGCAGGTCGAAGACATTGTGGCCAAGATCGCGCGGATTCCTCCAAAACACGTCACCAGCTCCGACAAGGAACTGCTGCGTAACCTGGAGCGCGACCTGAAGCTGACGGTGTTCGGCCAGGACGCCGCCATCGATTCCCTGTCGACCGCCATCAAGCTTTCCCGCGCGGGCCTCAAGTCTCCGGATAAGCCGGTCGGTTCCTTCCTGTTCGCCGGCCCAACCGGTGTGGGCAAGACCGAGGTGGCGCGCCAGTTGGCGAAGGCGATGGGTATCGAGCTGCTCCGCTTCGACATGTCCGAGTACATGGAGCGCCACACCGTTTCGCGTCTGATCGGTGCACCTCCGGGGTATGTCGGTTTCGACCAGGGCGGCCTGCTGACCGAAGCCATCACCAAGATGCCGCACTGCGTGTTGCTGCTGGATGAGATCGAAAAGGCTCACCCGGAAGTCTTCAACCTGCTGCTGCAGGTGATGGACCACGGCACTCTGACTGACAACAATGGCCGCAAGGCGGACTTCCGTAACGTGATCCTGATCATGACCACCAACGCCGGCGCCGAAACTGCTGCGCGGGCTTCCATTGGCTTCACCCTGCAGGATCACTCCTCGGATGCCATGGAAGTCATTCGCAAGAGCTTCACGCCGGAATTCCGCAACCGCCTGGATACCATCATCCAGTTCGGCCGCCTGAGCCACGAAGTCATCAAGAACGTCGTGGACAAGTTCCTCACGGAGCTGCAGGCCCAGTTGGAAGACAAGCGGGTGCAGTTGGTTGTCAGTGATGAGGCGCGCGGTTGGCTGGCTGAGCGTGGCTACGATGCGCAAATGGGGGCTCGGCCCATGGCGCGCCTGATCCAGGACAAGATCAAGCGCCCGCTGGCGGAGGAAATCCTGTTTGGCGAACTGGCCGAGCACGGCGGAGTGGTGCACGTCGACGTCAAGGGCGAGGAGCTCAGCTTCGAGTTCGAAACCACTGCAGAGATGGCCTGACGGCCATCCACAAAAAAGCCCGGCAGATGCCGGGCTTTTTTATGACCATTCGATCAGCGGGCGCGGTAGGTGATGCGGCCCTTGCTCAGATCGTACGGCGTCAGCTCGACGCGAACTTTATCGCCGGTGAGGATGCGGATGTAATTCTTGCGCATCTTGCCGGAAATGTGCGCGGTGACGACGTGCCCATTTTCCAACTCCACACGGAACATGGTGTTGGGCAGGGTGTCGATGACAGTGCCTTCCATTTCGAAGCTGTCTTCTTTCGACATGCAGTAAAGCCCTCGGTATTCAATGATGGGCCCTGCCGCAGAGGCGGCGGGCAAAAACGGCGTGCATTGTGCCCGAAAACAGCACTGCTCGCCAAGGGCTTCAGCTAAGCGTCACCCAGCGCTGATTGACGAACAGCTCGATAGGTCGGTACTGGGTCTTGTAGTTCATCTTCCTGCAGTTCTTGATCCAGTAGCCGAGATAGACGGCCTGCAGGCCAAGGCGAGCGGTTTCGCCGATCTGCCAGAGGATGGCATAGCGGCCAAGGCTGCGACGCTCCTCGTCGGGGTCGTAGAAGGTGTAGACCGCTGAAAGCCCATTGGGCAGGACGTCCGTGACGGCCACCGCCTTCAATGCGCCGTTGAGGCGGAATTCGTAGAAGCGCGAAAAGGGCAGGTCGCGCACCAGGAAGGTGGAGAACTGGTCACGGCTGGGCGGATACATGTCACCGTCGGCGTGGCGCTGCTCGATATAGCGAACGTAAAGCGCGTAGTACTCCTCGGTAAATGCCGGGCGTACGGCGATCACGGTGAGGTCCGCGTTGCGCCTGAGGATGCGCTTCTGCTGGCGATTGGGGATGAACTGATCGGCCGGAATGCGCGCCGGTACGCAGGCATTGCAACGCTGGCAGTGGGGGCGGTAGAGGTGGTCGCCGCTGCGGCGGAAACCCATTTCCGAGAGTTCGGCATAGACATCCACGTCCATGGGCTGGCTGGGGTCGAGGAACAGGGTGGTGGCCTGCTCCTCGGGCAAGTAGCTGCATGGATGCGGTTGAGTGGCGTAAAACTTGAGACGAGCCAGCTCGGTCATGATCAACCCCCGGGGGAACCCTTCAGCAAGTGTATGTCAGGCTGCGGGGCTCGCCTAGGCGATCCAGTCAGCGACGTTCGGCTGGTCGAGGTAGAGCTGCAGGTAGCGGGCGAACTTCTCGCGGCTGATGGTGCGGGCGCCAAAACTCTGCAGGTGCTGGGTGGGCATCTGGCAATCGATGAGTACGAATCCCCACTTGTGCAGGTGCTGCACGAGGGTGGCAAAGCCGACCTTGGAGGCGTTGTCGACCCTGCTGAACATGGATTCACCGAAGAACAGCTTGCCCATGGCGAGGCCATACAGGCCGCCGACGAGCTTGTCGTCTTGCCAGACTTCCACGGAATGCGCCACGCCGCGGCGGTGTAGCTCGACATAGGCGGACTGCATGGATGACGTGATCCAGGTGCCGTCGGCGTAGTTGCGCGGCTCGGCACAGCCTTCGATGACCGCGGGGAATGCCTGGTCGAAGGTCACCCGGAAGCGATTCTGGCGCATCAGCTTGGAAAGGCTGCGGGAGATGTGGATCTCCTGCGGTGGCAACACGGTCCGTGGATCGGGAGACCACCATAGGATGGGCTGGCCTTCCTGGTACCAGGGGAAGCAGCCGTGGCGATAAGCCTTGATCAGTCGCTCAGGCGACAGGTCGCCGCCGGCCGCGAGCAGGCCGTTGGGTTCGCGCATGGCGCGCCCGAGTGGCGGGAAGTCGAGAGCGTCGCGTTGCAGCCAGGTGAGCATGGAGGAGGGGAGGGCGGACCCGAAGGTCCGCCGTGCCTGTCAGTTGTCGTCGAGGAACTTTTCGGCGTCCAGCGCGGCCATGCAGCCCGAGCCGGCGGAGGTGATCGCCTGGCGGTACACGTGGTCTGCGACGTCGCCGGCAGCGAATACACCGGGGATGCTAGTGGCGGTGGCGTTGCCTTCGAGGCCACCCTGGACGATCAGGTAGCCATCACGCATTTCCAGCTGGCCCTTGAACAGGTCGGTGTTCGGCTTGTGGCCGATGGCGATGAAGACGCCGGCCAGAGGCAGCTCTTTGGTGCTGCCGTCGGCGGTGCTCTTCAGGCGCACGCCAGTTACGCCGGTGTTGTCGCCTAGAACTTCATCCAGGGTGTGGTTCCAGTGCAGGCGGACGTTGCCGTTGGCGGCTTTCTCGAACAGCTTGTCCTGGAGGATCTTCTCGGAACGCAGCTTGTCGCGGCGGTGGATGAGGTGCACTTCCTTGGCGATGTTGGCCAGGTAGAGTGCTTCTTCAACCGCAGTGTTGCCGCCGCCGACCACGCAGACCACCTGGTTGCGATAGAAGAAACCGTCGCAAGTGGCGCAGGCGGAGACGCCCTTGCCGGCGAAGGCTTCCTCGGACGGAAGGCCGAGGTACTGGGCGGAGGCGCCGGTGGCGAGGATCAGTGCGTCGCAGCTGTAGGTGCCGCTGTCACCCTTGAGGATGAACGGGCGCTTCTGCAACTCGGCGGTGTGGATGTGGTCGTAAACAATCTCAGTGTCGAAGCGCTCGGCGTGCTTCTGCATGCGCTCCATCAGGGCCGGACCGGTCAGGCCTTCGACATCACCGGGCCAGTTGTCCACTTCGGTGGTGGTGGTCAGTTGGCCGCCAGGCTGGATGCCGGTGATGACCACCGGCTTGAGGTTGGCGCGAGCGGCATATACGGCCGCGGTGTAACCCGCTGGGCCGGAGCCCAGGACGATCAATCGGGAATGCTTGACTTCGCTCATAAAAAGGCTCCATAAGTCTTTGTCACGAAAGAGAATGCATGCTCCAATTGAGCATTGCGCAAATCGTTGGCGGCTATGCTACACCGAAGCGCGAGACGTCGCCAAAACGCCGGAGCGACAATCCGTTCCCACATGGCGTCGCGCGGGCAAATCCGTACAATGGGCCACGTTCCGAATGGGTTGGAGCCCGTGATGGCACACTGCCTGGCGGACTTTCACCCTCGACCGACTCTTGAACGCGCCACGGGCGCAGGAAAAGACGCGTTTTGAAGAATTCCACGACCAGAGCCCAGATTCCTGTCTGGCGCCAGCAATTGCATTATCGCCTCAAGGAAGGTGCGTTGATCGCGCTGGGCGCAGTCTGCCTCTACCTGTGGATGGCGCTGCTCACCTACGATTCCTCGGATCCGGGCTGGACGCACACCAGCAACGTCGAGCAGGTGCAGAATGCGGCTGGCCGACTCGGTGCCTGGTTCGCCGATATCCTGTTCATGGCACTGGGCTACTTCGCCTATATCTTCCCGCTGCTGCTGGCCATCAAGACGCTGCAAGTCTTCCGGCACCGCCATGAGTCTATCGACTGGAGCGGCTGGCTCTTCTCCTGGCGCCTGATCGGCCTGGTCTTCCTGGTGCTGTCCGGCGCCGCGCTGGCCGATATCCACTTCCAGGACCACGCGGGCCTGCCGGCTTCCGCTGGCGGCGCCCTCGGCGAAAGCCTCAGTCATCTGTCGGTCAATGCCCTCAATGTGCAAGGCAGCACGCTGCTGTTCTTCGCCCTGTTCCTGTTCGGTCTGACCGTGTTCACCGACCTGTCCTGGTTCAAGGTCATGGACTTGACCGGGAAGATCACCCTCGATCTCTTCGAACTCATCCAGAGCGCCGTCAACCGCTGGTGGAGCGCCCGTCTGGAGCGCAAGCAGCTAGTGGCCAAGTTGCGTGAAGTGGATGTGCGTGTGAATGAAGTGGCCGCGCCTGTGGTGCCTGATCGTCGCGAGCAGGCCAAGGTCAAGGAACGTCTCATCGAGCGCGAAGAAGCCCTGACCAAACACATGACCGAACGGGAGAAGCGCCCTGCGCCGGTCATAGCACCTCCGCCGTCGCCCAAGCCGGCCGAGCCGAGCAAGCGCGTACAAAAGGAAAAGCAGGCGCCGCTGTTCGTCGATACGGCGATCGAAGGCACTCTGCCGCCCATTTCCATCCTCGACGCGGCGGAAAAGAAGCAGAAGAGCTTCTCGCCGGAATCCCTGGAAGCGATGTCGCGTCTTCTGGAAATCAAGCTGAAGGAATTCGGCGTCGAAGTGATTGTGGAGTCGGTTCATCCGGGCCCGGTGATTACCCGATTCGAGATTCAGCCGGCTGCCGGCGTGAAGGTGAGCCGCATCTCCAACCTGGCGAAGGACCTGGCACGCTCCCTGGCTGTGATCAGTGTTCGCGTCGTAGAGGTGATTCCCGGCAAGACCACCGTCGGCATCGAGATTCCCAACGAAGACCGTCAGATCGTGCGCTTCTCCGAAGTACTGGAGTCGTCCGAATACGACGAAGCCAAGTCGCCGGTCACCCTGGCCCTTGGCCATGACATCGGCGGTAAACCGATCATCACTGACCTCGCCAAGATGCCTCACCTGCTGGTGGCCGGTACCACGGGTTCCGGTAAGTCGGTGGGCGTGAATGCCATGATCCTGTCGATCCTGTTCAAGTCAACGCCGGAGCAGGCGCGGATGATCATGATCGACCCGAAGATGCTGGAGCTGTCCATCTACGAAGGCATTCCGCACCTGCTGTGTCCGGTGGTCACTGACATGAAGGAAGCGGCCAACGCCCTGCGCTGGAGCGTCGCCGAGATGGAGCGGCGCTACAAGCTGATGGCCGCCATGGGCGTGCGTAACCTCGCGGGCTTCAACCGCAAGGTGAAGGATGCCGAGGAAGCTGGCACGCCGCTGACCGACCCGCTCTATCGTCGTGAGAGCATGGAAGATGAGGCGCCGCTGCTGAAGACACTGCCAACCATCGTGGTCGTGGTCGACGAGTTCGCCGACATGATGATGATCGTCGGCAAGAAGGTCGAAGAGCTGATCGCTCGTATCGCCCAGAAGGCGCGTGCCGCCGGTATCCACCTCATCCTCGCGACCCAGCGCCCCTCGGTGGACGTAATCACCGGCCTGATCAAGGCCAACATCCCAACCCGCATGGCGTTCCAGGTATCCAGCAAGATCGACTCGCGCACCATCCTCGACCAGGGCGGTGCGGAACAGTTGCTCGGTCACGGTGACATGCTCTACCTGCCGCCGGGCACGGGCTTGCCGATCCGCGTGCATGGCGCCTTCGTTTCCGACGACGAAGTGCACCGCGTGGTAGAGGCCTGGAAGCTGCGTGGCGCACCGGACTACATCGAAGACATCCTCGCCGGTGCGGAAGAGGGGGGTGGCGGTTCTTCCGGCGGCTTCGACGGCGGTGAAGGTAGCAGCGAGGGCAGCGAAGACGATCCGCTTTACGACGAGGCTGTTCGCTTCGTTACCGAAAGCCGCCGCGCTTCGATTTCCGCGGTACAGCGCAAGCTGAAGATTGGCTACAACCGCGCCGCGCGCATGATCGAGGCGATGGAAATGGCTGGGGTGGTGAGCCCCATGAACGGCAACGGTTCGCGCGAGGTCATCGCGCCGTCACCGGTGCGAGACTGATCCGAAACGGATTTTTGACGAGGATTTCCATGCGACTGATCCGCATGCTCATGGTGGCCGTACTTGGTCTGGCTGCCCTGAACGCCCAGGCTGATGACAATGTGGCCATCAACCGCCTGACTGAAATGCTGAACAAGGCCCAGACCATCACGGGTCGCTTCTCCCAGCTGACGCTGGACGGCTCCGGTACCCAGCTGCAGGAAACTTCTGGCGAGTTGTCACTCAAGCGTCCAGGGCTCTTCCGTTGGCACACCGATGCGCCAATGGAGCAATTGCTGGTGTCCAATGGTGAAAAGGTTTGGCTCTATGACCCGGACCTGCAACAGGTGACCATCCAGACCCTGGACCAGCGCCTGACTCACACTCCGGCGCTGCTGCTGTCAGGTGACGTCTCGAAGATCAGTGAGAATTTCGAGATCACCCACAAGGAAGGCGGCGACGTGGTGGACTTCATCCTCAAGCCCAAGGCCAAGGACACCCTGTTTGACACTCTGCGACTGTCATTCCGCAATGGCGTGATCAATGACATGCAGCTGATCGACAGCGTTGGCCAGCGCACCAACATCCTCTTCCTCGGGATCAAGATGAACCAGGCAATCGACGCCGCGCAGTTCAACTTCCAGATTCCGGAAGGCGCCGACGTCATCCAGGAATAAGCTGTAACGCCCATGGACCTCTTCCGCTCCGAACCCATCGCCCAGCCGCTGGCAGCGCGCTTGCGTGCCGCCAGCCTGGACGAGTACGTCGGCCAGGAGCACCTGCTGGCGCCTGGCAAGCCGCTGCGCGAGGCGCTGGAGCAGGGCGCGCTGCACTCGATGATCTTCTGGGGGCCGCCGGGCGTAGGAAAGACCACCCTGGCCAAGCTGCTGGCACAGGTCACCGACGCTCATTTCGAGACCATCTCGGCCGTGCTTTCCGGGGTGAAGGAAATCCGTCAGTCGGTGGAAATGGCCAAGCAACAGGCTGCCCAGTACGGTCGCCGCACCATCCTCTTCGTGGATGAGGTGCACCGCTTCAACAAGTCCCAGCAGGACGCCTTTCTGCCCTACGTGGAAGACGGCACCCTGATCTTCATCGGCGCCACCACCGAGAACCCCTCCTTCGAGCTCAACAACGCGCTGTTGTCCCGCGCTCGCGTCTACGTGCTGAAAAGCCTGGACGAAGCTGCTCTACGCAAGCTGGTGGCCCGTGCCTTGAGCGAAGACAAGGGGCTGGGCAAGCGCCAGCTGAGTCTGCCGGACGAAAGCTTCTCCATTCTCATGGCAGCTGCCGACGGTGATGGCCGGCGTCTGCTCAATCTGCTGGAAAACGCGGCGGACCTAGCCGAAGACGGCGGTGAGATTGGCGCTGAATTGCTGCAGAACCTGCTGGGAGATAGCCGTCGCCGCTTCGACAAGGGCGGTGAGGCGTTCTACGACCAGATATCCGCCCTGCACAAGTCGGTGCGCGGCTCCGACCCGGATGCGGCGCTCTACTGGTACGCACGCATGCTCGACGGCGGTTGTGATCCGCTGTACATCGCGCGTCGGGTCGTGCGCATGGCCAGCGAGGACATCGGCAACGCCGACCCGCGCGCTCTGAGCCTTTGCCTGTCCGCCTGGGATGTCCAGGAGCGCCTCGGGAGCCCCGAAGGCGAACTGGCCGTCGCCCAGGCCATCACCTATCTGGCTTGCGCGCCGAAGAGCAACGCTGTCTACATGGCCTTCAAGGCTGCCATGCGCGACGCTGCCGAGAACGGTTCGCTGGAAGTGCCGCTGCACCTGCGTAATGCTCCGACCAAGTTGATGAAGCAACTCGGCTATGGCGAGGAGTATCGTTATGCCCATGACGAGCCGGATGCCTATGCGGCAGGGGAAGACTACTTCCCCGACCAGCTCGAGCCACGGCAGTACTACCAACCGGTACCGCGCGGCCTGGAGTTGAAGATCCGCGACAAGCTGCAGCACCTGAAGAACCTGGACCGCAGCAGTCCCTGGCAACGGAGAAAGTCGTGATCGGACTTGTTCTGGCGGTCTCTGCCGGCGGCGTGGCGGGTACGCTGCTTCGATTCGCTACTGGCAATCTGGTCGCTGCCTACTGGCCACGCTACTTCTACGCCGGTACCCTTGCGGTCAACATCGTCGGCTGCCTGCTGATCGGCTATTTATATGGCTTGTTCCTGCTGCGTCCCGAGGTGCCGGTGGAAATCCGCTCGGGCCTCATGGTGGGATTCCTGGGTGGCCTGACGACTTTTTCATCCTTTTCCCTCGACACGCTGCGCCTGCTGGAAAGCGGCCAGCTGCCACTGGCCATGGGCTATGCGGCGCTGAGCGTGTTGGGCGGCCTGTTCGCCACCTGGGCAGGCCTGATACTGACGAAAATCTGAGAGACGAGAACCTGACATGCTCGATGCCAAACTGGTCCGCACCCAGCCCCGGGAAATCGCGGAACGCCTTGCCACCCGTGGCTTTGAACTGGACGTAGCGCGCCTGGAGGCGCTGGAAAACCAGCGCAAGTCCGTGCAGACCCGCACCGAACAGCTGCAGGCCGAGCGCAACACCCGTTCCAAATCCATCGGCCAGGCCAAGCAACGTGGTGAAGACATCGCGCCGCTGCTGGCTGATGTCGATCGCATGGGCAGCGAGCTGGAAGAGGGCAAGCGCGAACTGGAAAGCATCCAGGCCGAGCTGGACAACCTGCTGCTGAACATTCCGAACCTGCCCCACGAATCCGTGCCGGTTGGTGCGGACGAAGAGGCCAACGTCGAAGTGCGTCGCTGGGGCGCTCCGCGTAGCTTCGACTTCGAGGTCAAGGACCACGTCGCCCTCGGCGAGCAGCACGGCTGGCTGGACTTCGAAACCGCCGCCAAGCTCTCCGGTGCCCGTTTCGCGTTGCTGCGCGGCCCCATTGCTCGCCTGCACCGCGCCCTGGCGCAGTTCATGATCAACCTGCACGTCACCGACCACGGCTATGAAGAGGCCTATACGCCTTACCTGGTCCAGGCTCCGGCCCTGCAGGGCACTGGCCAGCTGCCGAAGTTCGAGGAAGACCTGTTCAAGATCTCCCGCGAGAACGAGGCTGACTTCTACCTGATCCCGACTGCCGAGGTCTCTCTGACCAACATCGTCGCGGGCGAGATCGTCGACGCCAAGCAACTGCCGATCAAGTTCGTCGCCCATACGCCGTGCTTCCGTAGCGAGGCAGGCGCTTCTGGCCGTGATACCCGCGGCATGATTCGCCAGCACCAGTTCGACAAGGTCGAGATGGTCCAGATCGTCGAGCCGTCCAAGTCTTTCGAAGCCCTGGAAGGCATGACCGCCAATGCCGAGCGCGTACTGCAGCTGCTCGAACTGCCGTACCGCGTACTCGCGCTCTGCACCGGCGACATGGGCTTCAGCGCCACCAAGACCTACGACCTGGAAGTCTGGGTGCCGAGCCAAGACAAGTACCGCGAGATTTCCTCCTGCTCCAACTGCGGTGATTTCCAGGCCCGTCGCATGCAAGCGCGCTACCGCAACCCGGAAACCGGCAAGCCGGAGCTGGTGCACACCCTGAACGGCTCCGGTCTGGCTGTTGGCCGCACTCTGGTTGCGGTGCTGGAGAACTACCAGCAGGCCGACGGCAGCATCCGCGTACCTGAAGTGCTCAAGCCCTACATGGGCGGCATTGAAGTCATCGGCTGATTGCTTTTCCCCTGCTATGGCAGGGGTTGCGCAACGTCCTACCGCCCGCGTCGTAGCCAGGCTGCACGCGGGCGGTGACCATTCAAGCTCCACCACCCGTTATTGCTAGAAGGCGCTGCTATGGATTTCCTCCCGCTGTTCCACAATCTTCAAGGGCGCCAGGTGCTCGTGGTAGGTGGGGGCGAAGTAGCCCTGCGCAAGGCGCGCTTGCTGGCGGATGCCGGCGCGCGGCTGCGGGTGGTTGCGCCAGAGATCGATGCTCAACTGCTGGAAATGGTGGAGCAGGGCGGTGGCGAGTCCCTTCTGCGTGGCTACCAGGAGGCGGATCTGGATGCCTGCGTACTGGTCATTGCCGCCAGTGACGACGAGCAACTGAACGCTGAGATTTCAGCCCAGGCCCAGGCGCGCGGCGTTCCAGTCAATGTCGTGGACGCACCGAAGCTGTGCAGCGTGATCTTCCCTGCCATCGTCGATCGTTCGCCCTTGATCGTCGCAGTCTCCAGTGCCGGCGATGCGCCGGTGCTGGCTCGGCTGATTCGCGCGAAGATCGAAACCTGGATTCCCGCTGCGTATGGCCAGTTGGCTGGCCTGGCGAAGAAATTCCGTGATCAGGTAAAGACCCTCTTCCCGGATGTACAGCAGCGTCGGGTGTTCTGGGAGGAGGTGTTCCAGGGGCCGGTGGCCGAGCGCATGCTGGCCGGGCAGGGCGTTGAGGCCGAGCGCCTCCTGGCCGAGCGGGTCGCCGGTGGCGCCCCCAAAGCTCTGGGCGAGGTCTATCTGGTGGGTGCCGGGCCGGGTGATCCGGACCTGCTGACCTTCCGCGCCTTGCGTCTGATGCAACAGGCCGATGTAGTGCTCTACGACCGTTTGGTGGCAGCGCCAATCATCGAACTCTGCCGTCGTGACGCCGAGCGCATCTACGTGGGCAAGCGCCGGGCCGATCATGCCGTGCCGCAGGATGAGATCAACCGCCTGTTGATTGAACAGGCCAAGCTGGGCAAGCGCGTGCTGCGCCTGAAAGGCGGGGACCCCTTCATCTTCGGTCGCGGTGGCGAGGAGATCGAAGAGTTGGCGGCCAACGACATTCCCTTCCAGGTCGTGCCCGGTATCACTGCCGCTTCGGGTTGCTCCACCTATGCCGGTATTCCGTTGACCCATCGCGACTATGCGCAATCGGTGCGCTTCGTCACTGGCCACCTGAAGGACGGAAGCTGTGATCTGCCCTGGAGTGATCTCGTTGCGCCGGGGCAGACCCTGGTTTTCTACATGGGCCTGGTCGGCTTGCCGGTAATCTGCGAGCAGTTGATCAAACATGGCCGCGCTGCTGAAACGCCGGCGGCACTGATACAACAGGGCACCACCAGTCACCAGCGAGTATTCACCGGCACCCTGGCCAACTTGCCGCAACTGGTGGCGGAGCACGAAGTCCACGCGCCCACCCTGGTGATCGTGGGTGAAGTCGTGACCCTGCGTGACAAGTTGGCCTGGTTCGAAGGCGATCAGGCCGGAGCCTGATCCTTCTCCGCGACTGGCAGGGCCTTCAGATGCTCGCGGCCATGGGGGCGAGTGAAGTCCTGCACTGGCCCCAGCGGCACCACGCCTGTGGGATTGATGGTGCGATGGCTGGCGTAATAGTGGTGCTTGATGTGGGTGAAGTTCACCGTCTCCGCCACGCCCGGCCACTGGTACAGCTCACGAAGCCAGCCTGAAAGATTGGGGTAGTCCTCCAGGCGCCGCAGGTTGCACTTGAAGTGCCCGTGGTACACCGCATCGAAGCGAATCAGAGTGGTGAAGAGGCGCCAGTCCGCCTCGGTGATCTGTTCGCCGGTCAGGTAGCGACGCGTTTCCAGCAGGGCATCCAACTGATCCAGTTCGTCGAAGAGGGCGTGGAAGGCTTCCTCGTAAGCGTCCTGGGAGGTGGCAAAGCCGGCGCGATACACGCCATTGTTGATCGCCGGGTAAATGCGTTCGTTGAGTGCATCGATCTCGGCTCGCAGCGGATCCGGGTAGAAGTCGAGACGATTGCCAGTGAGGTGATCGAAGGCGCTGTTGAACATCCGGATGATCTCGGACGACTCGTTGCTGACGATGCGTCCGGTCTGCTTGTCCCACAGCAAGGGCACGGTAACCCGACCGCTGTAGTCGGCGGTGTCCTGGGTATAGCGCTGGTGCAGGTAGGCCAGTCCTCCCAACTGATCGCCGGTGGATCCGAATTGCGGGTCGAAGGTCCAGCCCTGTTCCCGCATCAGCCAGCTCACCACCGAAACGTCGATCAGCGATTCCAGGCCTTTTAGCTTGCGGAAGATCAGCGTGCGGTGTGCCCAGGGGCACGCCAGGGATACATAAAGGTGATAGCGGCCGGCTTCGGCGGGGAAGCCGCCTATGCCCGAAGGACCTGGTGAGCCATCGGCAGTGATCCAGTTGCGTCGCCGCGCGCTTTCACGCTGGAAGCGGCCATCCTTGGCGGTGTCGTACCACTTGTCTTGCCATTTTCCATCGATCAACAGGCCCATGGTTGGTCTCCGAAATTGAGTTCGGATTAGAGTCTATCGATAGCAGTTCGATGGAAAAGCGTAAATTAGTGGTCCTGACTATCGATCAGTTCGATGACTTGCGTGCTTCCCAGATGCGATCCGCTTCCGCAAAGGCCTGTTCACGTTCCGTGCCGAGCCCGCGCAGGGCCAGGGCCAGGGTGGCTCGAATAGCCAGTCGGCCATATTCGTCTTCGCATTCACCGCGCCAGACACGGACGAGCTGGGTGGCATCCAGGCTTTCCGGCTTCACATGGCGCATTGGGGAAAGCGCGGGCCACTCTTCATCCCAGGCTGCGCCAACGGTCGTGCCGTAGAGATGGCATATGGCGTCCGGGTTGGCTTCGATCTCGCCACCTTCGCCTTTGATGACGATGGCGTGATCACCGAGGAGCCTGCTGGCTTCGCGGTGTTCCGCCTGGTATCCGGGATGGAAGATGCTCTGCAGGCCACAGCGGGCGCCGAGCGGGTTGAGGATGCGTGCCAGGGAGTGGATGGGAGAGCGCAGGCCGAGGGTGTTGCGCAGGTCGATCATCCGCTGCAATTGCGGCGCCCAGGCTCCCAAGGGGATGAAGGCCAGTTGGCGCTCGTCGAGGGCAGTGGCGACCTGTTCCCAGCTCTGGCACAGGGGGATATCCAGCAGCTCCAGCAACTGCTCGCTGTAGAGACGCCCGGCGGTATGGGCGCCGCCGCCGTGCAGCAGGATGCGTATGCCGCTGTCGGCCAGGGCTTTGGCGGCCAGGAGGTACCAGGGCAGGTGGCGCTTCTTGCCTGCGTAGCTTGGCCAGTCCAGATCGACGGCGATCGCCGGCGCCTGGTTGCGTTGCCGGAATGCTTCGGTGAACCCGGCCAGCTCCTCGGCGTTCTCCTCCTTGTGGCGCAGCAACATGAGGAAGGCACCAAGCTGGGTGTCTTCCACTTCGCCGTCCAGAAGCATGCCCATGGCTTCGCGCGCTTCCTCACGGGTCATGTTTCGGGCGCCGCGCTTGCCCTTGCCGAGTATCCGTACGAACTGGGCGAAGGGATGTTCAGGTGGGGTGACGAGATTCATAGGCAGTTGGTCGGCTTCGGCAGTCCGGCGAGCTTGGCAGCAAGCTTGGCCGGTGCGCCCTTGAACAGGCGGTTCAGGTGCAGGCTGTTGCCCTTGTCAGGACCGAGCTTCTGCGCCACGTATTTGACCAGCGGGCGGTTGGCCGGGGAGAGCTGGAATTCGGCATAGAAGCCTCGCAACAGCTCAAGGATCTCCCAGTGCTCCGGCTGCAACTCCAGTTCTTCGCGTACGGCCAGGGCATTGGCCACCGCCGGGCTCCAGTCGGCCAGCTCCTGGAGGTAGCCATCCTTGTCCAGCGGGATGCTGCGGCCGTCGATCAGAAGTTCGCTCATATCCAGCTGTTCACCTTGTCGTAGCGGCAGCACAGCTCGACGAACGCCGGGTAGTCCGCTGCATTCAGGCGTGAGGGCAGGTCGGTCAGGGCTCGGGCCTCGAGGTCTTCGGCAAGCGCGTGCAAGGCAATCGATTCGGGCATCAGCTCCAGGGCCTGACGAGCCACGCTGCCTGGTTGCAGGGCGTAGACCGCTTCACCGCTGAGTAGCAGGCCATCATTGGGTCCCAGCAATCGGATGCAGCTGCCGAGGCGGCTGTCGGAGAACGGGGAGTGGGAAAGGATATGCAGCGTGGCCATCAGAGAGTGAGCACCTGGTCGTAACGGTCGATAAGGGCAGTCAGGGCGCTGTCGTCGAGAACTTCCACCGCGAGTTTCAGGGTGGCGTCTTCCAATCCACGCTCCTGCAGGCTGCGTCTAGAGGCGTAAAGCGACTCCACGCCAAACAGCGGCAGGGCCTGGAGGTTGGCGGTCAGGTCCTTTTGCTCAAGCGTAGTGGGCTGTTGATTGGCGACGAGCTGGAACACGCCATCATCCAGGAACAGCAAACCAAGGGGCAGATCGAAGGCGCCGCCGGCGAGGGCAATATCCAGTGCCTCGCGGGCGCCAGGACCGCTCCACGGACCCTGGCGGCTGATGATCAGCATGGACTTCATCTCAATTGCCTCCAAAGCTGACCAATCGATCGGCCATCTGCGCCGCCTCGTGCAGCTGGCCCAGGCCAGAAAGCTCCCAGCCCTCGGCCAGGTTGGCAGCCGGGCGCTCATAGCGTCGTGCCTCTTCCTGGTTCAGCACGCCCCGGCGTAACGCCGCGGCAATGCAGACGACACCGTCCAGCTTGTGCTTGCGCACGAAATCACTCCATTCGGCGGAGAGGTTCGGCTCGTCCTGGGGGGCGACGACATTGACGGAGGCGCTGTGTACGCCGTCCTGATAGAAGAACAGGCGGACGATTTCATGGCCGCCGGCCAGGCACGCTTCCGCAAAGCGCAGGGCGCGACGGGAGGAAGGCGCGTGGGGCGGGGCGAACAAGGCAATGGCGAATTTCATGGTCGCTCGGGCGAATGGAAAACTGCTGGAATGATACGGCCAGACGCATTCTTTTGCCCGTCCGGACAGAAAAAAGCCCGCCGAAGCGGGCTAGTCCGAGGAGCGGTTGGCGATCAATCGTCGCTGCTGAATACGCCAACCAGTTGCAGCAAGCTGATGAACAGGTTGTAGATGGATACGTACAGGCTGATGGTGGCCATGATGTAGTTGCGCTCGCCACCATGGATGATGGCGCTGGTCTGGAACAGGATGCAGACCGACGAGAACACCACGAAGCCGGCGCTGATCGCCAACTGCAGACCGCTGATGTTGAAGAAGAGGCTGACCAGCGTGGCACCGATCAGCACGAAGAAGCCTGCAGTGATGAAGCCGCCGAGGAAGCTCATGTCCTTGCGGGTGGTCAGCACGTAGGCGGACAGGCCGAAGAACACCAGGGCGGTCATGGCGAAGGCCGAGCTCACCACCTCGCCGCCGTTTGGCATGCCGAGGTACATGTTGAGGATCGGGCCCAGGGTGTAGCCCATGAAACCGGTCAGGGCGAAGGTGGATACCAGGCCCCAGGCGGAGTCGCGCAGCTTCACAGTCAGGAAGAACAGGCCGTAGAAACCGATCAGTACGACGAAGATGCTGGGGTAGGGCACGCGCATCTGCTGCGCGACGTAGGCGACCAGTCCGCTGAACGCCAGCGTCAGGGCCAGCAGCCCGTAGGTATTGCGAAGGACGCGGCTGACTTCCAGCTGCTCCGCCTGCGCGGGGTTGAGGGCATAGTTCTGTTCGTTCATCGCGACACTCCCGAAAATGGTTTCCGTGACCTTGGTCAGTTCTGGATATTAACAGAGGCTTTGAAGCCGCCAATTGCAAGAGTTTGACAGCGTGTTGCGTTCCGGTAGTATGGCGCCCCGCGCAAGCGGAGGTGTGGCCGAGTGGTTTAAGGCAGCGGTCTTGAAAACCGCCGAAGGGGAGACTCTTCCGTGAGTTCGAATCTCACCGCCTCCGCCATCTATATAGCTGAAAGCCCCGGATTCCGGGGCTTTTGCTTTTCTGGGGTATTCCCAGTCCGTTCCCATGGCCCGACGTTGGACCCACAGCCTCTCGGACCGTCCTAGTAAATACCCTCCCACATGTCAGTGGCCTCACCAACGCGGTGATTCGCGAACAGGAATGTCGCCGCCTCCATTCGTCCGAGCACCAGATCATCGCATCAAGCGGTGCTGTCGCATGCTTTGGGATGACTTGAATTGCGGCGGTGCGCCGTGTGCGGAGGTATTGATGGCACGCGATAAAGAGTTCGCATTGAAACACGCGCTGGTGGCGGTATTGGCGGCAGCGATTGACCTGGGTGTGGGTGATCAGGTGATTGCGAAGGCTACCGCCGGAATCGTCAGCGACGACCCCAGATATCGATGGCTGCAGCAGTCGCACCTTAAGTCGCCACTCGCAGAAATCGAGCAAACCGCCGGGTGGATAGAACGTCAGAGTGGCTAGTGCCTGCCTCAGGTCGTTGACGATGCGAGCCGGGGAGGGGCGTCATGCCGGGAGCGTCGATTTTGCTGCGATGGCGTGATGCTTTTTGGCGAAGGAGTCGGAAGAATGGGCCAGAAACACAAAACCCCGTGCGAGCAGGACGGGGCTTTGTGTACATCGCGTGGGGCTGATCCTTCAGCTGATTTCACTCTGCGCCCGGGCTTGTGAAAAACTCGTGAAGGCCTTTTGCACAGCTACCTCTTTCACGAACAAGAATGTGGAAAGGGAGCGCCTCGCAGAGGATGCCCCCGATGTGGTTTCAGGCATTCAAATCCGGATTGGCGCGGCCACAAGAGGCCGTGCTCACAAGCGTCAGGTTCTGGTGTTCAACCGAACGCATTCCCCCATCGCTATTGCCTCGTCTTCATGCTTACCGCCGACAAAGTCGCCAGTGGCCTTGTCGATGATCCGGTACCAGTAGGCGTCCAGTGCTGTTCCTCCGAGAACTTCCCCATTCCTGATCCCTTTGGAATGTGAGCGTGGGACTCTTTTCACCGAGAAGCGTGCACTCATGGTGGATCTCCTTGTGTAGGAAGAAGTGGAACATTTTTGATAGTCGTGCCTGGCCGGTCTCGCAACCTTGAAGTCGAAACGGATCGTTTCAGGCTGACATCGCTTTGAGCCTTTTCCCCGTGATTCCTGGGGCCGAGCCCCCTGCGAATCGACAATTCCCCGCTCGTCTATTGGGTGACTCTTTCCCGCTCTCTCGCGCTTCGTTCGGTCGCTCCGGTTGGGGCTGTTCAGTCTTTACAGACAGGCGCGTCAATATCGTGACAACTGGCATTTACATTTTGATACACCTGCTCTTTAGTCAGGTTATTGACGTTCTGCGGCGCTAAACAAAACGAGCGAATGCTCAAACAGCCTATTCCTTCACCGGTGAGGTCCTTACCAGAGGCGCCTTAAGGCGCCCGGCCGGTGTCGAGGGCCAGCAACTGGAGAGAGTCATGAAACGCCCTGACTGCGAGCACGCTACAGGTCGGCCTGAGGATTTGGCAGACGGCGAAGGGAGAAGGACATTTCTGAAATTGACAGCAGCGACGATGGCGGCGCCGTTGCTGATGACGGGCACCAGGGCCCGAGCAGAAGTCGCGCCCCCGGTGTTTCCACCCAGTCCGCCGACTGTTCCCTGGGCCCACGAATTGCCCACCCAGGTGAATCCCATAAGCCCGGTTTCGTCCCTGAGCCCGGTACCTACCGAGGTTGCCAACGTCGCCGGGGGCGAGGCGGGGAGAAATCCCCATCAGCGCTGGGCGCAGTTCGCGCCGGGTGCGCTGCTCTACGAGATCAGCGCAACTGAGCGAAACGACTGGGTCTACAGTCCGTCCTATCCAGCCCAGCGCCTCTGGGGCTTCCAGGCCAACAGCAATCCGGACAAGACCATGCCCAGCGCCACTTTCCATGCGCGCTATGGGCGTCCGTTGATCTGCCGAATCCATAACAAGTTGCCGCAGAACCACGTAGGTTTTGGTACGCCGGAAATCTCTACCCACTTGCACAACCTGCACTGCGGGTCGGAGAGCGATGGCTTCCCGGGTGATTACTACAGCCCGAACAAGCATGGCCCGACCTTGTCGGCCAACGGGCGCTTCAAGGATCACCTGTATTCGAACGTCAAGGCCGGGTTCGAGGCGCGGCAGGACCTGGTGGGCGATCCCACCGAGGCACTGGGGACGCTCTTCTATCACGACCACACCCTGGACTTCACGGCGCCCAATCTCTACCTCGGGCTGGCGGGCTTCTATTACATATTCGACGAGCTGGATTCGGGGGACGAGGCCGACCCCAATCCCAATGCACTGCGTCTGCCGAGCCATCCGTACGACTACCCGCTGAACTTCAATGACCGGCGCTTCGACGCGAACGGTCGGCTGTTCTACGACCAGGTCAACCCGGAAGGAGTCCTGGGCGACAAGGTGGCGGTGAATGGTCGAATCGAGCCGGTTTTGCGGGTCGCGGCTCGCAAGTACCGTTTCCGACTGCTGAACACCGGGCCGAGCCGTTTCTACAACCTGGCGCTGGTCTCACCGACCAATGTGCTGCAGAAGTTCACGCACATCTCCAACGACGGCAATCTGTTCCCGGCGCCACTGCTCAATCAGACCAACGTGACCCTCGGTGTTGCCGAGCGTGCGGACATAGTTGTCGACTTCTCGAAGTACGTGATCGGCACCCAGTTGTACCTGGTCAACCGGATGCGCCAGGTGGAGACCCGCCTGCCCAAGGACATCAAGGAACCAGGCGACCGGGTGATGAAAATCATCGTCGACCGCTATCCGCCGTCCCAGGATTTGAGCCGGGTGCCGGCCACCCTGAGGCCTTTGCCGGTGATTACGCAGGCGGAAATCAACTCCGCACCGGTGCGGCGCTGGATCTTCGAGCGCGATAAGGGCATGTGGGCGATCAATGCCAAGTTCGTCGATGTGAACGTTGCCAGGGCGCAGATTCCGAAGGGCGGCTATGAGATTTGGGAGCTCTCGAACGTCAACGATGGCTGGAGTCACCCCATCCATATCCACTTCGAGGAAGGGCGGATTCTGCAGAAGATCGTCAATGGGGTCAGTGTTCCTATCCCGGCCCATGAGCAGGGGCGAAAGGACGTCTATGTGATTGCGCCCTTCACTACATTGCGGATCTTCCTGCGCTTCCGCGACTACAAGGGCAAGTACCCCATGCACTGCCACAACCTGATCCATGAGGACCACGCCATGATGCTGCGCTGGGACATCGTCTGAGGCCTGCTGCGGCGCAACTTCGAGGTGGGAGGAATCGTCATGAACACGCGAAGAAACATGCTGGCTGGAATCGGCGGCGCTGCTGCCCTGCTGGCCGGTTGGACGGCAATGCGCGGAAGCGCGGGCCAGGCGGAAGCCACTTCCGCACAGGGAGGCGGTGCCATTCCGTTTCCCAATGTCACGCTCTATACCCACGAGGGGCGGAAGGTGAGGTTCTATGATGACCTCATCCGCGGCAAGGTCGTGACCTTCAACATGATGTACACCCAGTGCGAGGGCAAGTGCCCGACCATGACGGCCAACCTGCGTCAGCTACAGGAGCTTCTGGGAGACAGGGCGGGGCGGAGCGTTTTCATGCACTCCATTACCCTGCAGCCGTTGCTGGACACGCCGGATGTGCTCAAGGCCTATGTCGAGGAACATCACATAGGACCGGGCTGGGCATTCCTGACTGGAGCACCGGAGGACATCGACGCCATTCGCTTCAGCCTGGGTTTCTATGACGTCGATCCGGAGGTCGATCGCAACCTGGCCAGCCATACCGGCCTGGTGCGCATGGGGAACGACAACTACCAGCGCTGGACCATGGCCCCGGCATTGACCGGCACGCAGCATATTCTTGCCACGCTGAACCACGTCGACCGCGAATGGGACGCGGTCTCCTGAAGTGAAGAAGGGTGTCCCTGATTTAACAGGGACACCCTCGCGCTCTTTGTCGTCCTTTCTTTATCATCCGCATCTGAAATGTCGGGCAATTCATTGTAATTATTCGTATTCGACTGCCATCGGGTGTCTGATCGGGCCGGCCGGGGGCTCTTTTCGGTTGATAAATTGGCGCTGCCCGTTTGACGGCCCTGCATCCGGAGCTAGGTCATTCTCCGCTCATTTGCTAATGTGAGCTTCATTTGAACAAGCTTGCTGCCATGGCAGCGCGCGATGCACTGAGAGGTGTCGCTTGATTAGGGTGCTGGTGGTCGATGACCACGATCTGGTGAGAACGGGGATTACCCGCATGCTGGCCGATATCGATGGCCTGCAGGTGGTTGGGCAGGCCGATAGCGGCGAGGAGGCCCTGAAGAAGGCGCGGGAACTGAAGCCTGATGTGGTCCTGATGGACGTCAAGATGCCCGGCATCGGCGGCCTGGAGGCGACCCGCAAGTTGCTGCGCAGCCACGCCGATATCAAGGTGGTTGCCGTGACCGCCTGCGAAGAGGATCCCTTTCCCACCCGCCTGTTGCAGGCCGGCGCGGCCGGCTATCTGACCAAGGGCGCGGGCCTGGAAGAAATGGTCCAGGCGATTCGGCAGGTCTTCGCCGGCCACCGTTTCATCAGCCCGCAGATTGCCCAGCAGTTGGCGCTCAAGTCCTTCCAGCCCCAAGCCAGCGGATCGCCCTTCGACTTGCTGTCGGAGCGTGAAATCCAGATCGCGCTGATGATCGCCAATTGCCAGAAGGTCCAGAGCATTTCCGACAAGCTCTGCCTGTCGCCGAAAACGGTGAACACCTACCGTTACCGGATCTTCGACAAACTCTCTATTTCCAGCGACGTGGAACTGGCGTTGCTGGCTGTTCGACACGGCATGGTAGACGCCGTCAGCTAAGATGTCCGACTCATTCGATGCGAGTGCTTTCCTTGCCGCCTGCAGCGGTCGTCCGGGGGTTTACCGGATGCTCGATGCGGGCGGCAAGCTGCTTTATGTAGGCAAGGCGAAGAATCTCAAGAAGCGCCTGGCCAGCTATTTCCGCAAAACTGGCCTGGCCCCGAAGACCGCCGCCCTGGTGGGGCGCATCGCCCAGGTCGAAACCACCATCACTGCCAACGAAACCGAGGCGCTGCTGCTCGAGCAGACACTGATCAAGGAATGGCGGCCGCCCTACAACATCCTGCTGCGTGACGATAAGTCCTATCCCTACGTGCACCTCAGCGACGGTGACTACCCGCGGCTGAGCATCCATCGCGGGGCGAAGAAGCAGAAGGGGCGTTACTTCGGGCCTTATCCCAGCGCTGGTGCCATCCGCGAAAGCCTCAACCTGCTGCAGAAGGCATTCCTGGTCCGCCAGTGCGAGGACAGTTACTACAAGAACCGCACCCGGCCCTGCCTTCAGTACCAGATCAAGCGCTGCAAGGCGCCCTGCGTAGGCTTGGTGGACCCCACCGAGTACGCCGAGGACGTGCGCCACTCGGTGATGTTCCTGGAAGGGCGTAGCAATGCGCTGACCCAGGAGCTTTCCACGGGAATGGAGGAGGCGGCCCAACGTCTGGATTTCGAACGGGCGGCCGAACTCCGCGACCAGATCGCCATCCTGCGCCGCGTCCAGGATCAGCAGAGCATGGAAGGTGGCACTGGCGACATCGATGTGATCGCGGCTATCGCTACCCCCGGCGGCGCTTGTGTGCACCTGATCAGCGTTCGCGGCGGGCGTGTGCTGGGGAGCAAGAACTTCTTCCCGCAGGTGGCCATCGAGGAGGAGGGCGCTGACGTGCTGGTGGCGTTCATTGCCCAGTATT
Organism: Pseudomonas sp. BN515; assembly: GCF_029873155.1. Taxonomy (NCBI): domain Bacteria; kingdom Pseudomonadati; phylum Pseudomonadota; class Gammaproteobacteria; order Pseudomonadales; family Pseudomonadaceae; genus Pseudomonas; species Pseudomonas sp. BN515. The sequence goes on along the minus strand of NZ_SSOH01000083.1, from coordinate 53,745 downwards.
ACCTGGGCAATCACGAGCGCGACCTGCCCAGCGAACTCATCGTCAACACGACCCACGAGGATTTCCCGACGCTGGCTGCAGCGTTGGCCGAATTGCGTGGCCGCGAGCCGGATATCAGCCATCGGGTACGTGGTACTCGCGCGCGCTGGCAGCAACTGGCCGTCACCAACGCCGAGCAGGCATTGGCCGCACGCTTGGCCAATCGGCAGCATACGGCGGCACGCTTCGAAGCACTGGCCGAAGCCCTGGGCCTGGACGAGGCGCCACAACGCCTGGAGTGCTATGACATCAGCCATTCAAGCGGCGAGGCGACTGTAGCCTCGTGCGTGGTGTTCGGACCTGAAGGTGCGCTGAAGTCGGATTACCGTCGCTACAACATCGAAGGGGTCACCGCGGGCGACGATTACGCCGCCATGCATCAGGCGCTGTCGCGCCGCTTCAGCAAGTTGAAGGACGGGGAGGGCAAGCTGCCTGACATCCTTCTGGTGGACGGCGGCAAGGGCCAGCTCGCCATGGCCCAGGAAGTCCTGAAGGAGTTGGCGGTGCCCGAGCTGATCCTGCTCGGTGTGGCCAAGGGCGTCACCAGAAAGCCCGGTTTCGAAACCCTTTACCTGAACGATGCCGCTCACGAATTCACCCTGCCGGCGGATTCCCCGGCACTGCACCTGATCCAACAGATCCGTGACGAAGCGCACCGGTTTGCCATTACCGGGCACCGTGCCCGACGCGGCAAGGCGCGACGCACCTCCAGCCTGGAAGACGTCGTCGGGGTAGGGCCCAAGCGACGCCGGGAGCTGCTCAAGCATTTCGGCGGGCTGCAGGAACTGAATCGTGCGAGCATCGAGGAAATCGCCAAGGCGCCAGGCATCAGCAAAAAGCTTGCTGAGTTGATTTATGCGGCCCTGCACAGCGAGTAGAATGCCGCCTTCCTTCAGAACTAGCCGTAACGATGAATATTCCAAATCTGCTCACCGTTCTGCGCGTACTGCTCATTCCCGTCTTCATTCTGCTGTTCTATCTGCCGTTCTCCTGGAGCTATCTGGCAGCCAGCGCAGTCTTCGCCATTGCTGCCGTCACCGACTGGTTCGACGGCTATCTGGCCCGTCGCTGGCAACAAAGCACTCCCTTCGGTGCCTTCCTCGATCCGGTGGCAGACAAGCTGATGGTGGCGGTGGCGCTGGTACTACTGGTGGAAGAGCACCACAACCTCTGGCTGACCCTGCCGGCTGCGATCATCATCGGCCGCGAAATCGTGGTGTCGGCTTTGCGCGAATGGATGGCGGAACTCGGTGCGCGTGCCCATGTGGCAGTGTCCAGTCTGGGTAAATGGAAGACCGCCGCGCAGATGGTGGCGCTGGTCATTTTGCTGGCCAACCCGCCGCTGCTCACCTTCTGGGTCGGCGTTGGCTACTTCCTGCTGATCCTGGCTGCAGCGCTGACGCTCTGGTCGATGCTGCACTACCTGCTGGCGGCTCTGCCGCACCTCAGCACCGACCCGAAGGAAAAATAAAAGTTTTTTGAATCAAGGGGTTGACGGCGCTTCCTGAATCTATAGAATGGCGCCCGTCAACACGACAAAGCGGGAATAGCTCAGTTGGTAGAGCACGACCTTGCCAAGGTCGGGGTCGCGAGTTCGAGTCTCGTTTCCCGCTCCAGTTTCACGCGATGACGCCGCTGCAAGCGGCGTCATCGTTTAGGCCGGATGGCAGAGTGGTCATGCAGCGGATTGCAAATCCGTGTACGCCGGTTCGATTCCGACTTCGGCCTCCATCTAAAAAGCCCCGTAGATCAAAAATCTACGGGGCTTTTTTCATTCCTTGCGAAAGTCCATAGCGCGGCTTCGCGACAGGTGTCATCCCAACGATTCTTCAGCTCCGGCTAGCTCAGACACGGGCTGCAGGCGATGCTACTCCGGTGTGCATCCTTGATGCAGTCGACGTCCCAGGAAAGAGCCCAAGTCAGTCAGCGAAGCTGTGTCTGCGGAGTCGTTACTCGCAACCAGGGTTTTGCGGGTGCGCGGATGGTGCATGGGTGAAAAGAAGCTCACCTTCAAATCGCCTGGATCACTGCCCGGTGATCTTCCTATACCGCCTCTGATACTCCTGGTAGCCCAGACCAGTATCACGTTTTAGCTGATCCAATTGCTGCTGTTTTGACTGTTCGCGAGTGATGCCGCCGCCATCTCCGGTAGCTCCGCCACCACCACCGTCTGATACCGGCTCGTATTCCGCGCCTTCGCGGGCGGGACCTGGCGGTGGCATGGCTGGCTCAGTCGTTGCTGGCGGTGTGGAAGCGGCGGCAGGTTGTGGTGCGAAAATCTGGGGCGGAGCGACCGTACGGATATCATCCACCATGTCTTTGGCGATCGCCTGGATCTGCACATCAGTCTCGGCAGATAAGACATCCTCCCAGGCAGGCGATGAGGTGTCGTAGGTTCGTTCCCCGTATCGCTTCGCTGTCCGCGCATCCAGGTAGGTCACCTCGGCATCCACCCAGGCATCGTCAGTCCAGAAGTCGAAGGCCGCGTTCTTCGCTTCCGTGACATAGCGGAAGTCGTTCACGTCGATCACCACCAGCACCCCAGGAGTGGTGCCCATTCTGATCTCGCCGGCCTGCTCGGATACGGAGAGTCCATATGTCGAAGCTTCACTCTGAAGCGCGGCGCGCCAGGCCGACTTCAATCGTGCCCAGTCGGCGCCGCCCGTAGCCTTTCCGCTGCCCCTGAAATTGACGACCAGCTGGGATCTGGATTCCGCAGGTATCTGAAGCGGCTCAGAGACCTCTTCCCTGGTCATGTCGGCGGCGCAACCGTAGAGCGCCAAGGAGGTGAGGGCGATCGCTATGGTGCGCATCGAAACTCCCTGTTGTGGTTATTCGTGCCGCAGTGAGGTTTCCGAACTCTGCTTCAGCTCGAAACTGCAAGCGGGTATCAACACCGAGTGCCTCAAGGGTTCAGCCTTTGGCGTTTCGCGCTTCACCGATGACGGGGCCTGTTTTCATGTGAGGAATCCTGTGTGTCTTCTGCCCTGGGCGCAAGCGTTGCACGCAGGATTTGCTTGCAAGAAGGCTGCGCCATTCAGAGATGTTGAGCGAATAGTCGGAAGGAAATGACGCGCCGGCTCCGTTGAAAGACGCTTGAGCGAGCGGACTTGCGATACTGCACCGCTGGTTCGGAAGGCCAATGTCGTGGGGGTGAGGTTACGGGTTGAACCATGGGGCAACCTGTCGCCGATCCACTACAAGCAATCCGCCTGAATCGCGACAGCAAATGTCCGTGAACAACGATTTTTGGGCTCTTCCAGATTCAATACATTGGCCTCCCCGTGGCACTCATCCATTGGGCGTGAGTCATCCAGTCGAGCATCAGGGGGCGCTGTATGAACCTCTCGAAATTTCGGACTCGATCGATCTTCCAGGAATGGGACTTTCTGATTGGGGTAGCCCAGGACGCTGATCTGCCGAAGGACGTCCGGCAGGACGCAGCCTGGTTGGTAGAGCACCATCCGTACTCTCAAACGATCCACCTGAGTCTGTCTGTTCGTCCGGAGAGGGGCGAGGAAGATCTAAGGCGTGGAGACGACGAAGACCAGTCGTTCGATGCAATGCCGTCTGTGTAGAAGACGCTTGGTTACAGGCACTGGTAAGCGCCACCGCGTGGTCAGTGGTGCGCTTCAGAATGAGCGTGAAATGGGCATCTGTGCCAGTTGTGAGGCAATGGTGGCTGAGCCGGACCCTACCCGTCGGCGTGGCTACGGAGCACTGATGGCGGTTTGCGTTGAGGGAGCACCCGTTGGCAGGCGTTGTATTCGCATGCGCTGCCTGGAGTGCGGAAAGGAGTGGCTGAAGATCGAGCCGACCAAGGGGCTCTGGGCCGTGTGCTGGATGGAGGGATGACCACCGCGCTGTCTGTCTCTTCCGGTCTATCCACGATCAGATTCAGGCCACGGGTGAACAGCCTGGCCAATTCCTGCGGTACGAATGCCGGCCGCCGGTTCTCGGCAGCCGGAAATTCTGTCGCGCCTACGATTGCCCTGCCTCTGGCCAGGCAACTGCTGCTTACGAACGCGAGCCGCTTTCTTAATAACGCGTCAGGAAATCTGGCGTCATCTCTGGTCGCGTTAATTGAGGTTGAATCCCCAGTTTCCATGAGAGTCAAACTTCGATGGAGGTCCCGCCATACGGGTGATTGCATCGCCTCGAACGACAGCTGATGTGGCTGTAAAAAGGCGCCCAGAGAGGCGAGCTTTCTCTCGTCGATAGACGTGGTGCCATTGGCGAGAAATGTCATTGCCATGCGCCCCGTCGGCACGTGGGGTGTGAATCATGGGCATGAACCAACTGAACCAGCAGCTGTGCCAGGAGTTGCTGAAAATTGAAATGCGGTGCGAGGAAGCCACCGTACCCATCTGGCTGGTTGCCAGGGGCTTACCGGGGAGGCAGGCGTTGGCTCTTATGGATGCGATTGCCTTGCTGCACCAGAACGTCGACTCCTTGCATCTGCTCGCCGAGAAGCTCGAGTCGGGGAAGCTCGTTGCCAAAGGGTCTGTCGTCAGAGTGGTGCACAGGGGGCCAGAAATGGGGTGACTGGGGCGGGTTGAACTCGACTACCCAAGAAAGCCGGCACATTGGCCGATCGTTTTCTTCACACGGCTGTTCCTTTCGTCTGCGATCCAGAGCACTGCGTCGTGTGGCGCTGGCGTGTTGGCTGTTGGAGCTTATTGACTTGGGATAAGGCACCCTGGGTGGATGTCCCGATGAAGAATGACAGAGAGATTGCCTTGATGCAGGCGCTGGTGGCGGTCCTGGCTGCAGCAAAGGACCTTGGTGTAGGTGATCAGGTGGTTGCCAAAGCGACTGCTGGGCTCGTCAGCAATGACCCCAAATACCGATGGCTGGAGCGGTCGCACTCCGTTTCCCCAATCGCAGAGATCGAGCAAACCTCCGGCTGGGTAGGGCGCCAGGGCGGTTAGGAAATCGTCTTTGAGTCGTTGAACACAACGAGCCGAGTCCTGCTCCTGGCCCAGCGAAATCGTGCCGCTGAATCGGCTGGCGGACGCCGCCGGCCTTGTCACCAATCCACTACAAGTACTCGTCGCAATCGCTACAGCAGGTGTCTGCGAACGACGATATTTGGACTTGCCCGGACTCAGTACATTGATAGTTCGTGAGCCTCATGCACCGGCAGGGGCCATTCAATCGAGTTTCAAGGGGTGGTGTATGAATCCGTCCAATGCGCAAGCGCAATCGGTTTACCGGGTGTGGGACTTACTGATGGGATTGGCCAACGACACAAAAATGTCCAGGAATGTCCGGCGCGAAGCGACTTGGTTATTGCGGCACTATCCATATGCCCGGAATGCAAACCTCATCTTTCCACTCCCACCAGGCACCGGAGAGCAAGGGGAAGCTACTACGCGTCCCGAGCGGTAACTGGCTGCCGGCATCAACGCAGCTCACGACATGGGTCCTACGTCGTTGAGTCGATGCGAATTTGTATGCCCTCGACACCGCCGTGCGACATGGAAGTTTTTCGGGCACTCAACCCCCCGCCATAGTGGGGGCGTGGAAGGGCATTTGGCCTAAGTGACCACTTGCCCAGCACGTCATTTCAATTTGAACGGGATGACCGTCCAAGTCGCGCATCCATCTTCAGTACCCTGCGCAAAGAGTCAGAGCCGGCGGCCCGACAACCATGGATTCCATGGCAACCGGGCAGCCGGAGCCATGATGCTCAGCGTCCGCCTGCACCGCTGCGCGAGCGTTCAGAGCTTTCCACCAGTACCGCTTCAGAGAGCTGGTTGAGGCGTTGCCACAGGGCCGGGGAAATCTCCGTTCCATTTTCCAGGGCCTGTTGGCGGGCCAAGGTAAAGTCCGCCGGGGTAACGCAGCGTTCCTCCCGGGCAGCCCCGACCTCAAGCTCCGGTTTCGGGTGGGAGACCGTGCCCAGATCCAGCGTCAGCGACTGCCGATTGGCCTGGGGCGGATGATCGGGAAGCCGGTATTCCCGGTAGCTCGGGTAGGCGGCACCGGCTTCGATCCGGGCGACGTGACGGCGCACCGGGTCATGGCCGTTATCCCAGCGCGCCTGGGCCCATAACCCTTGCCGTGCGCAGTCCGCCAGTAGTTTGAGGATGAACTTGCGGTTGTGGCAGTGCCGGATTTCCACACGGATCGAGCCTTGCTCCAGCGCCTGCACGCAAGCCAGCTCCAGCAGTATCGGCAAGCAGTTCAGGGCGCTGCGGCCATGGCACTCGGCAATCAAAGTGGCCGGTCCTTCAGCGACCAGCTCGTTGGCCTGGCGGTCACGGTCGGCAACCAGGTCCAGCGCTCGCTCGAGTTCACCGAGACCGTCTTCGCGGTGTAATTGCAGCCAGCTGACCAGGGCCGCGGCGTCCTCATAGTGCCCCGGCGTATAGCCCATGCCCTCGAAAACGCGTTTGAGCAGGGCGGTAAGTTCGTTGGCGGAAATCAGCATCAAGACTTCTCCTGGCTAGGGGCGAGCGGCAGGAACCAGTCATCGTCGAAGGGATGGCCGATATCCTCCAGCAAGGGGGCGCCCTGGAACATGGTGTTGCGGACCCACAGACGTGAGCGTGGGTCGAACTTGCTCACCCCGAAGAACGACAGCTTGCAACGCAGCAGGTGCATGGGCAGTACGTCTCGATCCAGCAGATTGGCGCGGATCTCGCCGTAGTGGGTCAACGCCATCCCTTGAATGCGGCGGACTATGCCGCGCTGTTCCGGGTGACGCAGCAGGAAGCGCGCAACCCTGTGCTGCGGGTTCTCGGCCACGTACTCGGTAAGCCGCTGGTAGCACTGCTGCACCAGGTAGCCGATGCCAAGGGGCATCTGCTTTTCCCGACCCTCATCGAGGCTGCAGCTGCCGAGTCGCGGTTCCTGCTTTTCTTCGGACCGGTACCAGAAGGTTTCCTGGGCTCCGTCTGCGTTGAAATCGATTGCCAGGGCCCAGTCGTAAGTCGCCTCGATCAACGCTTTCAGGCGAATGACGGGCATTTCCGGGTTCAATTCGAGCTGCTCGGGCAGGGCGAGCCGATCTTCGAGTTCGTCCACCAGCTCGGGGTGAAGCTCCAGCAGGATGCAGTTGATCAGTTCCTGGCCCTGCAGGCTGGCGTGGCGCTGTGCCCAGTCCAGAAGAGGCTGCCAGGTTTGCAGCGGATACTGGTCCAGGCGCTCGTGCAAGGCTTGCAGGTCCGTCAGGACGCGTTGGTTGTTACCGGTCTGCCATTCATCTTCGGTGAAGGTTTCCTGGAGATGGCGAATGGCGCGGTCCACCAGCTGTGGCAGGCGATCCAGCTTTTCGGGAGCCACCGGGGCCGACGCAAGGATGCGCGCCAGGGCCAGTTCACGCATTTCGATCCAGCGGCTGATCAGTTGCGGGTGATTGATCAGGTAGGGGGCCATGCCCAGGCCGGTGGAATTGCCGATGCCGAAGTAGCGCTTGAGTCTCGGCTCCAGCGTCACGGCAGTGGCCGGTGAGCGGCGTTGGGCGATGTACTCGGCTTGCTGCAGGCTGAAATTACGCAGCATGAAACAGGTGAACATCTCCGCGGCGAAGGGCCGGGCGAAGTCCGGGTGCTTGCGGCTGACCTTCTCCCAGTCAGCCATGCCCAGCTTGCCGCTGCCGTAGACCGCCGTTGTCCGATAGAGGTAGCCGACCCGCGCGATCTGGGCGACGTCTGGCTGCCGGCCACCGGCAAGGGCATCCACCACGCTGTCGAAATTGCGCACGCTGCGGTTGGCGCGTGACAGCACCATCACTTTGGCGTCGAGCCGGCCGGCTTCCTGCAGCGGTACGTTGCGGCGCAGGTAGTCGACATAGGCATCCTCGACTTCGCCCTCGCAGAGCGCCATGGTCAGGTCCCACTCGCTGGCGATGACCCGGTCATTGCGCTTTTCCGGTGCCAGGTACTGAGAGAAAAGTACGAAACTGAACAGGTCGTTGGGTGTACGGATACGGTAGATCACCGTGCCGTAGCCCTCGGCATCCAGGTCGAAGCGCTGCGCGTCGATCTGCCAACGCTCGCTCATGATCCGGCGGACCAGGCTGCGCATGAAGCTCAATCGGCTCTGGTGCAGGCTGCCCAGACGTTCCAGGTCCATGACCAGGCTGGCGGGGCGCATGGGCAGGGACTCGGCCTCGGGCAGACCGGATTCCATGATTGAAGGGGTGCTCATCATTGGGCCCTCAACTGGCGTAACCGCATACCCGGGCCGGCTGGCGACCGGGAGCGGCTTGTTATTGATCTGCCGCCGATGGTGGGACAGCAGGCTGTCCCGAGCAATTCAGATCGCCCTATCGGTTGATAAGGAAGCCTTATTCAATTGGCTAGGTCGATCAGAAGGGCTATCGCCAATCATCCGGCTCGAGTTCGTTGTCGCGCAGGATGAATTCGAACAGGGCTTGGGCCGCCACGGGCAGTGAACGGTTGGCCAGGCGGACGATACCGATGTCGCGGGTCACCAGCGGGTCCGCCAGGGGAATGAAGCGCAATTGGCCGGCTTCGGCGGGGAAGGCGAAGCGGGGCAGGGTGGTGATGCCCATGCCGGCCTCGATCATCGCCAGCAGCGAAATCATGTTGGAAATGTAGAACTGCGAGTCGGCCACGAGCTCCTCGGCGCTGGTACCGGCCAGCAGGCGGGAGGTGCCGTTGGCGATCAGGCGCTCGCCGCGCAATTGCTGCCAGCCGATCTGTTCCTCGGATGCCAGCGGGTGGGCCTGGTGGCAGACCACACCGATGCTGTCTTCCCAGATGGGAATGAAGCGGATATCGCTTTCCGGTTCCCAGAGGCTGGAGATACCGAAATCCACCTGCTGGTTCTCCACCATGGTCAGCACCGCTTCGGAGTTGTCATCGAACAGGCTGACGTGCAGGTCCGTGGCGTCGCCTATGAAGCGCGTGAGGATGTCGGGCAGCAGGCGGCTGGCAATGGAGGGCACCGAGGCGATACGCAGATGCCCCGACTTGTACTGGGCGATCAGGCTCATGTCGCGCACCACGCGATCATGGTGCTCGATCAGTTCCTTGGCATAGGCGAGGAACTGCAAGCCGAAGGGCGTCAGCTCGGGCTTGGTGACGCGTGCGTTGCGCTTCTCGAAAAGGGCCTGGCCCAGCTTGCCCTCCAGGTCGCGGATGGACAGCGAAATGGCCGGCTGGGTGCGGTGCGCCCGCTCGGCTGCCGCATGGAAACCCTGAAGCTCCGCAACCCAGACGAAGTGGCGCAACTGGACGATCTTCAGGTCGGGCAGCATGGTAAGTTTTCCTTATCAATCAATATTTACAACTAATTTTAGTTTATATGAGGTGGCACCTACCATGCGCTCAAAGCGAGAACGGAGGTGCACATGCCCAGCAAGATCTTCAGCAACTACATCGACGGCGCCTGGGTAGAAGGCGGCTCGAGTATTGCCAACCGAAGCCCCGCGAACGTCGAGGACGTCGTGGGCCATTACACCCAGGCCGACGCCCGTCAGGTGGACCAGGCGATCGCCGCCGCCACAGCAGCCCAGGTCATCTGGGCGCGCAGCGGGCTGGAGCAGCGCTACCAGGTGCTCATGGCCATCGGCGACGAACTGATCGCACGCAAGGCTGAACTGGGCGAGCAGCTGTCCCGGGAAGAGGGCAAGACCCTGGCCGAAGGCGTCGGCGAGGTCTATCGCTCCGGGCAGTTCTTCCACTATTACGCCGCCGAGGTCCTGCGTCAGCTGGGCGAGACGGCGGACTCGGTGCGCCCAGGCGTGGAAATCGAGGTGCGCCGCGAGCCGGTCGGCGTGGTCGCGATCATCACCCCCTGGAACTTCCCGATGGCCACCGCCGCCTGGAAGATCGCCCCGGCCCTGGCATTCGGCAACGCGGTGGTGTTCAAACCCGCCAATGCCGTGCCGGCCAGCGCCTGGGCGCTGACGGAGATCATCGCCCGGCAGGCGCTGCCGGCCGGCACCTTCAACCTGGTCATGGGCAGCGGTGCCGAGGTTGGCGAATGCCTGATCCATTCCACGAGCATCAATGCCCTGAGCTTCACCGGGTCGGTGGAAACTGGACGCCGGGTCGCTGCCGCCACCGCCGCCAACTTCGTCCGCTGCCAATTGGAAATGGGCAGCAAGAACGCCCTGGTGGTGCTTGACGACGCCGACCTTCCGCTGGCGGTGGAATGCGCGGTGAACGGTGCCTTCTTCGGCACCGGGCAGAAGTGCACCGCGTCGTCCCGCCTGATCGTGACCGAGGGCATCCATGATCGCTTCGTCGAGGCGCTGGTTGAGCGTATGGGGCAGCTCAAGGTAGGGCACCCGCTGCGCGAAGGCGTGCAGATCGGCCCGGTGATCGACGACCGCCAACTGGCGCAGAACTTCCGCTACATCGAAGACGCCAAGGCCGAAGGCGCGCGCCTGGTGTGCGGTGGCGAGCGCATCGAGGAGGAGCACGAAGGCTTCTACATGCGTCCGGCGCTGTTCGTCGACACCCGCAACGACATGCGCATCAACCGCGACGAGGTCTTCGGCCCGATCGCCTGCGTCATCAAGGCGCGGGATTACGAGGAAGCGCTCGCCATCCTCAACGACACCCGCTTCGGGCTGACCGCCGGAATCATGACCCAGTCGCTGAAACACGCCAGCGACTTCAAGCGCCGCGCCAACACCGGCTGCGTGATGGTCAACCTGCCCACCGCCGGCACCGACTATCACGTGCCTTTCGGCGGCCGCAAGGATTCCAGCTTTGGCCCCCGCGAGCAGGGGCAGTACGCCCGCGATTTCTACACGGTGGTCAAGACCGTCTACGTGCGTCCCTGAGGGAGAGAGCGCCATGCAAGAGCTTCTGATGATCGACGGCCTGCAGTACTCCAACTGGAGTCCCGAGCTGTTCCGGCAGATGCGCGAAGGCGGGCTCAGCGCCGTCCACGCCACCATCGCCTACCACGAGACCGCCCGCGAAACCCTGTCGCGCATTGGCGAATGGAATCGCCGCTTCGAGGCTTTCCCGGACCTGATCCGGCCTGTGCGGCAGGCCTCGGACATCCGCTTGGCGCAGCAGGAAGGGCGTGTCGGGATTTTCTTCGGCTTCCAGAACTGCTCGCCCATCGAGGATGACATCGACCTGGTGGAAGTCTTCCGCCAGCTCGGGGTCTTCGTCATGCAGCTGACCTACAACAACCAGAGCCTGCTGGCGTCGGGTTGCTACGAAAGTGAGGACAACGGCATCAGTCGCTTCGGCCGTCAGGTGATCGAAGAGATGAACCGTGTCGGCATGATCATCGACATGTCCCACAGCGCCGAGCGCAGCACCCTGGAGGCGATCGAGCTGTCGAGCCGGCCGGTGATCATCTCCCACGCCAACCCCACCAGCTTCCATGCGGCCAAACGCAACAAGTCCGACGCGGTACTGCGCGGTATCGCCGAGTCGGGCGGCCTGCTCGGCTTCAGCACCTATCCGTTCCACCTTCGCGGTGGTTCGCAGTGCCAGCTAAGCGAGTTCTGCGACATGGTCGCGCGCACGGCGGACCTGATGGGCATCGACCACATCGGCATCGGCACCGACCTCTGCCAGCAGCAGCCGTTGCAGGTGCTGGAGTGGATGCGCAATGGCCGCTGGAGCAAGGCCAAGGATTACGGCGAAGGCTCGGCGGACAACGCCGACTGGCCGGAGCCGCTGCACTGGTTCCGTGACAGCCGCGATTTCCCCGTCATCGCCCAGGGCCTGCGCGAACGCGGCTTCGCCGAGAACGAGGTGCGCAAGATCATGGGCCTGAACTGGCTCGACCTGCTGGAGCGCGGTACCGCGCCGCGACAGTAACTCTCTGATTCCACCCCACGTGAGGACGCCATGAACAAGAACAAGAAAAGAGCCTCGACCACCTCCCTCTTCGGAGTTGGCCCGCGCCAGAACGCATATCCCCGACACCCCCTGCCTCCAGAGGGCAGGAGCGAAACCTCGCTACCGCGCTGACAGGCGCTTTCGCTCCGTTATCCCAACTCATGGTCATTTGCCCCGCAATGCGGGGACAGAACAACAACCTGGAGGCATCATGAAAGTGTTCCCGACCCAGACCGTAGGCAGCGCGCCGATGAAGCACCCGGCACTGCAAGGCATCGACTGGCCCTTGTTCATCATCAGCGGCGGCTTCCTGCTCAGTTTCCTGGTGGCGGCGCTGGTGGACATCGACGCGGTGTCGGCACTGGTCAACACCCTGTTCGCCTGGTCGACGAAAGCCTTCGGGCTCTATTGGCAGTTGCTGATGCTGGCAACCTTCCTCGTCAGCCTGGGCATCTTCTTCAGCAAGAGCGGCCGCGTTCGCCTGGGCGGCGTCGACCGGCAGCCGGAAACCAGTACCTTCAACTGGATCGCCGTGATCATGTGCGCGCTGCTCGCCGGCGGTGGCGCCTTCTGGGCGGCCGCCGAGCCCCTGATGCACTTCGCCAGTCCGCCGCCGTTGTTCAGCGGCGTGCAGCCGAACAGCGAACATGCCGGCCACCTGGCCCTGGCCCAGTCGTTCGTGCACTGGGGGTTCCTGGCCTGGGCGGTGCTGGGCAGCCTGTTGGCGATCGTGCTGATGCACCTGCACTACGACAAGGGATTGCCGCTGGCGCCGCGTACCTTGCTTTACCCGTTGCTGGGCGAGCGCGCGCTCAAAGGGCCGATCGGCAATCTCGCCGACGCCACGTCGATCATCGCGGTGGTCGCCGGCACCATCGGCCCGATCGGTTTCCTCGGGCTGCAGATCAGCAATGCGCTGAATGCCATCTGGGGTGTGCCGAATGACCTGGTGACCCAGTCCATCACCATCATCCTGGTGACGGCCATGTACACCACGTCCTGCCTGGTCGGCCTGAATGGCATCCGCTTCGTCAGCGAGATCAACGTGTGGCTGATGATCGGTCTGGCAGCCTTCATGATCGTGGCCGGACCGACGCTGTTCATCCTCTCGGGTTTCCCCGTGGCGTTCGGTCTGCAGCTGGAATACTTCCTGCCGATGACGATGTATCGCGCCGACCCGAAGTGGCTCGACTGGTGGACGGTCTTCTACTGGGGCTGGTTCATCGGTTACGCGCCGATGATGGGCCTGTATGTCGCCAAGATTTCCCGGGGTCGCAGCATCCGCCAGATCATCGGGACCCTGTCGATCATCGCGCCGCTGGTGACCATGTTCTGGTTCACCGTGGTTGGCGGCACCGGTATCGGCCTTGAACTGCAGACCCCCGGAATCGTCACCGGCCACGGCAGCCAACCCGAGGCCATGCTGCTGGGTGTCACCCAGAGCCTGCCGCTGGCGGGGTTGGTGTCCGCGCTGTTCCTGTTCCTCAGTTTCATCTCGGTGGCCACCAATGGGGATGCCATGGCCTACACCGTCGCCTTGGCAATGTCCGCCAACGATGCACCGAAGAAATGGCTGCGGGCCTTCTGGTGCATCGGCATGGGACTGGCCGCTGTGGTCCTGATCACTATCGGCTCGGGCGGGGTCACGGCCCTGCAATCCTTCATCGTCATCACCGCCGTGCCGGTCTCCCTGCTGATCCTCCCGGCGCTCTGGAACGCTCCGCAGATCGCACGGCGACTGGCCCGGGAGCAGCAGGTCTAGTCCCTTGGGAGGGTGCGATGCCCATCGCCCCTCCTTTTTTCTTCCCATGCTGGAGAGTTCAATGAAGCAGGCAGTCAGCACTCGCTTGTACCCGTCAAAGGCCCCGTTGGAGTGGGCTGTTATCGGTAATGGCACCTTGTACACGGCGCAGATACCCATCGACGTCGAGGGGCGTGTGGTGGACGGCGGCATCGAGGCCCAAACGCGCCAGACCCTCGACAACCTAAAGCACACCCTGGCGTGCGCGGGTCTCGGCCTGGAGGCGGTGATCCAGGTACTGATCTATGTCACCGACCGCAGCTACCTGGCGACCGTCAATGCGGTCTACGCCGAGTACTTCGTTGCCCCTTACCCGAACCGCGCCGCCATGGTGGTCGCCGGCCTGGCACGCGAAGAGATGCTCGTGGAACTGGTGGTCTACGCGGTGGCCTGACACCAGGCCACCCCTCGCATGCTGTCTGGCGATCCCGGACCGCATGTGCGGTGCTCTGCACCAACGCGCGAGCCCCGGCTCGCAGCGACTTCACTATGCTTGTCCAGGTGCAGGCGCCCATCCGTCACGAGCGGAGCGGCGCCTGCGCCATTGTTCGACCCTTGATCCAGCCCGCTTGGGAGCCTGAGATGGAATGGCTGTTGCGCCCGGAGATCTGGGCGGCGTTCTTCACCCTCACTGCCCTGGAAATCGTCCTTGGCATCGACAACATCATCATGATCGCCATCCTCGTGGGCCGCATGCCGCCTCACCTGCAGGCGCGCACCCGCTTCTGCGGCCTGGCCCTGGCGATGGTCACGCGCATCCTGCTGTTGCTCTCCATCACCTGGATCATGCGGCTCACCGCCGACCTGTTCCAGCTGGCCGGACAAGGCATTTCCGGGCGAGACCTGATCCTCTTCTTCGGTGGCCTGTTCCTGTTGTGGAAGAGCAGCAGTGAGATGTACCAGAGCCTGGAAGGCGAAGAGGACGGTGAAGGAGGGGAGAGCGGTCCACGAAAGCTGGGCGGCGGTTTTGTCGTCACCATCATCCAGATTGCCATCATCGATATCGTGTTCTCGCTGGACTCGGTGATCACCGCCGTCGGCATGGTCTCCGACATTCCGGTGATGGTCGCCGCGATCGTCGCGGCCGTGCTGGTGATGATGCTGGCCGCTGGCACCATCAGCGACTTCATCGACAAGCACCCGAGCCTGAAGATGCTGGCGCTGTCCTTCCTGGTGGTGGTGGGCACCGTGCTGATCGCCGAATCCTTCGATGTCCATGTGCCGAAGGGCTACGTCTACTTCGCCATGGCCTTCTCCCTGGCCGTGGAAGCCCTGAACATCCGCGCGCGCATGGCCCGTGCCCGCCGGCAAGCCGAGCCGGTGAAGCTGCATAAACACCCAATGGGGGATTGATTGGATAAAGGCTGTTGCCGCTCGGGATGGCTTTGAACGCATTCCGAGCGGTTGGCTCATGTGCGCAGGTTGGTGAGCGCAGTGGTCGATTCACGGGGACTGAATGCGTTGATCGCCGTGGCCGCAAGGGCCAGCAAGGCTCCGACTGCTGCTAGGCCGATCCAGCCGGCACGGTGCACGCCGTAATTCCCCAATGCAGCGCCGACCGCACCGCCGAGGAAGTACGACCCCATGAACACCGTATTGAGTCGGCTGCGGGCCTCGGGGCGCAGGGTGTAGATGCGTGACTGGTTGGCAACCAGGCCTGCACGATTGCCGAAGTCGAGTAGCACCATGCCGACGATCAGCCAGCCAAGGCTGTATCCGCCCGCGGCGATGAACGCGTAGCCCACGGCGAGGGCCATCGCACCTGCCAGGACCATGGTGCGCGCACCCAGGCGATCGGCCAGTGCACCGATGCGCGGTGACGCGACGATGCCCAGTAGTGCGACCAAGCCGAACATGCCGATGGTGGCGGAACCGAATGCGTAGGGCGGTTGTGTCAGCAGCGCGGCCAACGTAGCCCATAGCGCGCTGAACGCGGCGAATATCAGGAAGCCGCTCGCCGCACAGAAGCGCAGCACACTTTCCTCGCGCACCAGACTTCCCAGCGAACGCATCAACCCGACATAGCTGATCGAACTCAGCCTCGTGGCAGCGGGCAGGCTCCGGGCAATGATGAGCAGCAACGGTAGATCGATGAGCGCGGCCAGTAGGAACACGGCTCGCCAACCCGTGTGCGCGCCGAGGAAGCCACCGATCGTGCGCGCCAAGAGCAGGCCGGCAGAAAGGCCGCTGAGCAAGGTGCCCACGACGCGGCCCCGTGCAGCGGGTGTCGCCAGACCCGAAAGGGCAGGGATGATGATCTGCGCGGTGATCGCCGTGACGCCAACCGCAAAGCTGCTGGCGCACAGCAACGCGAAGCTCGGTGCCGCAGCGCAGGCGATCAGCGCCACCGCATTCGCAGCAATGGCCAGCAACGCGAGCCTGCGTGGCTGTTGGCAGTCCGCGAGCGGCACGAAGAGCAGAAGGCCGGTCGCATAGCCGAGTTGCGTCAAGGTGGCGACCAGCCCGGCCTGCGTCGGCGCCAGGCCGAACGAGGCGGCCATCTGCGGCAGTAGTGGCTGGTGGTAGTAGATGGTCGACACGGCAAGCGCGCAGCACACCGCCATCGTGGCGACCAGGCGAGCGGGGATCCCGGCCGAGACCGCGGCTGGAGTGGACATGGCGCGCCCCCTTCAGTGCTGCTGCAGGGCGAGAACGAGCCCGCGGGTATCGACGATGCTATGCGCAAAGGTCGGCCCGTTCAGCTCGTGCGCCGCATGCATCATGTCCTTGCTGAAAGCTGCCGTCGCATCGCGCACCAGCGTCACGTGATACCCGAGCTCCATGGCGAAACGGGCTGTCGATTCGATACAGGTGTTCGCCAGCAGGCCAACGACGATTACATGGGTGATGCCTTGCTGCTTCAGCTGGAAATCGAGATCGGTATTGGCGAAGCCGCTTTGGCCCCAGTGCTCCTGGATGATGATGTCGCCGTTCTGCGGCACGAAGTCGGGGTGCCATTCGCCGCCCCACGTGCCCTTGGCGAAGGTATGGCGCTGCTGGACCAGTCGCTGGGTCGGATTCGGGTGATCCCAGTTGTCATAGTCGCCGGGCTGCCAGCGACGATGCGGTACGTAGAACACCTGGATGCCTTGGCCGCGCACGGTTGCGACGGCGGTGCGCAGGTTGTCGAGCAGATTCACGTCCTCCGCAACGGTTTTCAACATGGGGAACAGCTTGCCGCCATCGGACAGGAAATCGTTGTAGGGGTCGACCAGCAGCAGGCCAGTACGCGCGGGGGAATACACAGGATTGGTCATTTCGGTGCTCCAGTTGAAAGGAGGCGCGATTGAACTCGCTCCTCGTAAGTGGGCGCTTGCCTCTACGGCTCCGTTGCGCGATGTCTCGATCCTCGTTACGGCTCATAGTAACTATGAAAAACATAGTGTCAACGGGCATGCTGGTTTGAGAGCGATTTCAGGGGGGCTCGCGTGTCCTGCTCGTGTTACTATGAAAACGATAGTGGCCTTGGGGTGAGCACCGTGATGCAAGTGCAGGACGAGACGACCGATACGCTGTGCCCGGTGGCGCGCTCGGTGGACGTGGTGGGCGACAAGTGGACGATCCTGGTGCTGCGTGAGCTCTACATGGGCGCGACACGCTTCGAGGAAATGCAGATCCAGACTGGGGCTACACCGCAGATGCTGACGTCGCGCCTGAAAGCGCTGGAAGCCGACGGCATGGTCGAGCGCCGGCCCTACAGCGAAAAGCCGCTGCGCTACGAGTACCACCTGACCCGGAAGGGCTGGGACTTCTATCCCGTGATCTACGCGCTGCGCGCCTGGGGCGAAACATGGTGCAAGAACGAGGATGAGGGGCTGGCGGTGCATTTTGTGCACCGTGAGTGTGGCCATGACGTCGGTGTGGCCAGCGTCTGTCCGCACTGTGGCGTTCCTGTGGAGCGCAAGGATCTGGAAGCGTCGATAAGCAATCGTTTCGCAGACGAACGCCTGGCCCGGCGGGAGGCCTTCAAGCGGAAGTAGCCAGCGCTTCGGAATACGAGGCTGCTGGAGTTCATAGCCGCCTGTTTCGGATTCTTCGCCCTGAAAAGCGGGGGCCAGAAGGAGAACTCCCAGCCCCCGCCAAACTCAGCTTCGCACGAAGGCAAGCAGGTCAGCGTTGATGGTATCGGCGTTGATCGTGGGCATGCCGTGTGAGAACCCCGGGTAGATCTTCAGCGTGCTGTTCTTCAGCAACTGCGCCGACAGCACACCAGAGTTCTCATAGGGAACGATCTGGTCGTCGTCACCATGCATCACCAGCACGGGGATCGTGATGCTCTCAAGGTCCTTGGTGAAGTCGGTCTGGGAGAAGGCCACGATGCCGTCGTAGTGAGCCTTGGCGCTGCCCATCATGCCCTGGCGCCACCAGTTCCGGATGATGCCCTCCGACGGCGTCGCTCCAGGTCGGTTGTAGCCGTAGAAGGGCCCCGCCGGAATGTCGTGATAGAACTGCGCGCGATTGGCCGCGAGTTGGGCTTGCAGACCGTCGAAGACATCCTTGGGGAGACCGCCAGGGTTGTTCGCGGTCTTCACCATCAGCGGCGGGACCGCGCTGATGATGACCGCCTTGGGGACAGGGTCTTCAGGATGCCGCGCAATGTAGTGCACGACCTCACCACCGCCCGTGGAGTGGCCGGCATGGATGGCTCCCTGCACGCCGAGGTGGTTCACGACCGCTGCTACGTCATCAGCGTAATGGTCCATGTCGTGGCCATCCCAGACCTGGCTGGAGCGTCCATGGCCGCGGCGATCATGGGCGACTACGCGAAAGCCGTGGGCCAGGAAGAACAGCATCTGCGCATCCCAGTCATCCGCACTGAGCGGCCAGCCGTGATGGAAATGGATTACCGGGGCGTCGCGCGGCCCCCAGTCCTTGTAGAAGATCTCAACTCCATCTTTCGTTGTGACGTACCCCATGTTCACTTCTCCTGTGTATGTGGAGGTCGGGAATTGGCGATGTGTGCGCCAATGGCTATCGCTCATGGCGAGAGTCCCGCACGTATCTCAATGGGCGGATGACTGGATACACGGCTGCAAACGCGCGACAGGCTTCGCGTGCGAGCGCCTGCCATCACCGTTGCATTGTTGGCCGCCTAAGTACTCTAGGATTGAAGTGAGCTTTAAGGTTGCTGCTTCTTCCGAAGTGCTCCTCGCTGGAGGAGATCCGTCATCTGCTGACGGTCGTCCGGAAGCACTGTCAGCACGGGAAGCGTGAGGCAACGTTCATCCCCGCAATTCAGGTCAGGCCACGGTGGCCTGACCTGAGAACAGTTACTCGGTGGCCAGGATGGATTTCAGGGGTTCGGGGGCATAGAGCGCGCTTTGGAACTGAGGCACGTACTCGTACTTCATCAATTTCCCCAGCTTCAGGGACTTCATGAACCTAGAAAGGCTGCCGTCATTCAGTGTGAGGTTGACCGAGTCTGCACTCGTGCTGGAGGCGTGGCTCAGTTGGCGTGATACCGCATAGCCGTAGGCCAACGCTCCGTCATGGCCGACATTGGTGAAGCTATTGGTCACCAGTTCAATTTCATCTGACGTATCACTCAGTTTCTTGCCTTCAAAGACAACGTCAACCTTGCCAGTGTCGTGATCGACAATCTCGAAGATCACGGACTTGTCGTTATCCCGGCGATTGATACCCGTCAGCCACTTCGGCAGGTTGTATCCGACCACACCCCGTACTCTTGCAAGCTCGGTATTGACCGGGAGTTTCAGTACGTACCCCCAAAAATCCTTCGACATAGACTGGCCAATCAGGGAGATGGGGCCCAGGTTCGACGAGCCAGGCTTGTTCGTGACGATGGACAGGGCGATTTCGTTGTAGCTGTCGTTGTCGCAGTACTCATAGGAGTAGGCGGTAAAGGCGACCAGACCTCTGCCCGGCCAGACCTGGAGGGGTTGCACCTTGTCCAGGACTTCTGCAGGTATCAACTCTCTCAGCCGTTCCAGATCGGCCGTGAAGACAGCGGTGATCCTGTTGTTCTTGTAATAGAAGTTCGGCGAGTAGGACTCAAACCCGATGTCGACCTTTGTCTTCTTGAGTCCCTTGAACCAACTCAGGTCAACTTCAGGGGCTTCTGACTCAATGGTGGAAAGAGGGGGGTTGGAGCGGAAGCGGTCATACAGACCACCTGCGACCACAGGAACCTCATGGCCGGCAATATCGATCATCGTATTTCCGGCCCCTTTGACTTCAGTTGGATCCTCTGCCCATGCGAATACCGAAACGGTATTCATGAGTACTCCTGCCATCACTGCAATGCTGCCGATTTTCATGTTTCGAAGTCTCCGCCGTGCTCGTTGTCGTCAATGCCTTGCACTCGGGGGCATTGCTTAGCCAGATGGAAGGTCGGCCAGCGATAACTGTCTTGTCATGCTTCTCGACCATCTGACGATGCATGCCCGCGAGGCCCGCAAGCGAAACCCTAACGTTCAAGTTAAGTTTAATGTCAAGCGTTCCGATTCGAGCAGGCGACGGCGCGTGGTGCAGCACATCCCATCGACTGGCGACGCAGCGTTGCGCGGTGTTTGGCGGGAGAGGTGAGGGATTCACGCCATCAGGATGCGTGACGAACCGTTGGAGGGAACCTGCCCGACCTTTTCCAACCGGGCAGGGTGGAGTCGCGGCGGGCTATCGAAGAGGCGGTTGCGGCACTGCCCGGCAGCCCGGACTGTGCGAAGCTGTTTGCGCTGCTGTTCGGCGCAACGGCCGTCAGCGCCTCGTAGGAAGGGCCTCAGCCCACCGGAGCCTGGAATCGGGCTCCGGCGGCAACCCGCAGAATTGCTGTGAGTCGAGCGATGAGAACGTCATTCGAAAGTGTCTTGAAGAGCAAGAACCTGGCACACCTGGACAGGGCCAGTCGTGCTGGGCTGACGGTGCCGGTTCGCCGTGTGTCCTTCATCCTGCGCGAGCACTTTTCGATGATGGCGTTCACCGGCGCGGTGGATGCGCTGGTCACCGCCAACCTGATGAGTTCGACGCCGGTGTTCGAGGTTCAGGTGGTCGGCGGCGAGAACAACCTGGTGCTGAGCGACCTCGGGATCGCCATCGCTACCGACTGCTCCCTGGCCGAGCTGGACGAAAGGCAGCAGGACATCATCGTCGTGTGCGGTGGCTTCCGAGTCCGCCTCGAAACCGATCCCCTCCTGCGGACCAAACTGCGCCATGCCGATGCGGCGGGTTCCGTGCTTGGCGGTCTCTGGAATGGCTGTTACTTCCTGGCCGACGCGGGCGTGCTGGACGGTCACGACTGTGCATTCCACCCGGATGGTCGGGCCATGATGTCGGAGCTCTTCCCCAAAGTGACGGTGACCAGCCATTCCCACGTGCTGGACCGCAAGCGGATCAGCTGTGCCGGTGCCAACAGTTCGCTCGACATGATGCTCGAAGTGGTCAAGCACAGCGCGGGTCAGGAACTCGTGGACGCGGTCGAGGAGGTCCTGGGTTGCGACAAGATGCGGGAAATCGTTGACGTCTCGGTGGTTTCGATCGACTTCGACCCGACCCTGCCCAGAACCCTCAAGCTCGCGTTGGAGCTGATGCACAGCAACATCGAAGACCCCATAGAGATCAACGAGATCGCCCGCTATGCGCGCATTTCCCGTCGACACCTGGAGCGCCTGTTCCGGCGCCATGTGAAGGCGACGCCCCCACGCTACTACCTGGAACTGCGGCTCACCCACGCGCGCCAGTTGCTGCAGCACACCAACAAGTCCCTGATCGAGATCGCCGTCGCCAGCGGCTTCGCCACGCTGCCGCACTTCCACCGCTGTTTCCGCGAGAAATTCGACATTTCACCGGGGCAGTTCCGCACGCGTACGCACTTCAAGGTCTGATCCGGCCGCTGCCAACAACCGCCAGCCCGCCGCGATCCATGATGGCAAGTGGATATCCCTGCACGGGCGATTATTCTTTAATGGAAACTTGCAGCGATAAGCGTGGGTCAACCGTTCAACGTGCTTCGTGCAGTCTGTGATCCGATCACTTCAGCCCCCTGGGGCCTGGGTACGGTAACGGTAGTCATGTACTCCGGCCTTGAATAACAAGACGGAGAATACTCATGGCGGTAATCGTCGGTACATCCGCGGGGAGTGCGCCCAACCGCGGGATAACCAAAGAGGAGCGGAAGGTCATTTTCGCTTCCTCCCTGGGCACCGTTTTCGAGTGGTACGACTTCTATCTATACGGTTCTCTCGCCGCGATCATCGCAAAGCACTTCTTCGTCGGCGTCAACGAGACCACCTCATTCATCTTCGCTCTGCTGGCCTTCGCCGCGGGCTTCGCCGTTCGTCCCTTCGGCGCCATCGTGTTCGGCCGACTGGGCGACATGATCGGGCGCAAGTACACCTTCCTCATCACCATCGTGATCATGGGTATCTCCACCGCCGTGGTGGGCTTCCTGCCCGGCTACGCGACCATCGGCGTCGCGGCGCCAATCATCCTGATCAGCCTGCGCCTGCTGCAAGGTCTGGCGCTGGGCGGTGAATACGGCGGCGCGGCGACCTATGTGGCCGAGCACGCTCCCCAGGGCAAGCGCGGCTTCTTCACCTCGTGGATCCAGACCACCGCAACCCTCGGCCTGTTCCTCTCGCTGCTGGTGATCCTCACCTGCCGCACCGTGCTCGGCACCGAGGCGTTCGAGGCCTGGGGCTGGCGGATTCCGTTCCTGCTGTCGATCCTGCTGCTGATCGTCTCGGTCTACATCCGCTTGCAGCTCAACGAGTCGCCGGTGTTCAGGAAAATGAAGGCCGAAGGCAAGGCCTGCAAGGCGCCGCTGACCGAATCCTTCGCCCGCTGGGACAACCTCAAGGTGGTGATCATGTCCCTGCTCGGCGGAACCGCCGGCCAGGCCGTGGTCTGGTATACCGGCCAGTTCTATGCGCTGTTCTTCCTGCTGCAGACGCTGAAGATCGACGCGCAGACGGCAAACCTGCTGATTGCCGGTTCGCTGTTGCTTGGTACGCCGTTCTTCATCGTCTTCGGCAGCCTCTCCGACAAGATCGGCCGCAAGAAGATCGTCATGGCCGGCTGCATCCTCGCGGCCTTGACCTATTTCCCGATCTTCAAGGGCCTGACCGAGTACGGTAACCCTGACGTGTTCGTCGCCCAGGAGCTGAACCCGGTCGTCGTCATGGCCGACCCTGACCAGTGCTCGTTCCAGTTCGACCCGGTGGGCAAGGCCAAATTCACCAGTTCCTGCGACCTCGCCAAGAGCCTGCTGGCGAAGAAAGCCATCCCCTACGAGAACGAACGGGCCGAGCCAGGCGCCCTGGCGCAGATTCGGATCGGCGAAAAGGTGATTGCTAGCTTTGACGGCACCGGCATGCCGGCGGCCGACTTCAAGACGCAGAACGAGGCCTTCACCGCCACCCTCGGCACCGCCCTGAAAGAAGCCGGTTATCCGGAGAAAGCCGACCCGGCCAAGACCAATTACCTGATGGTGCTGCTGCTCCTGACCATCCTGGTGATCTACGTGACCATGGTCTACGGGCCGATCGCCGCATGGCTCGTTGAGCTCTTCCCGGCGCGCATCCGTTACACCTCCATGTCGTTGCCGTATCACATCGGCAACGGCTGGTTTGGCGGCTTCCTGCCCACGGTGGCGTTCGCCATGGTGGCGGCCACGGGGGACATCTACTACGGGCTGTGGTACCCGATCGTCATCGCCGTGATGACGGCCATTCTTGGCACTTTCCTGTTGCCGGAAACCAAGGATCGGGAAATTCACCAGGCCTAGGATCAGCTTTCGCCCCCTCCCACGCGGGAGGGGGCGATCATCCTGCTTGGTGATATCTGGTCATGGTTCGTCGCCTAAGTGATTGATTCGAAATTTTATTTCGGCTTAAATCAGCGCCCTGCACCAATGCCCCTCCAGCCCGGATGGCGAAATCGGTATACGCAGAGCACTTAAAATGCTTCGCCCTTTGGGCTTGCGGGTTCGAGTCCCGCTCCGGGCACCATTCAAATCAAACACTTGTGAGCCATTATTCGAGTAGATTCGTGATCTGCGCGATTGCACGGGCGCGCCTGGCCCTCAAGCAGTCGAGAGGCTGAGTGCGTTCGGTTCCAGCTTGTCTTTTCGCTGAAAGAAATTGGTCTAAAAATGCGCTGGCCGCGGCGAGGGGCTTTGCTAGATTCAATATCAGTAGGTGGATACGCAGACTGATGCGCAAGCGGATAGCGAGGAAACGTGGGGCGCGCTCCGAAGGGTACACGGTTAGAAAGATTTCCCCGATGAAATCCAGCCCTTACGCCGTGTGAAGCAGAAGAGTGACTTGCTTCTGTCAGATTCCCGATAAACCTCGTAAGCCGGAAACCAGCACCGGCCACCTACTACGAATTCCAGGCCCGCCATGTGCGGGCCTGTTCGTATCCGTCGATATCTCAGCCACAACCCTTCCTATATGATCGCCAGGCCCACCTCGTCGAGCATTTGGCCTGACCGAACCTTTGACGCCCGTGGGCTGACTAATGCTGGAGTTGCGATGGAGCCTGATGGCCTGTTCATCGCG
This sequence comes from Pseudomonas sp. BN515, assembly GCF_029873155.1. NCBI lineage: Bacteria > Pseudomonadati > Pseudomonadota > Gammaproteobacteria > Pseudomonadales > Pseudomonadaceae > Pseudomonas > Pseudomonas sp. BN515. The sequence continues at coordinate 29,602 of NZ_SSOH01000083.1, read as the reverse complement.
TAATTTCGGCTAGCTTTAGGGGAACCTGAATGGATCAGGTGAAAGAGAGGTATCGAATGGAATCGAAAGAGCAGCACCTGGTGCGATTGCTCAGCCTGACCACCCGGAGCCTCACGCATCTCACGGCGGCAATGAGCGAAATGTCGTTCGAGATGATGCGCAGCGAGGACCCATCGGTGAAGAGCGCGGGAAGGCGCATGATCGACCACCTGGCCGCCATCGGCGCCGGATTGGACCAGCACTGGGAAGCACTGGCCGTCTACAGCGACCAACCCATTCACCACGAGGGCAACGAAACCCTGGTGGAACTGGAACTGAACGAACTCCCGCAGGAGTCCTGACCGGACGGCCCGATCGGGCCGTCGCTGTTTCTCCGTACTGTCATGTCGCTGTCACGGCACTGCCACGTGCCTTGGATGGAATCCGCCTATCACTGGCGGAGGGGCTTTCCATGCGGCTATGCGTGATTGGTGCGGGTTATGTGGGTTTGGTGACGGCAACCTGCTTTGCCGAAATGGGCAACCAGGTGAGCTGTGTGGAGCGTGATCCCTTCCGCCTGGCGCGCCTTTCCCGGGGCCAGGTACCCATCTACGAACCCGGCCTGGAGCCCATGCTCCAGTCCCATCTCGCCAGCGGCCAGCTGAGTTTCACCGCGAATTTAGAAGAGGGCGTGCATCAGGCAGACGTCATCTTCATCGCCGTCGGCACCCCCAGCGGCGAAGACGGCTCGGCCGACCTCTCCCATGTGCTGGGCGTGGCCGACGAGCTGGGCGCCAGTCTCAGGCGCCCCTGCCTGGTGGTGGACAAGTCCACGGTGCCGGTGGGTACGGCGGAGCGCGTCGCCCAACGCATCCGCGACGGTCTTGCCGCGCGCGGTCTGGGCTTCAAGGTCCAGGTTGCGAGCAATCCGGAGTTCCTCAAGGAAGGCTCGGCCATCGACGATTTCATGCGCCCGGACCGGGTCATCATCGGCTGTGACGACGCGGACGCCACCGAGCACCTGCGCCGCCTCTACGCGCCTTTCCTGCGCAACCACGAGCGCGTGCTGGCCATGAGCGTGCGTGCCGCCGAGTTCACCAAGTACGCCTCCAACGCCTTCCTCGCCACCAAGATTTCCTTCATGAACGAGATGGCCGGCATCTGCGCGCGGCTGGGCGTGGACATCGAAGACGTGCGCCGCGGCGTGGGCAGCGACAGGCGCATCGGCACCCATTTTATCTATGCGGGCTGCGGCTACGGCGGCTCCTGCTTCCCCAAGGATGTGCGCGCGCTGATCCGCACCGCCGAGCAGGAGGGCATGGAGCCCGGCATCCTGCGCGCTGTCGAGGCCCGCAACGCGTTGCAGAAGACCCTGCTGTTCCAGGCGCTGCGCGATCATTTCAGCGGCTTCCTGAAGGGCAGGGTGGTGGCGCTCTGGGGGCTGGCCTTCAAGCCGGGCACCGATGATCTGCGTGAAGCCCCCAGCCTGGTGCTGCTGGATGCCTTGCTGCAGGCCGGCGCACGGGTCCAGGCCCATGACCCGGTGGCCAATGCGGGCGTGGCTGCGCGTTATCCGAAGGCGGTCGAATCCGGCCAGTTGCGTCTGGTGGATTCCCCCTACGATGCGGCCGAAAGCGCTGACGCGCTGGTGCTGGTCACCGAATGGAAGCAGTTCCGCCAGCCGAACTTCGAGCGGATTCGTGGTCTTATGCGCATGCCCGTGATCTTTGATGGACGCAACCTCTACGAGCCGGCGCAGCTGGTCGAAGCGGGGTTCCTCTATCGGGGCATAGGACGGCCCGCAAGCGGCCATTGTAAGGCGAGTGCCGCGTGATTAGACTGCGCGGCAATTCGCCATAACACCCACCCCAAAGGATCGAAATGATCAAGAAATGCCTGTTTCCCGCCGCCGGTTACGGTACCCGCTTCCTGCCGGCCACCAAGGCGATGCCCAAGGAAATGCTGCCAGTGGTCAACAAGCCACTGATCCAGTACGGCGTTGAAGAGGCCCTGGACGCTGGCCTCAGCGAGATCTCCATCGTTACAGGCCGCGGCAAGCGCGCCCTGGAAGACCATTTCGACATCAGCTACGAGCTGGAGCACCAGATCAAAGGCACCGACAAGGAGAAATACCTGGTCGGCATCCGTCGCCTGATCGACGAGTGCAGCTTCTCCTATACCCGCCAGGTGGAAATGAAGGGCCTGGGCCACGCCATCCTCAGCGGCCGTCCGCTGATCGGCGACGAGCCCTTTGCCGTGGTCCTGGCGGACGACCTGTGCTTGAACCTGGAAGGCGATGGCGTGCTGACCCAGATGGTCAAGCTGTACAACCAGTTCCGCTGCTCCATCGTTGCCATCCAGGAAGTACCGCGCGAAGAAACCTCCAAGTACGGCGTGATCGCCGGCGAGATGATCCGCGACGACATCTTCCGCGTGAACAGCATGGTGGAAAAACCGAAGCCGGAAGATGCCCCGTCCAACCTGGCGATCATCGGCCGCTACATCCTGACCCCGGACATCTTCGATCTGATCGAACAGACCGAGCCGGGCAAGGGCGGCGAAATCCAGATCACCGACGCCCTGATGAAGCAGGCCCAGGACGGCTGCGTGCTGGCCTACAAGTTCAAGGGCAAGCGCTTTGACTGCGGTGGTGCCGAAGGCTACATCGAAGCGACCAACTACTGCTTCGAGAACCTGTACAAGACCGGCAAGGCCTACTGATCGGGCCGCGTCAACAAAGAGGCCGCCTTCGGGCGGCCTTTTTCATTTCGGAGGCCGGGCGCGTGGGTAGCTGGTTTCCTGTAGGGGCGAATTCATTCGCCAAGGGCGGCGCAGCTGCCCCCTGAACAATCGAAGGGCGAACCTGCGGTCCGCATGGCGATTGAAATCGCCCTCACAACTGCCCCTACGGAATCGGCATCGCCTCCGACCCCGGCCCGAGCGGTTGGCCATAGCTGAACTCCACATAGTTACCCGCCGGGTCGCGCAGACCGCAGTAGTAGCCCACGGGATAGGGCTCGTCCCGGGGCGGCCAGATCAGGCAGCCCGCCGCCTCGGCCTGGGCGGCGATGGCGTCGACCCGTTCACGGCTGTCCACGGCGAAGCCGAAGTGGCTGTAGTCGTCCGCGGCGAGGTGCCGGTCGTGGCCCCCGGGCATGATCACGAAAATGAACTGGTGTTCCTTGCCGGGCTCGGCCATCCACACGATCTTTGAACCCTTGGCGGCACGCTCGTGGATGACGCGCATCCCGCAGAAGTCCGCATAGAAGCGAACGCAGGGTTCGAGCTCCGGTACATGAAGGGCCACATGGGTGAGGGTGGGGCGCATGGGGAATCTCCTTCTCGATGCCTCAAGAATAGGCCCGGCAACTGGTCAGAGACAGATCTTCCGGTATGCTGGCGGCTTGATTTATGGAGACTTGCCATGGCTTACGACTTCGACCTCTTCGTCATAGGTGCCGGTTCCGGCGGTGTGCGTGCGGCGCGCTTTGCGGCCGGCTTCGGAGCCCGCGTGGCTGTCGCCGAGAGCCGCTACCTGGGCGGCACCTGCGTCAACGTCGGCTGCGTGCCGAAGAAGCTGCTGGTCTACGGCGCCCACTTCGCCGAAGACTTCGAGCAGGCCAAGGGGTTCGGCTGGAGCCTCGATGAGGCCGGTTTCGACTGGCCCACCCTGATCGCCAACAAGAACCGCGAAATCCACCGCCTCAATGGCATCTACCGCAACCTGCTGGTCAACAGCGGCGTCACCCTGCTGGAAGGCCACGCACGGCTGGTGGACCCGCATACCGTGGAAGTCGCCGGTCAGCGTTGCACCGCAAAGAACATCCTCATCGCCACCGGCGGCTGGCCGCAGATCCCGGATATTCCGGGGCGCGAATTCGCCATCAGCTCCAACGAAGCCTTCTTCCTCGAACAGTTGCCCAAGCGTGTGCTGGTGGTGGGCGGTGGCTACATCGCCGTCGAGTTCGCCTCCATCTTCCACGGCATGGGGGCCCAGACCACGCTGCTCTATCGTCGCGAGCTCTTCCTGCGTGGCTTCGATGACGCCGTGCGCACGCACCTGCGTGACGAGCTGGGCAAGAAGGGCATGAACCTGCAGTTCAATGCCGATATCGCCAGTATCGAGAAACAGCCTGACGGCAGCCTGCTGGCCACCTTGCGGGATGGCCGCCACCTGGAAACCGACTGCGTGTTCTACGCCACCGGACGCCGCCCGATGCTCGACGACCTGGGCCTGGAAACCACCGGCGTCGAGCTGGACGAGCGTGGCTTCATCAAGGTGGACGAGCAGTTCCAGACCACCGAACCGTCCATCCTCGCCCTGGGCGATGTGATCGGGCGCGTGCAGCTCACGCCGGTCGCCCTGGCCGAAGGCATGGCCGTCGCCCGCCGCCTGTTCAAGCCGGAGGAATACCGTCCGGTGGACTATCAGCATATTCCCACCGCCGTGTTCAGCCTGCCTAACATCGGTACGGTCGGCCTGACTGAGCAGCAGGCGCGCGCCCATGGGCACAAGGTGAAGATTTTCGAGAGCCGCTTCCGGCCCATGAAACTGACCCTGACCGAGAACCAGGAACGCACCCTGATGAAGCTGGTGGTGGACGCCGAAACCGACCGCGTCCTCGGCTGCCACATGGTCGGGCCGGATGCCGGCGAGATCGTCCAGGGCCTGGCCGTCGCGCTCAAGGCCGGCGCCACCAAGCGCATGTTCGACGACACCATCGGCGTGCATCCCACCGCCGCCGAAGAGTTCGTCACCATGCGTACCCCGGTGGGTGCCTGATACCGAATGGAGAAACTCTTCTACCTTTCCGACCTGTTCGGCGTAGCGGTCTTCGCCATCACCGGCGCCCTGATGGCGGGGCGCAAATCCATGGACCTGTTCGGCGTGCTGGTGATCGCGATCATCACCGCCCTGGGCGGCGGCACGCTGCGTGATGTCATCCTCGGCAACCACCCGGTGAGCTGGATCAGGGACGACACCTACATCCTGGTCGCTTCCCTGGCGGCCGTGGGCACGGTGCTCTGGGTTCGCCTGACCCGGCCGATCAACGAAACCGGCCTGCTGCTGGCGGATGCCTTCGGCCTGGCGGTGTTCACCGTCTACGGCACCGAAGTCGCCCTGCAGCACCACCTGCAGCCGGGCACGGCGGTGATCATGGGGGTGATCACCGGCGTGGGTGGCGGCGTATTGCGCGACATCATCTGCAACGAGGTGCCGCTGATCTTCCAGAAGGAGATCTACGCTATCGCCTGTATCGCCGGTTCCCTGGTCTTCCTGGCCTTGCGCGAGCTGTCGCTACCGGGCTGGCTGGTCTCCGCGGCGGCGATGCTGGTGGTCCTGCTGATTCGCCTGGCGGCCATCCACTGGAGGCTCTCGCTGCCGCGTTTCCATCTGCTGGACCGGGACTGACCTGTGGGAGCGAGCTTGCTCGCGAAGATCGTGCTTGGAGCTTTTTCGCGAGCAAGCTCGCTCCTACAAAACCGATGGCACTACCCCAGATACCCCTCTCAATTCGTATTCACCACGTTTCCTTCCCGGGATTGCTGGCGAAATCCGGCAAACGCGCGACACTGGTTGCAGTCGTTCTTCTCACTTCCGGTTGGAGGAAAGCTGCATGTCCAGAATCGCCCTGTTGCTGGCGCTGCTCCTCGGCACCAGCCTCGCCCAGGCTGAAATCAAGACCAGTGAAATCCCCTACAAAGCCCCGGACGGCACGTCGCTGATCGGTTACTACGCCTACGACGACGCCATCACTGGCAAGCGTCCGGGCGTGGTAGTGGTCCACGAGTGGTGGGGGCTCAACGACTACAGCAAGCGCCGCGCCCGCGATCTCGCCGCCCTTGGCTACAGCGCCCTGGCCATCGACATGTACGGCGATGGCAAGAACACCGAGCACCCGGCCGATGCCCAGGCGTTCATGCAGGCCGCGCTGGCCAGTGCGCCGGCGGCCAAGGCGCGCTTTCTCGCCGGCCTCGATCTGCTGAAGGCCCAGCCCCAGACCGACCCCAACAAGCTCGCCGCCATCGGCTACTGCTTCGGCGGCAAGGTGGTGCTCGACATGGCCCGTGAAGGCGTGCCCCTGGCCGCGGTCGTCAGCTTCCACGGTGTGCTGGCCGCTACATCGGCGGCCAAGCCGGGCGCGGTCAAGGCCAAGGTGCTGGTGGAGCATGGCGAGAAGGACACCCTGGTACCCATGGCGTCGGTCAACACCTTCAAGGACGAGTTCGACGCCGCCCAGGCGGATTACCGGGTCGTGATCCAGCCCAAGGCCAAGCACAGCTTCAGCAACCCGGACGCCGATCGCCTGAGCCATGCCGGCCACGGCAGCGAGAAGGGGCCGGACCTCGGCTACAGCAAGGTGGCCGATGAGAACTCCTGGGCCGACATGCAGGCGCTGTTCAAGGAAGTCTTCGGCCAGTAGACGCGTTGGCTAGGCTGAAACAAGGCAGGCAATCCAGGGGGATCGCTCCATGAGCAAGCTGTTGCAGACCTTTTCACCCATCGATGGCTCGGTCTACGTCGAGCGGCCCTGGGCCTCGCACGCGGAGGTCGCCGCCGCGCTGGAGCGAGCCGAGGCCGCGCGCGGGATGTGGAAGGTCGTGCCGGTTGCCGAGCGTGTGGCCATCACCCGACGCGCGATTGCCGCCTTCGCCGCCCGCGAGGCGCAACTGGCGGAAGAACTCTGCTGGATGATGGGCCGGCCAATCCGCTATGCACCCGGTGAGATTCGCGGCTTCGTCGAACGCGCCAACTGGATGGCTGACATTGCCGAAGACGCCCTGGCCGACATCCGCCTGCCGGACAAACCCGGCTTCACCCGGCTGATCCGCCGCGAGCCGCTGGGTCTGGCGCTGGTGATCGCGCCCTGGAACTACCCCTACCTGACCGCGGTGAACGCCGTGGTGCCGGCGCTGCTGGCGGGCAACTGCGTGCTGCTCAAGCATTCGGCCCAGACGCCGCTCTGCGCCGAACGCATGGTCGAAGCTTTCGTCGATGCGGGCCTGCCGGCCGGCGTGCTGCAGTACCTGCACCTGACCCACGGCGACACCGAGCAACTGATCCAGGCCGAGCCGGTTCGTCATGTCGCCTTCACCGGCTCGGTGGCGGGTGGTGCCATGGTCGAACGCGCGGCTGCCGGACGCTTCATCAGCACCGGGCTGGAGCTGGGCGGCAAGGACCCGGCCTACGTGCGGGCGGATGCCAACCTCGCTCACGCGGTGGAGACCGCCATCGACGGCGCGTTCTTCAATTCCGGCCAGTCCTGCTGCGGTATCGAACGCATCTACGTGCATGCCGATCTCTTCGATGACTTCGTCGAGCAGGCCGTGGCGCTGGTGGGCCAGTACCGACTCGGGCGTTCCGATGATCCGGAAACCACCTTGGGGCCGCTGGTCCGGGCGGAAGCGGCGGAGTTCGTTCGGGCGCAGATCCGCGAAGCCGTGGGGCAGGGCGCCAAGGCCCATCTGGACCCGGCTGCCTTTGTGCGCGACGTGCCTGGCAGCGCCTACCTGGCGCCGCAGGTGCTGACCGGCGTCCATCACGGCATGCGGGTGATGAACGAGGAATCCTTCGGCCCGGTGGTGGGCATCCAGAAGGTTCGCGACGACGAGGAGGCGCTGGCGTTGATGAACGACAGTCCCTACGGGTTGACCGCCGCCATCTTCAGCCAGGATGAAACCGCTGCCCTGGCGCTGGCCGACCGGGTTGAGGCGGGTACCGTGTTTCTCAACCGCTGCGACTACCTGGACCCGGCACTGGCCTGGACCGGCGTCAAGCAATCCGGGCGGGGCTGCACCCTGTCGCGGGTGGGCTACGAGCACCTGACCCGGCCCAAGTCCTTCCACTTCAAGACCAGCCTGTGAGGCGTGCCATGGACCTGAGCCACTTCCGCATGAACTGGAACTACCCGACTTCAGTGCGCGTTGGCGTCGGGCGCATCGCCGAGCTGAACGCGGCGTGTCGCGAACTGGGCATGCGCGCACCGCTGCTGGTCACCGACCCCGGCCTTGCCACGATGCCGATGATCGACGCGGCCCTGCGCCAATGCCGCGACTCGGGGCTCAAGGCCGGGCTCTTCCACCAGATCAAGGGCAACCCCACTGGGCCGAACGTGATGGATGGCGTGGCCGCCTTCAAGGCCGGCGGGCACGACGGCGTGATCGCCTACGGCGGCGGCTCGGCGCTGGACGCCGGCAAAGCCATCGCGCTGATGGTGGGGCAGGACCGTCCGCTGTGGGACTTCGAAGATGTCGGTGACAACGCCTCGCGGGTCAACGTGGCCGGCATGGCGCCGGTGGTCGCCGTGCCCACCACTGCGGGCACCGGTTCCGAAGTGGGACGTGCGGCGGTCATCACCGACGACCAGGCACACATCAAGCGCATCATCTTCCATGCCCGCATGCTGCCGGCCATCGTCATCCTCGACCCGGAACTCACCGTCGGACTGCCGCCGAAAATCACTGCTGCCACCGGCATGGACGCGCTGTCCCACAGCCTGGAAGCCTACTGCTCACCGCTCTACCACCCGATGGCCGAAGGCATCGCCCTGGAGGGCATGCGCCTGGTCAAGGACTACCTGCCACGGGCCACCGCCAAAGGCAGCGACGTTGAGGCCCGGCTGCAGATGCTGGTGGCCTCCAGCATGGGCGCCACCGCATTCCAGCGCGGCCTCGGCGCCATGCATGCGCTGGCCCATCCCCTCGGCGCGCTCTACGACGCCCACCACGGCCTGCTGAATGCCGTGCTGATGCCTTACGTGCTGCAGGCCAACCGCGCCCATATCGAAGGCCCCATGGCTCGCCTTTCCCGCTACCTCGGTCTGCCCAAGGCGGGCTTCGCCGGTGTCCTCGACTGGGTGGTGAACCTGCGCAGCGAGCTGGACATTCCCCATAGCCTCGCGGACATTGGCATCGATGACGCGCGTATCGAACAGGTCGGGCGGATGGCGGAAGTCGATCCCTCCGCGGGCACCAACCCGGTGCCGTACGACGCGCAGACCTACAGCCGCATCTTCGAGAAGGCACTGCACGGCAGGCTCTGAACTAATCTGAACAATGCAGCGGTGAGGCCCACCTGATCCGTACCTGCGCGGGCATTTGCCCGCTCCGGGGCGGTTTCCCGGCGTTCTTCGTACATCCACGAACCAGGTCCTTGCCGGTGCACGCCGGCACGCTCCGGCGCGGGCGTCAGGTTCAACTTCGATGGGAGAACGGTCATGACCGAGTCATTCAAGGCGGTCGGCGGCTGCCGGTGCGATGACAACCCGGTGCGCTACGAATACAGCGCCCTACCTGCGGAAGTGCATTACTGCCTGTGCACCGATTGCACCGATACCTGCGGCGGCGCCATGGCGATCATCGCGGTGGTGGACCGAAGCGCTTTCAAGGTCACCGCCAATGCCGGCAAGCTCAAGTGCTTCCATTCCAAGTCCACCTGCCACCGCCATTTCTGCTCCGAATGCGGTTGCCACATGTACCTGCACGTCGACAGCTTCCCTGATTTCGAACTGGTGCATGTCCCGACCCTGGACCGCGAGTGCGATGTCGGCGGCAAGCCGGATCGCTATGTGTTCGTGCGCTCCAAGCACCCTCTGCTGACCCTGCCGGAAGATGGCTTGCCACGTCACGAGGGTTGGGCCAACAGCGGTGAGCCGGTTGAGTGGCAGGCCGGGTGACCGCGCCGTCGAGTGTCAGTCGATGCTGCGCAGTGCCTCGCGGAACGCTTCGAAGGAGGCGGTTGCATAGTCTTGGCGCCAGACCAGCAGGGTAGGGACCTGCATCAGCGGCAATTGGCCCAGGCGAGATGGCTCGCGCTGCAACTCCAGCACCGAGCGCGGCAGGATGCCGACACTGGAGCCGGCCGCCACGCAGGCGAGGATGGCGTGGTAGGAGCCCACCTGCTGCACCTTCGGCAGTGGGCGCCCATCGGCGGACAACCAGTTTTCGGCGATCTGCCGGTAGGTGCAGCCCTCGGCAAAACCTGCCAGGCCGTTCACCTGGACATCGGCTGGGTTTTCCACGGGCGGGTGACCCGTAGGCAGTACCAGCAGCAGCTCCTCCTCGAATACCGGCAGGGCTTCCAGTCCAAGGGAAGAGACTTCCTCGTGCCATGGCCCCTTGCCCTCTGGCCAGGCCACCAGGGCGCAATCGAGACGGCGGGCGAGCACGCCTTCCAGCAGCGCCTGGCTGGTGCCGGTGCTCACTTCCAGTTCCACCTCCGGGTACTGGGCGTGGAAGCGCGACAGTGGGCCGGGCAGGCGACTGGCGGCAGTGCTTTCCATGCTGCCCAGGCGCAGGCGCCCGCCGGGTTGTTGCGGGTGCATGGCCTGGCGCGCTTCGTCTGCCAGGGCCAACAGGCGCTCGCTGTAGTCGAGAAAGGCCTGGCCGCGATCGGTCAGGGTCATGCGCTTGCCCTCACGGAGGAAGAGGGGCGTGCCCAGTTCTTCCTCAAGCTGGCGAATCCGCGTGGTGACGTTGGACTGCGCCCGCTGCAGGCGCTGGGCCGCGCGGGTCACGCTGTGCTCCAGGGCCACGGCGCGGAATATCTCCAGGCTGGATAGATCCATGGCTAATAATCTCTAGTAGAGAATGAATGCTTAAAATTATTCTTTATTTGAGATAGATTGGCCAGGATTTCACGTACAACGGAGTTGCGGCGTCATGTCCATCACCCAACTGCTCGGTATCGAATACCCCATCATCCAGGCCCCGATGGTGGGTGTTTCCACCCCGGCCCTCGCGGCTGCCGTGTCCAATGCCGGCGCCCTGGGCTCCATCGGCATCGGTGCCAGCACGCCGGCCCAGGCCCGCGCCATGCTCGCGGAAACCCGTGCCCTGACCAGCCGCCCCTTCAACGTCAATCTGTTCTGCCATCGCCCAGCTGTGGCTGACGCCCAGCGCGAGGCCGCGTGGCTGGAGCACCTGCGGCCATTGTTCGCCGAGTTCGACGCCGAGCCGCCAGCCAGCATTCGCGAGATCTACAAGAGCTTCCTCGCCGACCCGGAGATGGTGCAGATGCTGCTGGACGAGCGTCCGGCCGTGGTCAGCTTCCATTTCGGCCTGCCGTCCCGCGACTGGATCGATGCGCTCAAGGCGGCTGGCATTCGCCTGCTGGCCAGCGCCACGAGCCTGGAAGAGGCTCGTCTGGTGGAGGCCGCGGGTGTCGACGTCATCGTGGCCCAGGGCATCGAGGCCGGCGGCCATCGTGGCGTGTTCGAGCCCGAAAAGGGTGACGCCGGCATTGGCACCCTGGCGCTGGTGAGACTGATTGCCCGCAACTGCCGCGTGCCGGTGATCGCTGCCGGCGGCATCATGGACGGGCAGGGCATCCGTGCCGCGCTGGCGCTCGGTGCCCAGGGCGCGCAACTGGGCACCGCCTTCGTGCCCTGCCCGGAATCGGCCGCCAATGCCGCCTATCGCACGGCCCTGAAAGGCGAGCGCGCCCACCAGACGCGCATCACCGCCGCCATTTCCGGCCGTGCCGCCCGTGGCATGGTCAACCGCCTCTGGACTGATGTCGACACCGCCGATGCCCCGGCCCTGCCGGACTACCCGAATACCTACGATGCCGCCAAGGCCCTTCACGCCGCCGCCAGCGCCAAGGGCTGCAACGACTTCGCCGTGCAATGGGCGGGACAGGGCGCTCCCCTGGCGCGGGAGATGCCCGCAGCGGAGCTGGTGAAGGTGCTGGTTGAGGAGATGCATCTGTAGGAGCTGGCTTGCCATTGAACGGCATCGCTTCGCCAGCAAGCTGGCTCCTACAGGAATTCATCGAGTGATGTCGATTTGTCGGGGCGCCAAACGACCAGGGGAGGATCATCTATCGTCATCCCACCCACCAGGAGATGCGCCATGAGCAAGCGGATTCATACCATCGTCCCGTGTCTATGGTTCGACGACCAGGCAGAGGCTGCTGCCAACTTCTACGTCGGCATCTTCCCCAATTCGAAGATCACCACCATGAGTCGCTATGGTGAGGCGGGCAGGGACGTCCACGGCAGGCAGCCGGGGTCGGTACTCACCGTGGACTTCGAGCTGGACGGCCAGCGCTTCACCGCCCTCAATGGCGGGCCGGTCTTTAAGTTCAACGAGGCACTGTCTTTCCAGATCCACTGTGACGACCAGGAAGAGCTGGACTACTACTGGGACCGGCTTTCCGCCGGCGGCGACCCGAATGCCCAGCAGTGCGGCTGGCTCAAGGACCGCTACGGCCTGTCGTGGCAGGTGGTGCCCATCGCCATGCTGGAAATGCTCGAGGACTCGCTTTCGGAGCGTTCCCAGCGGGCCTTTGCAGCCATGATGCAGATGAAGAAGCTGGATATCGCGGCCTTGAAGAAAGCCTTCGACGGTTGAGGCCCGGCGGCCCGGAACGGATTCGGTAGCAACATACACATCCGTTCGATAACCGCACGAATAGTCGATTATCGGATTGTCCAGGGTGGGGCCGGGGAGTACTTTTTGCTCACCCGGCGCCCCAAACGCCCTGGATAACAACACGAGATCGACCATGGCTGAAATCATTTCCCTCCGCGAAGCCGTCGAGCGTTTCATCAACGACGGCGACAAAGTAGCCCTCGAGGGCTTCACCCACCTGATTCCCACTGCCGCTTCCCACGAAATCATCCGCCAGGGCAAGAAAGACCTGCACGTGGTACGCATGACCCCCGACCTGGTCTATGACCTGCTGATCGGCGCCGGCTGCACTCGCAAGCTGACCTTCTCCTGGGGCGGCAACCCCGGCGTTGGCTCGCTGCACCGCCTGCGTGACGCGGTCGAGAAGCAGTGGCCGAACGCCCTGGAAATCGACGAGCACAGCCATGCCGACCTGGCCAACTCCTATGTAGCTGGCGCATCCGGCCTGCCGTTCGCCGTGCTGCGCGCCTACGCCGGTTCCGACCTGCCGAAGGTCAACCCGAACATCAAGTTCATCCAGTGCCCGTTCACCGGTGAGCAACTGGCGGCCGTGCCGTCGGTTCGCCCGGACGTCACTGTGATCCACGCCCAGAAGGCCGACCGCAAGGGCAACGTGCTGCTCTGGGGCATCCTCGGTGTGCAGAAGGAAGCGGCCCTGGCGGCCAAGCGTTGCATCGTCACCGTCGAAGAAATCGTCGACGACCTGAACGCGCCGATGAACGCCTGCGTCCTGCCCACCTGGGCCCTGACCGCTGTTTGCCACGTTCCCGGTGGCGCCCATCCGTCCTACGCTCACGGCTACTACGAGCGCGACAACCGCTTCTACCAGGCCTGGGACCCGATCGCCCGCAACCGCGAAACCTTCACTGCCTGGATCGATGAGTACATCCGTGGCACCAAGGATTTCGCCGAGTTCCAAGCCAAGATTGCGGAGGCCAAGTGATGAGCGCTCAATTCACCCCTGAATACAGCACCAATGAAATGATGACCGTGGCGGCTGCCCGCCGCCTGAAGAATGGTGCCGTCTGCTTCGTCGGCATCGGCCTGCCGTCCAAGGCCGCCAACCTGGCGCGCCTGACCTCGTCCCCGGACGTGGTGCTGATCTATGAATCCGGCCCCATCGGCGCCAAGCCGAGCGTGCTGCCGCTGTCCATTGGCGACGGCGAACTGGCCGAAACCGCGGACACCGTAGTGCCCACCGGCGAAATCTTCCGCTACTGGCTGCAAGGTGGTCGCATCGACGTCGGCTTCCTCGGTGCCGCCCAGGTGGACCGCTTCGGCAACATCAACACCACCGTGATCGGCGACTACAACAGTCCGAAAGTGCGCCTGCCGGGCGCGGGCGGTGCCCCGGAGATCGCCGGTTCCGCCAAGGAAGTGCTGATCATCCTCAAGCAGTCCCATCGCACCTTCGTCGACAAGCTGGCCTTCATCACCTCCGTCGGTCATGGCGAGGGCGGTGACCATCGCAAGCAGCTGGGCCTGCCTGGCAAAGGCCCGGTGGCGCTGATCACCGACCTCTGCATCATGGAACCGGAAGCCGGTACCAACGAATTCATCGTGACCTCGCTGCACCCGGGCGTGACCCGCGAGCAGGTGATCGAGAACACCGGCTGGGCAATCCGCTTCGCGCCGAACGTGAGCGAGACCCAGGCTCCGAACGAGACCGAGCTGACCGCCCTGCGCGCCCTCGAAGCCCGCACCGCCGCCGCCCACGGCCAGCAAGGGGGTGAGGAATGAGCCGCGAGGTCTACATCTGCGACGCCATCCGCACGCCCATCGGCCGCTTCGGCGGTTCGCTGGCACCGGTTCGTGCCGACGACCTGGCCGCCATCCCGATCAAGGCGCTGGTGGAGCGCAATCCGCAGGTCAAATGGGACCAACTGGATGAAGTGTTCCTCGGCTGTGCCAACCAGGCCGGCGAAGACAACCGCAACGTCGCACGCATGGCGCTGCTGCTGGCCGGCTTGCCGGACAGCATTCCGGGCGTGACCCTGAACCGTCTGTGCGCTTCGGGCATGGATGCGGTGGGTACCGCCTTCCGCGCCATCGCCTCGGGCGAAATGGAACTGGCGATTGCCGGCGGCGTGGAATCCATGTCTCGCGCGCCCTATGTGATGGGCAAGGCCGACAGCGCTTTCGGCCGCACCCAGAAGATCGAAGACACCACCATCGGCTGGCGCTTCATCAACCCGCTGATGAAGGCCCAGTACGGCGTCGACGCCATGCCGCAGACCGCGGACAACGTGGCCGACGACTACAAGGTTTCCCGCGAAGACCAGGACCTGTTCTCTGTCCGTAGCCAACAGCGCGCCGGTCGTGCCCAGGCTGAAGGTTTCTTCGCCGAGGAAATCGTGCCGGTGGTGATCAAGGGCAAGAAGAGCGAGACCGTGGTCGACCAGGACGAGCACCTGCGTCCGGACACCACCCTCGAAGCCCTGGCCAAGCTGAAGCCGGTCAACGGTGAAGGCAAGACCGTCACCGCCGGCAACGCTTCTGGCGTGAACGACGGTGCCGTGGCGCTGATCCTGGCATCCGCCGAAGCGGTGAAGAAGCACGGCCTGACCCCGCGCGCGAAAGTGCTCGGCATGGCCAGCGCTGGCGTTGCCCCGCGCGTGATGGGCATCGGCCCGGTGCCGGCGGTGCGCAAGCTGATGGAACGCCTGAACCTGGCCATAGGCGACTTCGACGTGATCGAACTGAACGAAGCCTTCGCCGCACAGGGCCTGGCCGTAATGCGTGAACTCGGCATCGCCGACGACAGCGACAAGGTCAACCCCAACGGCGGCGCCATCGCCCTTGGCCATCCGCTGGGTGCCAGCGGCGCGCGCCTGGTCCAGACCGCCCTGCACCAGCTGGAGAAATCCGGCGGCAAGCTCGGCCTCGCGACCATGTGCGTCGGCGTGGGCCAAGGTCTGGCCCTGGCCATCGAGCGGGTCTGACAGCTCTTGGTGCGCACGGCACACCCTACGTAGGGTGCGCTGTGCGCACCGATCGCGCCGCGTAAAAGCTGGCCCCACACGGCCGGCTGCTATAAAACGAAACACCATCCTGATTTTCCGGAGCACTGGCTTGAACAGCCCGAGCAACCAACTCTTCGATGCCTACTTCACGGCGCCTGCCATGCGTTCGGTGTTCTCCGACCAGGGCCGGGTGCAGGGCATGCTGGATTTCGAAGCGGCACTGGCCCGCGCTGAAGCGAGCGTGGGGCTGATCCCCGCTGATTCCGTCGCTTCCATCGAGGCGGCCTGCAATGCCGAACTCTACGACTTTGCCGCCCTGGCCCAGGCCATCACCAGCGCCGGCAACTCTGCCATTCCGCTGGTGAAGGCTCTGGGCAAGCGCGTCGCCGCCCAGAGCAGCGAAGCCGAACGCTACGTGCACTTGGGCGCCACCAGCCAGGACGCCATGGACAGCGGCCTGGTGCTGCAACTGCGTGCCGCCACCGAACTGCTGGAGCAGGACCTGGCCGGCCTGGCCGAAGCCCTGGCGGTCCAGGCCGAGCGCTTTGCCGATACACCGCTGGCTGGCCGTACCTGGCTGCAACAGGCCACGCCCGTCACCCTCGGCATGAAACTCGCTGGAGTGCTGGGCGCCGTCACCCGTCATCGCCAGCGCCTGGCCGAACTCAAGCCGCGCCTGTTCTGCCTGCAATTCGGCGGCGCGTCCGGCAGCCTGGCCGCCTTGGGCGATCAGGCCTGGCCGGTGGCCGAGGCCCTGGCCCGCGAACTGGACCTCAACCTGCCGGACCAGCCCTGGCACACCCAGCGCGACCGCCTGGTGGAATTCGCCAGCCTGCTCGGCCTGATCGCCGGCAGTCTCGGCAAACTGGGGCGGGACCTGAGCCTGCTGATGCAAACCGAAGCGGGCGAAGTCTTCGAACCCTCCGCGCCAGGTAAAGGTGGTTCTTCCACCATGCCGCACAAGCGCAATCCGGTGAGCGCCGCCGTACTGATCGGTGCCGCTACCCGAGCGCCGGGCCTGGTTTCCACCATGTTCGCCGCCATGCCCCAGGAGCACGAGCGCAGCCTTGGCCTGTGGCACGCCGAATGGGAAACCCTGCCGGAGCTTTGCTGCCTGGTATCCGGTGCCCTGCAGCAGGCGCTGTTGGTGGTGCCCGGTCTTGAAGTGGATGCAGCACGCATGCGCCGCAACCTCGACCTGACCCAGGGCCTGGTGCTGGCCGAGGCGGTGAGCATTGCGCTCGCCCAGCGCATCGGCCGCGACGCCGCCCATCACCTGGTGGAGCAGTGCTGCCGCCAGGCGGTGAAGGAGCGCGCTCACCTTCGTGCCGTGCTCGGTGCCAATGCCGACGTCAGCGCACAACTTTCCGCCGCCGAGCTGGACCGCCTGCTCGATCCGGCCCATTACCTTGGCCAGGCCCGCCGCTGGGTGGACCGTGCACTGGCCGAACACAACGCATTTTCGCGCTAGGAGTTTTCCATGCCTGCCGTACGACTCGCCGATGGCGACCTGAACTACCTCCTCGAAGGCCCGACCGGTAAGCCGGTGCTGGTGCTGTCCAACTCCCTGGGCACCGACCTGCACATGTGGGATGCGCAGATCCCGGCTTTCATCCAGCACTTCCAGGTGCTGCGCTACGACACCCGTGGCCACGGCAAATCCCTGGTCAGCGAAGGTCCCTACAGCATCGAGCAACTGGGCGGTGACGTGCTGGCCCTGCTGGATGCCCTGGACATCGAGAAGGCGTACTTCTGCGGCCTGTCCATGGGCGGTCTGATCGGCCAGTGGCTGGCCATCAACGCCCCCGCGCGCATCGAGCGCCTGGTGCTGTGCAACACCGCCGCCAAAATCGGCGCCCCCGAAGTCTGGAACCCGCGCATCGACACCGTGCTGTCCGGCGGCGCCCAGGCCATGCGCGACCTGCGCGATGCCTCGATTTCCCGCTGGTTCACCCCGGATTTCGCCGAAGCCCAACCGGCCAAGGTCGAGCCCATCGTCGGCATGCTGGCGCAGACCTCGCCCGAGGGGTACGCCGCCAACTGCGCCGCCGTGCGTGACGCCGATTACCGAGAGCAGCTGGGCCGCATCAGCGCCCCGACCCTGATCGTCTGCGGCAGCGGCGACCCAGTGACCACCACCGAACACGGCCGCTTCATGCAGGAGCGCATCGCCGGTGCCGAACTGATGGAGTTCCATGCTGCGCACCTGTCCAACGTGCAGGCTGGCGATGCCTTCAGCCAGCGCGTGCTGGCGTTCCTCACTGCCTGACTATTGATGTAGGAGCGAGCTTGCTCGCGAAGCGGTTCGCGAGCAGAGCTCGCTCCTACGATCCCCATTCGAGGACGTATTGATGGACGAGAAAGAACGCTACGAAGCCGGCATGAAAGTGCGCCGCGCGGTGCTGGGCGACGCCCATGTGGACCGCAGTCTGCAGAACCTGACGCCGTTCAACGAAGAGTTCCAGGAAATGATCACCCGCCACGCCTGGGGTGACATCTGGACCCGCCCGGGCCTGCCGCGCCACACCCGCAGCCTGGTCACCATCGCCATGCTCATCGGCATGAACCGCGAGGGCGAGCTGAAGCTGCACCTGCGTGCCGCGAAGAACAACGGCGTGACGCGCGACGAGATCAAGGAAGTGATCATGCAGAGCGCGATCTACTGCGGCATCCCCGCGGCCAACGCCACCTTCCACCTGGCCGAAGCCGTGTGGGACGAGCTTGGGGTGGAATCGCTGCAAGGCTGATCCGCCGCAAGACCCGAACGCCGCCCGGACCACGCATCCGGGCGGCGTTTTTTGTTAAGGGCTTTGATCGGTAGCACGAGATTCATGTAGGAGCGAGCTTGCTCGCGAAACAACGTGCCTGGACCATTCGCGAGCAAGCTCGCTCCTACAAGTTGGCCTCGGGCCTGCATCGCGGTTGAGACCACTCCCACAAATAGGCACCGGTCGTTCCTTTGTAGGGGCGAATTCATTCGCCAAGGGCAACGCAGTTGCCCCTTTGGAAGCCGGAGGCGGACCTTCGGCCCGCTTGGCGATTGAAATCGCCCCTACAGGCAGGGCTGCGGATCGGAGCTTGTGTGGGGGCATTGTGGGAGCGAATTCATTCGCGAAATGGCGGCGGGCCCTTGGACTGCATCGCGGTTGAAACCGCTCCCACATTGCCCGGCATCAAGCATCCCACACCGGCGCAAACTCCGGGCTGACCACTCGGCGGTCCTTCGGCAGCGCGGCGATCAGGGCGCGGTCTTCGTCATCCAGTTTCAGCTTGAGCGCATCCAGGTTGGCCTGTTGATTCTCCCGACTGGAAGCCTTCGGGATAGCGGCGATGCCGTCCTGGTCCAGCAGCCACTTCAGGGCAACCTGGCTCGGCAGGGCGCCGTGCTTCTCGGCAATGTGCCGAATCGCCGCCTGCTCCGCCGCCTGGCCGCGAGCCAGCGGGGTGTAGGCGGTCAGCGCCAGGCCTTTGCTGCGGGCGTAATCGAGCAGACCACGCTGATCCAACAGCACGTGGTACTCGACCTGGATAGTGGACAGCGGCGCGCCAAGGTCATCCACTACCTGTCGCAGCAGGCCCAGGGGGAAATTGGCGACACCGATGCAGCGCGCCTTGCCTTCATCGCGCAGGGCCACCAGGGTTTCGATGCTGCGCGGCAGATCCCAGTCCTTGGACGGCCAGTGGATCATGAACAGGTCTACCTGCTCGGTGCCCAGGGCACGCAGGCTGTCTTCCAGGGACTGGCGCATGGCGGCCGGTTGCAGCTTGTCCCACCAGACCTTGGTGGTCAGGTGGATGGTTTCGCGGGGCACGTCGCTCTGGCGCAACGCCTCGCCCACGGCTGCTTCGTTTTCGTAGGCCGGTGCTGTGTCGATGTGGCGATAGCCCAGTTCCAGTGCCTGGCGCACGGCGAGCGTGCATTCCTCGCCCTTCATCGGCCAGGTGCCGAGACCGAGCTGGGGCATGTCGAGTCCATGGTGGGTGGTGAGATTCCGCATGTGCTGCTCCTTATGCATCAAGGGTGGTGCCGGCCGCATGGCGGCCGGCGATGTAGCCGAAGGTCATGGCTGGTCCCAGGTTGATCCCGCCGGACGGGTAATGGCCGCCCAGCACGCTGGCCATGTCGGTGCCAGCGGCATAGAGCCCGGGAATCGGTTGGGCGTGCTCGTCCAGTACCCGTGCCTGGCCGTCGGTGCGCAGGCCGGCGAAGGTGCCGAAACAACCCGGTTGTACTTTCACGGCATAGAAGGGGCCCTGTTCGATGGGGGCCACGCAGGGATTGGGGCCGTCGTGCAGGGCGTCACCGTTGCGGCGGTTGAACGGGGTACTGCCCCGGCCGAACTCTGGGTCCTGGCCCCGGCGGGCATGGTGGTTGAACTCGGCGACAGTGGTGGTCAGGCCCGCCGGGTCGATGCCGCAGGCGTGCGCCAGTTCGACCAGGGTCCTGCCGCGCTTGAGGTAGCCATTACGCAGGTGCGGCCACAGCGGTACGGGAGCGGGGCGGGCGAAGCCCAGGCCATAACGGCGCTGGAATCGGTGATCGCAGACCAGCCAGGAACAGCTTTCCTCGCCTTCCGGCACGGCCCGGTTCATGGCGTCGACGTAGTCGTAGTAGCCACCGGCTTCATTGACGAAGCGCCGGCCATTCTGCAGGACGCCGATGATGCCGGGCTTGCCGCGATCGATGATGTGGGGGAAGTGGCCGAAGGTGCCGTTGGGGTAGGGCACCTTGGAAACCGGTGCCCAGGCCACCGGGGAACGCAGGTCGTTGGCTACAACGCCGCCGGCGGATTCGCCCAGGCGCAGGCCGTCGCCGGAGCAGGAGGCTGGGGGCAGGGCGAGGTTGTCGTGGCCGCTGGCATCGCGAGGGAACAGTGCCTTGCGCCGCACCGGATCGTTGGGAAAGCCTCCGGCTGCCAGCACCACCGCCTTGGCGTGGATGGCAACTTCGTGGCCGTCCCGTTCGACCACCGCGCCGCGAACGGTGCCTTCTTCAATCAGCAATCGGCGGGCCGGTGCCGATTCCAGCAATTGGACGCCCAGGTCATTGGCCGATTTGGCCAGGCGCGCCACCAGCGCCACGCCGTTCACCAGGTGCATGGCGCGGCCGTAGCGAACCAGGTGGTAAAGGTGGGTGAGGAAGCGCCGGGTCACGTAGGCGAACGCCTTCAGCGAGCGGGTCATACCGAGGAAGGCAGCCAGATCGGCACCGGCCATGATCGGCATGCCCATGAAGGAGGTTTCGCGCATGGTCTTGCGCAGACGCGGCAGCAGGTCGCCCACCTCACGGGCGTCATAGGGCGCCGCGATCACCTGGTGGCCGCCGGTAGCCGCGCCGGGTGTGTCGCCATGCATATCGGGGATGCCATTGCCGTCGACGAATTGCAGGGCGGTGTGCTGCTCGAAGAACGCCACCATCTCCGGGCAGGCTTCGAGGAAGGCATCCACCAGTTCCGGGCGGAAGTGCTCGCCCAGTTCGTTGCGCAGGTAGGTGCGCGGTTGCTGGATGTCCTCAATGATTCCGGCGCGCCGGGCCAGCGGGTTGCGCGGCACCCACATCCAGCCACCGGACCAGGCGGTAGCGCCGCCGAAGACCGGCTCCTTCTCGACCAGAATCACCTTCTGTCCATGGTGGGCCGCAGTGACCGCCGCAGCCAGGCCCGCAGCGCCGGAGCCGATGACCAGAAGGTCGCAGTCGAGGTGGTTCGGTGTTGGGTGTTCGGCAGGCATATCGGGGAATCCTTAAATACTGGAACCATGTTCCGTATTTTATGAGCGCTGTTCGCCGCGACCAAGGGCAGGGGGACGCAAGTGGCCGGTCAGCGAACGGAAATCGGGCGTGCCGTTAGAGAGGTTTTGCCCAGCCAGAAAAAAGCCCGCCAGAAGGCGGGCCAAGGTAGTCAAAGCACGCTTGCCAAAGGATCAGAGGATCGACAGCGGATAGCTGATGATCAGACGGTTTTCGTCGAATTCGTTGTTGCTGTAGTCGCGGCGGATGCTCGAATTGCGCCACTTCACGTTGAGTGCCTTGAAGGTGCCGGACTGGACCACATAGGCCAGTTCGGTTTCGCGGATCCATTCCTTGCCGTCGGTCACGCTGCCTACGTGGGCGTCCTCGCCGCTGATGTAGCGGTTCATCAGGGTCAGGCCGGGAACGCCGAGGGCGGCGAAGTTGTAGTCGTGGCGGACCTGCCAGGACTTCTCGTCGGCGTTGTCGAAGCTGGAGTTGTAGCTGTCGTTGGCCAGGGTGCCGCCGCTGGTGCCGTTGACGCGCATCCAGGCGTCGTCGCCGGTGACTTTCTGCAGGCCGACGTAGAAGGTGTTGCCGCCGTACTTGGCCGACAGCAGGGCGGACCAGGTCTGGTTGTCCAGGTCGCCGGCCAGCGCCGAGCCGTCTTCCTTGCCGGTGAAGTAGCCGAGGTTGGCGCCCAGGGTCCAGTCGCCCACGGGCTGGCTATGCACCACCTGCAGGTATTGCTGCTGGTAGATGTCTTCCAGCTCGGCGTACCACAGGCCAACCAGGGTGCGCTTCTCGTTGAAGGCGTATTCGCCGCCGGCGAAGTTGAAGCGGTCCGAAGTGAAGGCCGCTTTGCCGTTCATGGACATGTCTTCCATGCTCGCGTCGTTGCGCGGGCTGTTCTGGCGGAACTGGCCGCCGTAGAGGGTCAGGCCGTCGATCTCCTGGGAGGTCACCTGGCCGCCCTGGAAGGTCTGCGGCAGGGAGCGGCCGTCATCGGAACGTAGGATCGGCAACACCGGCATCCACTCGCCCACTTTCAGTTCGGTCTTCGATACGCGCATCTTTCCGGCCACGGCCAGGCGGCCGAAGTCGTCGGCCGGGCGGCCATCGTCATGCACCGGCAGCAGCTGGGTGCCCTTGGTGCCCTTGCCGCCGTCGAGCTTGACCGACAGCAGGCCGAGCATGTCGACGCCAAAGCCTACAGGGCCTTCGGTGAAGCCCGAGCGGGCATCGAGGATGAAGTTCTGGGTCCATTCCTCGGCCTTGCCTTGCGGGTTGGTCGGGTTCACGAAGTTGCGATTGATGTAGAAGTTGCGCAGGTTCAGCGTGGCGGTGGCGTCTTCGACGAAGCCGTGCTCGTCGGCGGCCTGGGCGGGCAGGGCGGCCAGGGCGACGGCGGCGGAGAGGATGCACGGGACAAAGGTTTGGAGCTGGCGGCGGCTGGAATTCATGCTCGTTCTTGCCTCTTTGATTGTTGTTTTCGGGTGCGCAAAAGCCCCTTCGCGGCGGTTGCGCGAATGCAGATGGGGGTTGGAGCTATGGGGGCGTCAGCGGACTTTGCGGCGCTCGATCAAACGGGCGAGACCGCGTTGCAGCCGGTTGCCCAGATGCTCGCCGCTGGCCAGTTGGACCAGGGCAATGGAGGCGAACGGCGACGCGCAATCGAAGAATGGCCCGGGTATGGGCGGCAAGGCATCGGAGGTGCGGGGCTGGAACATCGTTTCGACCTTTCTTGTATTTATGTCGGTAAAAGGCGAGGCGTTGCGGGGATCGCAGGCTGGTTGCGGCAACGCCTCGCGCCTGGAACCGATAGTGAAATCCGCAGGTCCCGCGTTCAATCCGCCGGAAGCGCTTTTGTTCGATTATCGAACTAAAACTAACCATTCCGTACATTTATCGCGCCGATCTGCATGAATGGGCTGTCGCAGTTCCAGGTTTCTTAAGACGGGTGTTGTCTTCTAGAATCGGCGCACACTCAGGAGGACCTATCCCCCATGGCCGGTAGCCAGATCGAACGCGCCTTCAACCTGCTCGAACGCCTCACCACCGACCCGCGTGGCCTGCCCATGCAGACCCTGGCCGATGAGCTGAACATCCCCAAGAGCGCTACCCACCGCATGCTGGCCGAGCTGATTCGCCTGGGTTACGTGCGCCAGAACCAGGAGAACAGCCGCTACCAGTTGTCCACCCGGCTGGTGGCCATGGCGTTCCGCTACCTGGCCAGCAGCGGTGCCGACATCGTCCAGCCGATCCTCGATCGCCTGGCCGGGGAGACCGGCGAGCTGGTTCGCCTGGGGGTGATCGAAGGGGATCGCCTGACCTGGATCGTCAAATCCCAGGGCGCGCGTTCCGGCCTGCGCTACGACCCTGATATGGGGCGCGATGCGCCGCTGTTCTACACAGCCTCCGGCCATGCCTGGCTGGCCAGCCTGAGCGACGCCGAGGCGCTGGGTCTGGTGGAGCGCCAGGGAGTGGGCGACCCGGCCAGCTTCGGACCCAACGCGCCGCGCTCCAACATCGAACTGCTGGAACGCCTGCGTGTGGCTCGCGAGCATGGTTACGCCTGGGTGGTGGAAAGCTCGTCGGTGGGCATGTCAGCCCTGGCTGCGGTGGTGCGCGATCCGCGTACCGACAAGGCCATCGGTGTACTCAGCGTCGCCGGCCCGACCGCGCGCCTGCCGGTGGAGCGCATGCATGAATTGGCGCCGCTCCTGCTGGAAGCCGTGGCGGAACTCTCGGCAGCCAGCCAGGCGTCCGAGTTCTTCGTCTGATCGTATTCCCCCCACTCGGGAACTACCTGTAGGGGCGAATTCATTCGCCAAAGGGCCGCGCAGCGGCCCCATGTCGGTCCTTAGGGCAACCCTGCGGGCTGCTTGGCGATTGAAATCTCTACAAGTCTCTGCGCCCCCTCCAAATCTTCGTGAATCCCGCTTTCGTCAGTCGGTCGAATTTTCTTCTTGAGATTATTTGGAACTGAGTTCTAAATATCGCGAATCCAATTGTGGAACTGGATTCCGAGAAGATCATGACTGAACGCGTTTTCTCCCTCGCCGCTCTGACTGTCCTCGAACTCTCGCCGCCAGAAATGGTGGAAGTGGCCGCGAGCACCGGCTATAGCCACGTCGGGTTGCGCCTGGTGCCGGCTACCCCTGAAGAGCATCACTTCCCGCTGGTGGCCGACGCCGGGCTTCGTCGCCAGACCCTTGGGCGCCTGCGCGATACCGGCGTACAGGTGCTGGATATCGAGATCCTGCGGCTGAAGGCGGAAACCCAGGTGCCCGACTTCGAGCCAATCCTCGCGGCTGGTGCCGAGTTTGGTGCCACTGAGGTGCTGGTGGCCGGCAACGACGCTGACGAGGCGCGCCTGACCGACAATTTCGCCGCCTTCTGCGACCTCGCCGCGCAATTCGGGATTCATCCGAGCCTGGAATTCATGCCCTGGACCGACGCCCGCAATCTCACCCAGGCGGTACGCATCGTGGAGAACGCGGGGCGGAAGAACGGCGGCGTGCTGGTGGATGCTTTCCACTTCAACCGTTCGGCGTCGTGCCTGGGCGACCTGGCGCGGGTCGCGCCGGCCCGTCTTCGTTACGTCCAGCTCTGCGATGTGGCCGGGCCGCGTCCGGACGACATGGAGGAAATTCTGCGTCAGGCACGCAATGAACGGCGCTTCCCAGGCGATGGCGACAGCGACCTGATCGGCCTGCTGCGCGCGCTGCCGGCGAACATTCCCCTGAGCCTGGAAATCCCCACGCGCCAGCTGATGGAGCAGGGCGTCAGTGCCCGGACACGCGCGCAAATGGCCATGGACAAGACGCAGGCACTGCTCCAGCGCCTCTGAGATTTCACCCTTCGCGCGGCCGGCTGGGCCGCGTTCTTTTTTCGAGCACCCCATGAGCGCCAGTACTCCGCTGTCCGGTACCAACCAACCGCTGCGGGGCATCCTGCTTGTGCTGTTGGCCACCTTCCTTTTCGCCGGGCATGACGCCCTGTCCAAGTTCCTCGGCGGCCTCTATCCGGTGGTGATGGTGGTGTGGGCCCGGTACCTGGTGCACACCCTGCTGATGGCCGGGATATTCCTGCCCCAGGCGGGTCTGCGCGTATTGCGCACCAGGTGTCCGTTGCTCCAGGTGCTGCGGGCCTTGAGCCTGCTCAGCACCAGCCTGCTGTTCACTGCCGGCCTGCAATACATTCCGCTGGCGGAGGCCACGGCGGTCAACTTCCTCGCTCCGGTCCTGGTGACGGCGCTGTCGGTACCGCTGCTCAAGGAAAAGGTCACCAGGGGACAGTGGGCGGCGGTGGTGATGGGGTTCGTCGGCGTGCTGGTGGTCGTCCATCCCGGCGGCGACCTGTTTACCCCGGCCATCCTTTTTCCCTTCGGTTCGGCCTTGGGTTTCTGCTTCTACCAACTGCTCACACGCAAGGTCGCGGCCCATGACAGCCCCACCACCAGCAACTTCTTCGCCGGCCTGTGCAATACCCTGGCGATGAGCGCCCTGGTGCCGTTCTTCTGGCAGGTGCCGAACCTGGGCCACGGCCTGCTGATGCTGGCCCTGGGCGGGGCGGGGATGACCGCCCACCTGCTGCTGACCCAGGCCTTTCGACTGGCGGCTCCGGCCCTGCTGGCGCCCTTTGGCTACTGCCAGATCGTGTTCGCCGGCCTGCTGGGTTTCCTGATCTTCTCCCACACACCGGACGCCACCAGCCTGGCCGGCATCGCCATCATCTGCCTGAGTGGCCTTGGCGCGGCCTGGATGCAGCGGGGTAGGTGAGGGCTGCGCGCTGGCTTTCACAAGGAAGGGCAGGACTGTGTCCTGCTTGGCGATTGAAATCGCCCCTACAGGACTGTGCCCAGACAGAACACAGGCACGGACAACCCCCTCTCCCTCTGGGAGAGGGCTGGGGTGAGGGCAGTTAAAGGCTTGCACGGTGCCCCGCCATCTCGCGAATAAATTCGCTCCTACAAAGCAGGGCTGCGCCCTGCGTAGCGATTGAAATCGCCCCCACAGGACTGTGCTCAGACTGAACACAGGCACGTACAACCCCCTCTCCCTCTGAAGTGGCCTAATGATTCTGGACACCCCGATAGGGCGTTAAGCTGCGCCCAAGCAAGAGG
>NZ_SSOH01000083.1:0-3340 GCF_029873155.1 Pseudomonas sp. BN515 | reverse complement strand
ATCAGTGTCCTCGGCAAACACGACTTGTCGGTTGTGGCCCCGCTGCACAATGTGATGCGGGTAGTTTGCCAACAGGACCCGCCCCACCCTGGGCATGGTTTCTCCCTCCATGAAGACTTAAAAGAACGTGTTCTCTATTCAAAGGATTAGAGTAGGAAAAATAAATCTGTCCCCTTTTCCCCCTGTACCTGCCATTGCCTACACCCCCTTCAGCTGTAGCTGAATCGCAAGGTGTTGCACTGACTGGTTGAATCCGCCGTCCCCTTTTCCCTTTCACTCAATCCGTGAACCCATCTCCTTTCCTGTTTTTTTCTAATAGCCTCTAAAGAAAAACAAAACAACAAACACGAATAGCGCAAAACTTCCAACCGCCATCCTTATATAGACATTTGCGTCCTTCTCAACGCTAGCACCAGCTGAAAAAAATATCTCTCGCCCACTTACAAATGAATAGAAACACTGCCCAAACCAGAAATGCCCCAACAATACTCCCAAAAAAATATCCCAATTCCCCAACAATGAAATTGCGTTCACCAGCGAAGACGCAACCATAAACACCAAAATAGCTCCTCTTCCAACATACAGCCAGGCCACCAACCTACTGATCATTTGAATGCACCTCTTTCGCGTTATCCACCATGGAGTCCCACACCCCCATCGATGAAAGTGAGTTTGCCATCTTCCCTGCTAGCTCTTTAGAAAACCCCTTAGATACAGCATAACGCGCGAACCCAGAACTTAATCCAACGGACGTTGCGCCCCCCCACAAAATCCTCTTTCAAATACCCCGCCATAAGCCCAACAGTTGTTGATGCCCCCGCCATAAATGACGCAGTACCACCACCGAAAAAAGGGGACAGATTTATTTTCTTTACTCTAATCTCACCCCGCAAGTCAGATTTAGAGTAGGAAAAATAAATCTGTCCCCTTTTCCCCTTTTCGATCAAGAATCGAGTTTATTTTTCCGTAAACTCAACGGCCCCAAGAGACCATTAGTGAAATATCGAGTATCAACATCTACAGCAGGCTCTGACCCACCGTAGCAGTCCTTGACATGAAACCTCCTTGAAAGTGCATTAGAGATTTCCTGAAACGCAAGCATTACGAAGCCAACATCAAGATCAATAAAACTATCGAAAGACATTTCAACATCCACCCTACCTTCGTACTTAACGACCCTCAACAAAACAGACGAAAAAAAATCATCCTTTGAAACCCTGAACCTAAAGAGCTTTTCCGCCATACATACACTCCCTTCATAAGAAGAAAACGCATTGACCAGGTTCTCACAAAAACCACCCTCACCTCTTGAACCCTCAAGTCCCTCCGAGACTACTAAATCGCCAACCCTCTCGGATATCCCCTCCAGCTCTTTTAATAGTGAAAACAGCCCCTTTACCGGAACTTCTTGCAAAACCACTTCATATGACTCAGCCATAACAATTTAATCCACAAACCCTTTAAAAGCCCCATCCATATTCAGCCGCACACCTCGACCATCGGACAATCTTTTTCCAAAAAATTAAGCCCTTTATCTGTCGTAACACTCTTGAAAAAAGGGGGCAGATTTATTTTTTGTACTCTAATCTCGTCCCACTAGTCAGGTTTAGAGTAGTGAAAATAAATCTGCCCCCTTTTCCCGCCCCCTTTTCCCGGAGAACTGACTCGTTAAAGTTCCTCGGAAGTGTAGAGGCTGCTTGCCCACCAGCCGTAGCAGTTCCTTTTTCGACAAAGAAACTACAAGATATTTATATCTTGCAGCTCCTCAATATCCATCCCCATGATTTCTGCTGCTATTGCAAGCTGCTCTTTCATCTTAAATGAGATAGCTATGTCGAATTCCACCAGCTGAGAGCAAAGAACTTCCAGTGCTAAACCAGGCTCTCCACATGCGAGAAGTTCTTTGACATTTCTTTCTGTATCGTCCTCGAAGCATCCCGAAACCGCTTCCAAGACCTCTTGTATTATTTCTCCAGACTCACGCATGCCGTACCTCTACTTAGGATATGCAGTAATAATCCCCTCGCCGTGAGGCTCAACTATTACACGAGCTCAAAAAAGGGGACAGATTTATTTTCCCTACTCTAATTTCGGTCTGAAGTGGCCTAATGATTCTGGACACCCCGATAGGGCGTTAAGCTGCGCCCAAGCAAGAGGTGTTCATGAGCAGAAGATCATTCAGTCCGGAATTCAAACTCGAGGCCGCCAGCCTGGTGGTCGATCAAGGCTATTCCATACCGGCAGCCTGCAAGGCGATGGGGGTAGGCCCAACTGCCATGCGGCGCTGGGTCGAGCAATTGACCCTGGAGCGCCATGGCAAGACGCCGGAGCACAGCAAGGCCATGACGCCGGAGCAGCGGCGAATCCAGGAGCTGGAGGCCCAGGTGCGGCGGCTGGAGCGGGAGAAAGAGATCTTAAAAAAGGCTACCGCTCTCTTGATGTCAGACGCCCTCGATTAGTGCGCTTAGTCGAGTCATTGGGTGAGCACTATCCACGGGCAGAGCTTTGCCGGCTGTTCGGCATCAATCGCAGCAGTGTCTATGCCGCCGCTAAGTCAGCAGCTCGCGGTAATCAGCCGCACGCCAGGTTGCGACAGCGCTTGGTGGAGCTGCATGTCCAGAGTCGGCGTTCGGCAGGCGCCCGGACGCTCGCGGCGGCTTTGCGCCAGGAAGGCTGGGCAGTGGGTCGATTCCTGGCCGGCCGTCTGATGAAAGAGGCCCAGTTGTTCAGCTCGCAACGCCGTCGACACCGTTACCGCCCAACTGAGGGTGAGAGTGCCAAAGCGTCGAACGAACTGGACCGGCAATTCCGCACCCACGGCCCCAATCAGGTGTGGTGCGGTGACGTGACGTACATCTGGGCCGGCGGGCGCTGGATCTACTTGGCCGCGATCATGGACCTGTATGCGCGGCGGATTGTGGGTTGGGCAATGTCCGATCGTCCGGACTCGCAGCTTACCGGACGTGCTTTGCGCGTGGCCTATGAGGCTCGCGGTTGCCCCGCCGGCGTGCTGTTTCACTCCGACCAGGGCAGCCACTACAGCAGTCAGGAATTTCGACAATTGCTCTGGCGGCATCGAATCCGCCAGAGCATGAGTCGTCGCGGCAATTGCTGGGACAACGCCCCGATGGAGCGTTTCTTCCGGAGCCTCAAATCCGAATGGATACCGGCTTCGGGTTACGCCAGCCAAGCCGAAGCAGAGGCTGATGTACTGCGCTACCTGACCGACTACTACAACCACCGACGGCCACACAGCTACAACAGCTACCAGACACCGGCACAGCGCGAAGCGCTGGCTGGATAGACCTAAACCGGTGTCCAGTTTTACTTGACCACTTCA